>CAKSZE010000012.1 GCA_934525325.1 uncultured Faecalibacterium sp.
TATATCCCGCAGTCGGTAAGCCGCATTGGCAAATACGCGCTGCCCATGGAGCAGACGGTGAACATCTACTACGGCGGCACCGAGACCGCGTGGAGCAGCCTTGTAAAGCAGGCACAGGCGGGCAACACCGCATTGTCCCGCGCCAAGGTCACGCCGGACGCGCTGCCCTCGCAGCTTAGCTGATCTATCTTTTGTATAGAAACAGGGGCTGTTGCTTGCGCAACAGCCCCTGTTTTTTAGCATCAAAATCTTACTCTTCCTCTTTTTTCACCCTTACGCGCCATTTGTGGGACATATACTCCGAGCGCAGCTTGTTGGTGACAAAGGTCTGGCTGCTGTACAGGCCGTGGTGGCCGGAGAGCATATAGCAGATGCCGCAGCCCAGCGCGATGAGCTCCAGCCCCGCGCCGCTGAACAGCTCAAAGCCCAGCAGGATGGAGGGGATCAGGACGTTGGTGGCACCGCAGAAGATGGACACCAGCCCCACTGCCGCCGCAAATTCGGCGGGCAGACCCAGCAGCGGGCCGACCACGCAGCCGAAGGTAGCGCCCACAAAAAAGCTGGGCACCACCTCGCCGCCCTTGAACCCGCAGGCAAGGGTCAGCGCGGTGAGGAAGATCTTGCACAGAAAATCCCACGGCAGCGCCTGTCCCTGTTCCACGGCGGCAACGATGACGCTCATGCCCGCGCCGTTATAGCGCCCCACGCCGAAGAGATAGGAAAAGCCGATGACCAGCACGCCGCCCGCAAAGCTCCGCACCCACGGGTTCGGGAGAAGCTTTGGTACAGTGTGCTCCATGAAGTGGAGGGTGTAGCAGAACAGCCGGGAAACGGCAGCGCAGGCCACGCCCAGCAGGATGACCAGCAGGGCGGTGCGGACGTTCAGCTCCGGCGCGGTGAGGGCAAAGTGGGTGGGCGCGATGCCAAAGGCCAGCGAGCAGCCGTAGGCGATCAGGGCGGAGGTAAAGGCCGGGACAAAGGCAGAGGTAAAGGTCAGGCCCACATCCTCCACCATCATGGCAAAGCAGGCCGCCGCCAGCGGGGTGCCGAACAGGGCAGAGAAGAACGCAGCCATGCCGCTGATGGTGGCGGTGCGGCGGTCGTGGTCCTTGAGCCGCAGCAGGGTGCCAAGATTCCAGCCGATGCTGCCGCCCATCTGCAAGGCAGCGCCCTCGCGGCCGGCAGAGCCGCCGCACAGGTGGGTGAGCACCGTGCCCAGAAAGATAGCGGGCACCAGCAGGATGCTGACCGGCTCGCCGCTCTGCACGGCGCGGAGAACGTTGTTGGTGCCCACGCCCTCGCACTTGGTCACCTTATAAAGGGCGGTGATCAGCAGACCCGCCACAGGCAAAAGGAACAGCAGCCATGGCTGCGCGGCGCGCAGTTCAGTCGCGTGCTCGACAGCAAGGTGGAACAAGGTGCCCAGAAACCCGCAGAGCAGACCCATGGGAACCGCCAGAAAGAACCATTGCAGCGCCACCCGCACGGCGGCTTCGGCTTCGTGCCGGAATGTATCAAAATCGTTCATAGAAAGTACTCCTATATATAGACATCCGTTCCGTTTTTTGGAACCGATATAAGATAACACCGCAGGGCAGGGCTGTCAACCCCAAAATGGGCAGAGAAAAAACGGCGCTGTTCCATTTTCTGTTTACACCGCTCGCCCGGGTGTGCTATACTGAACAAAAGAGAGACCGCGCGGCAGACGCCGCCGGAAGGATATGGGAGGAAAAACACCATGGAAGCATCCAAAGTCTACTATACGGATTTCCGCTGTCCGGTGGGCACCAGCCTGCTGGAAAAGCTGCGCCGGGTGTGCATTGCCGCCGGCATCAAGGACATCGACATGGACGGCCGGTTCGTGGCCATCAAGATGCACTTCGGCGAGCTGGGCAATCTGGCCTTTCTGCGCCCCAACTACGCCAAGGTGGTGGCAGACCTGTGCAAGGAGCAGGGCGGTATGCCTTTCCTGACCGACTGCAACACCCTGTACCCGGGCAGTCGCAAGAACGCGCTGGAGCACCTGAACTGCGCCCAGCTGAACGGCTTCTGGCCCATGACCACCGGCTGTCAGGTAATCATTGGTGACGGTCTGCGCGGCACGGATGAGGTGGAAGTGCCGGTGCCGAACGGCGAATACTGCAAGACCGCCAAGATCGGCCGCGCCATCATGGATGCGGACGTGTTCATCAGTCTGAACCACTTCAAGGGACACGAAGCCACCGGCTTCGGCGGTGCCATCAAGAACATCGGCATGGGCTGCGGCTCCCGCGCGGGCAAGATGGAGCAGCACGCTGCCGGCAAGCCCGCCGTGCAGGAGGGCTTGTGCCGCGGCTGCCACCGCTGCGCCAAGGAGTGCGGCTCGGACGCCATTACTTACAATGCCGAAAACAAGGCTGTCATCGACTACGACAAGTGCAAGGGCTGCGGCCGCTGCATCGGTGCGTGCAGCTTTGACGCCATCTATTCTCCCAACGACTGCGCCAACGAGCTGCTGGACCGCAAGATGGCAGAGTACGCCGCCGCAGTCTGCCACGACCGTCCCTGCTTCCACATTTCTCTGGTGCAGGACATCAGCCCCAACTGCGACTGCCACGGCGAGAACGACGCCCCCATCCTGCCGGATATCGGCATCTTTGCATCCTTCGACCCGGTGGCGCTGGATCAGGCCTGCGTGGACGCCTGCCTGAACGCCGCCCCGCTGCCCAACAGCCAGCTGAGCACGAACCTTGCAAAGCCGGGCTGGAACTGCTACCATGACAACTTCAAGGACTCCAACCCCAACATCGAGTGGAAGGCCACCCTTGAGCAGGCCGAGAAGGTGGGCATGGGCACCCGCCAGTATGTGCTGAAAAAGGTATAACGACAAAATGGGGCGCTGACCACACGGTCAGCGCCCCATTGCGCTTTATAGGTTAAGGTTGGGTTCAAGCTTCGCCGTTTGTCTCCGGCACAATGCCGTCCAGCACGGTCTGCAGCGCCTGCCAGTTTTTCAGGGTGCAGCCGGGCAGGGTGTCAGCGTCCAGCCCTGCGTCCGCGATGCGGCCGGTCATGCTGTCCTTATCGCTGAGCAGATCCAGCGCGGCGTCCTTGATCAGCGGCCATGCTTCGGCAAAGCCCTCCTTCTGGTTGTCGGTCAGGCCGTCGTACCAGCTGTAAAAGGCCTCCTGAATGGCCTCCGGGGAGCGGCTGGACATCCGCGCGTCCTCGGCCCAGTGCAGCAGCGATGCCGCCGCGATGACCGATTTCAGGGAGCAGCCGGATACCCCGGGCCCCCAGCCCAGACAGGGCGCAAAGGCGTTTTCTGTGCCGGTGATGGAGAACACCGAGTTCTCGTCAAAGTTGCCGGGGTTCAGCTCTCCGGTGTTGGCCTCGGTGGTGGAGGAGGGCAGCTCACTGCTGCCGGAAGCGGATGCGCTGTCCGAGGCGGGCGCAGCGCTGGATGCGGGGCTGCTTGCAGAGCCGCCGCAGGCTGCCAGCAGACAGCTCAGTAAAGCGGCGCACAGCAGCAGCGCAAGGGAGCGGATATATTTCGATGTCATAAGAAAAACCTCCGTAACTGGTGCCCCGGCAAGCCGCCGGAGCAAAGCGGGATCTACACCCTAAGTATACGTTCTGCGCACAGCGTTGTCAATCGTTCCGCGCAGGACGAATTTCAAGCAGCACCTGTGCAGGATATACAAAAATTCGGCTTAAATTTCGGGCAGTTCAACGCATTGACATTTTCCGCGCTGGCTCGTATAATCAAAGCAGACAAGTGAATTTATCAGTGCGTGTAACTGTTCGATCAGGCATGAGCATCAGAGGGAAGGCGGCAACGGCATCCCTTTGGTTCTTGTGCCCTTTTTCTTTTTCACAAAAGCTGCGGCATGGAAGCGGAGGAGTGCGGCGATGCAGGCTGTAAAGGTATTCAATAACAATGCGGTGTCGGTGGTCATGCCGGACGGCAGGGAAGCCATTCTCGTGGGCAACGGGCTTGGGTTCGGCCGCCGCCCGGGCGATGTGATCGACAAAAGCCGCGTTTCCAAGGTGTACTATGTGCAGAACGAACTGCAGACCAAGTTCCTCAAGATGCTGGATAACGTCACCCCGCAGGTGATGCAGGCCGCCGAGCGCATCTCGCTGGCGGCAGAGGAGCAGGGCATCCTGCTCAGCAGCAAAAGCACCATCTCGCTGGTGGACCATATCAGCTTTGCGCTGGAGCGCGTGGAAAAGGGCACCTTTCTGCCCAACCTCGTGCTCTCGGAGACGCGGATGCTGTACCCGAAGGAGTACGCGGTGGGGCAAAGGGCGCTGGAACTTGTCCGGCAGTTCTGCGGCGTACAGCTGCCGGAGGACGAAGCAGGCTACATTGCCCTGCATCTGGTAGCCGGTGCGGCGGACGGTGCGCTGGCCTACGATACCGTAAAATTCGTCAAGGCGGTCAAGGAGATCATCTGCGATACTTACAACTGCACCTTTGAGGAAGAAAGCCTCGAGACCACCCGCCTGACCGTGCACCTCAAGTTTCTGGCGGCGCGCATCCTGCGGCACACCCCGTGGCAGGACGCCGGGCTGGAATCCATGTATACGGTGCTTTTGCAGCGCGACAGCCGCAACGAGGTGTGCTTGCAGCGCATCAATGCCTATCTGCGGCAGGAATTTGATTACGAGCTGGATCATCAGGAGCAGGTCTATCTGCTCATCCACCTGACCAAGATCGTCGGATAAAATGTTTCAACAGGGCGTCCGGAAGCCCTGCGGAATAGAAATCATCCCCCAAAAACAGTCAAGTCAAAAAGTGAGGAGTATTACACGATGAAAGAGAAAGTCATGAATGGCTTGGAAAAGTTCTCCAAAGCCATGCTCTCACCGCTGTCGTATATCTCGGCAGCAGGCCTGATCCTTGTGCTGGGCGCATTGCTTACCAGCACAAGCCTTAGCGCGATGATCCCCGTTCTGCAGTGGACCCCCATCAAGCTGCTGGGTCAGCTGATCTACAACTGCATCATGGTCATCATCAACAACCTCAGCCTGATGTTCTGCGTGGGCATCGCAGCAGCGCTTGCCAAAAAGAACAAGCAGCAGGCTGCCATCATCGGCCTGATGAGCTACTTTATGTACCTGACCGCCGGCAACGTCACCCTGACTCAGCTGGGCATGCTGGCCGAGGCTGATCCTCTGGTGGGTCTGTACGGCACCGGTCAGTCCACCGTGTTCGGCATCCAGACGGTGGATATGGGCGTGTTCGGCGGCATCCTGCTGGGCTTGGTCTGCGGCTGGGTGTACAACCGCACCTGTGAAAAGCAGTTCAAGGGCATCATCACCCAGATCTACTCCGGCAACCGCTGGTCCTTTACCTGCATGGTGGTCTTTTCCATCCTGTTCGGCTTTGGTTCCTGCTTCTTCTGGCCGCCGGTGCAGAGCGTCATCAGCGCACTGACCGATCTGATCGCCACCTCCGGCAACTTCGGTCTGTTCCTGTACGGCTTCCTGGAGCGCTTCCTCATCCCCACCGGCCTGCACCACCTCATCTACACCCCCTTCCAGTTCTCTGCACTGGGCAACAGCCTGACCGTGGGCGATGCCACCTACACCGGCTCCTACATCGTTATGATGATGGAGTACAGCATGGGTCTGCCCTTCTCGGACGGCATCGTGTGGATGTACACCGGCTTCACCAAGACCTTCGGCTACTTTGGCATCGTGGCGGCCTTCATCTTCTGCGCCCGCAAGGAGAACCGCAAAAAGACCGCTGCCGTTCTGGTGCCGCTGGCCTTTACTGCCTCTCTGGCCTCCATCACCGAGCCGCTGGACTTCATGTTCTGCTTCTCTGCGCCCATCCTGTGGGTGGCACACGCCTGCATCTCCGGCCTGTTCATCGTGCTGCTGCACACCTTCCATGTCACCGGCTTTACCACCAACCTCCTCGGCTCGGTGCTGATGAACCTTTCTGCCGGTGCAGATAAGACCAACTATCCCACCCTGTACCTGCTGGCGCTGTGCCAGATCGCAGTGTACTTTGTGGTGTTCACCCTGCTGATCAAGACCTTTAACATCCACACCCCCGGCCGGGAAGAGGTGAGCACCGAGACCGCCAAGAGCGATGCACCCGCCAAGAAGGCAAGCGTGAAGAACGCTGCCGAGGTCCAGTGCGTCATCGACGGTCTGGGCGGCAAGGAGAACATCCTGTCGGTGGACAACTGCTTCACCCGTCTGCGTGTAAACATCAAGGACCCCGCAAAGCTGGACGAAGCTGCCATCAACAAGCTGCCGAACAGCGGCATCGTGAAAAAAGGTACCGATATCCAGATCGTTTACGGTCTGCAGGTAGCCGATATCAAGCGTGCCGTGGAAGCACAGCTGGAAAACCAGTAAACCGCTTTTCCGCGCCCCGGCGGATTGTGCCGGGCTAACCTGAAAAATACAAAAAAGGAGCGTTTATACTATGGTCATTACCATTGCTGGCGGCGGTAGCACGTTTACCGCCGGTATCGTCAAATCCATCGCCCTGCGCCGGGAAGAACTGGAAGTGGACGAGATCCGTCTGTACGATATCAACAAGGAGCGGCAGGACAAGGTTGCCGTTGTGGTGGACTGGGTCCTGCATAAGGAGCTGAATACCGACATCAAGCTGGTGGTCACCAATGATGTGCAGCAGGCTTACACCGACACCTCCTTTGTGTTTGCCCAGATGCGCGTGGGCGGCTACGCCATGCGGGAGCAGGACGAAAAGATCCCCCTGCGCCACGGCTGCGTGGGACAGGAGACCTGCGGCTGCGGCGGCATGGCCTACGGAATGCGCACCATCTTCCCCATGATCCAGCTGATCGATGACGTGGAAAAGTATGCCAAGAAGGACTACTGGATCCTGAACTACTCCAACCCCGCCGCCATCGTATCCGAAGCCTGCCGCAAGCTGCGCCCGAAGGCACGGATCATCAACATCTGCGATATGCCCATCGCCATCATTGACGTGGTGGCAGCTGCCATGGGCATCCAGAACAAGAAGGAGATCGTTTACGATTACTTTGGCCTGAACCACTTCGGCTGGTTCACCTCCATCCAGTACCACGGCGAGGATCTGATGCCCAAGCTGCGCGCCTACATCAAGGAGAACCAGATCCTTCTGCCGGAAAGCTACCTCAAGGGCATGGGCGCGCTGACCTCTTCCGGCAGCCAGAACCGCCACACCAAGGGCAGCTGGTACTATGTGTGGAAGGGCGAGTACGAGATCATGGAGAACTTCCCGGAGTACCTGCCCAACACCTACCTGAACTACTATCTGCAGGCCAAGGAGTTCGTGGAGCATTCGGACCCGAACCACACCCGCGCCAACGAGGTGGAGGAGACCCGCGAAAAGAACCTGTTCGACGGCATCGACCACTACCTCAAGACCGGCGAAGTGGACGCCAACACCTTCTATGCCGGCAGCCACGGCGACTGGATCGCAGATCTTTCCGCTGCGCTGAAGAACGACACCAAGGCACGCTTCCTCATCATCACCGAGAACCGCGGCGCTATCCCCAATATGCCCTATGACGCAATGGTGGAGCTGCCCGCCTACATCGGCAAAAACGGCCCGGAGGTCATTGCCCGGGACAACATCCCGCTGTTCCAGCAGGGCCTGATGATGCAGCAGCTCAACAGCGAAAAGCTGCTGGTGGAGGGCTGCGTGGAAGGCAGCTACGAGAAGGTGCTGCAGGCCTTTACCCTGAACAAGACTGTGCCCAGCATGAACGTTGCCAAGGCCATTCTGGACGATATGATCGAAGCCAACAAGGGCTACTGGCCGGAGCTGCACTGAGCAGCCGACCTTACAGCCGCCGCAGGCATTGCCGCCTGCGGCGGCTTTTTTATGCGCATTGACCTTTGCACAGCAAGGGCTTATAATGAGTAAAAACCAGTAAAGTGAAAGGAAGCCTACCCATGCAAAACAAAGCCCCTGTCCCCACCAGCCGCCCGGTCACCGGGCGCTTTGCGCCCAGCCCCAGCGGACGGCTGCATCTGGGCAATCTGGCGTGCAGCCTGCTGGCATGGCTCAGCGCAAAAAGTCAGGGCGGGCGCATCGTGCTGCGCATCGAGGACTTGGACGCCGAGCGCTGTCCCCGCGTCTATGCCGACCTGTTGGAGCAGGACCTTGCGTGGCTGGGGCTTACATGGGACGAGGGCGGCAGCACCGGCGGCGCACACGCGCCCTATTACCAGAGCGAATGCGGGGACATCTATACCGAAAGCTACCGCAAGCTGGAGCAGAGGGGGCTGGTGTACCCCTGCTTTTGCTCCCGCTCCCAGCTGCACGCCGCCAGCGCACCCCACACCTCGGACGGCAACGTCATCTACCCGGGTACCTGCCGGGGGCTGACACCGGAGGAGATTGCGGAAAAGCGCAAAAAGAAAGCCCCTGCCTACCGCCTGATGGTGCCGGATGAGGCCATCACCTTTACGGACGGCTGCATGGGCACCCACACGGAAAACCTGCTGCGGGACTGCGGCGATTTCTATCTGCGCCGGGCAGACGGTGTGTTTGCCTATCAGCTGGCAGTGGTGGTGGACGATGCCCGCATGGGCGTCACCGAGGTGGTGCGCGGGGCAGACCTGCTTTCCTCCACGGCGCGGCAGCTGTACCTGTACCGTCTGCTGGGCTTACAAGCGCCCCGCTTTGCCCACTGCCCGCTGCTGCTTGCAGCGGATGGGCGGCGGCTGTCCAAGCGGGACGGCGACCAGAGCCTTGAAAACCTGCGGGCAAAGTACACCGCCCCGGAGATCATCGGCAAGCTGGCGTATGCTTACGGCCTGCAGCCGGAGCCCGCACCCCGCACCCCGGAAAGCCTTGTGCCGGACTTTGCGTGGGCAAAAGTCCCCAAGCAGGATATCTGCCTGCCCGAGGGGCTGTTCTGAAAAAGGAAATGAAAAAGCGATCCCTGCCAGCGCCGTAGGCGCAGGCAGGGATCGCTTTTCTCTTTTTTATGCTCTCCGCACCTGCGGCAGCTGGCTGCGCTCGGCGGCGGTAAAGGCGCTGTCCAGCACCAGTGCCAGCAGCGCACCCAGCGCCACGTCAATGCAGCTGTGCTGCTTGAGCAGCACGGTAGAGCAGACGATGGAAACGCACAGCACAGCGGCTGCGGGACGCATCCAGCGGCGGCGGGGCGCATCAAAGATGCGGCTGCGGTAGTACGCCAGCAGCAGTGTCACCGAGTTGAACACATGGATGGAAGGGCAGACGTTGGTGGCGGTGTCGGTGCGGTACAAAAAGCGCACGATCTGCGCAAAGACGTCGCTGCCCGGCACCCAGTAGGGGCGCAGGGCAAGCGCCGTGGGCAGCACGGCGTAGCACGCCAGTGCAATGGTCATGCCGGAGAACAGCGGCAGGCACAGCCGCCAGAAGTCCTCACGCGGGGCTTTCCACAGCAGATAGAACAGGGTGAAGGGGATCCATACGAACCACGCAAAGTAGGGGATCACCGCATATTTGCAGAAAGGGATCAAATCGTCCAGACGGCAGTGCACCAGAATGCTGCGCAGGGGGACGTTTGCCTCCAGATGGTGAAAGACGGACAGATAAAATATAGTATACAGCGCCATGAACCCGACAGGGTGGCGCGCAAGCCAGCTGCGTTTCATAGAATAGCCTCCTTTTGCAGAAGAGCAAGGTCTGATAGCATTGAGAAATTATACGCCCGAACGATGAAGATTGCAAGAACGAAAGGTGAAAACTTTGTCAAGTGCCGAAAAAATAATTTGTGGAACTTGTAAAAAAATACCAGCGCTCTTCTGCTGATAATACGAATCAGAGCGGCGGTTTCCTGCAAAAAGAAAAAATCCACCCCTTCACCGGTCTGTAAGGATCGGCAAAGGGGTGGATGCCAAAAAAATCAGATCACACTCTGCTCCAGCCAGCTGCCCCGGCGGAAGCGCAGATAGAAGCACAGCGAGCGGAATACCCAGTCCAGATACATCCCCATCCAGATGCTCAGCAGCCCGCCGCCGAAGCACAGCACTGCCAGATAGCAGAAGCCCACCCGGAACGCCCACATGGACACGATGCTCACGGTCATGGTAAAGCGGGCGTCACCGGCGGCGCGCAGGATGTTGGGCAGGGTAAAGCTGGACGGCCACACGAACAGGGAAACGATGTTGAACCACACCATGATGTCCAGCGCCATGGCCTGTGCCTCCGGCGAGAGGTTGAACAGGGACACCGCGAACCGGTTGGCGAAGAAGAAGGCCGACAGGTTCATCACCCACGCGCCGCAGTAGGCGGTCAGCATCAGGCGGCGGGAGTAGTACACCGCCTGCTCCTTTTCGCCCGCGCCCAGACATTGGCCTACCACGGTCAGGGCAGCCATGCCCACGGCGTTGGCGGGGATGTTCAGGAAGGTGGTGGTGGTATTGGCCACCGCGTTGGCGGCAATGGCCGCTGTGCCAAGGGTGGAGGTCAGGCTGGAGACCGACAGCTTGCCGATCTGGAACATTCCGTTCTCGATGCCGGCAGGGATGCCCACCCGCAGGATGCGCCGGATCAGCCCGCCGTTCGGTGCCATCGCCCGCAGGCTGTCCACCCGCAGGGCGCAGTCCGGCTTTTGCAGCAGATACAGCACCACCGCGCAGGCAATGGCACGGGACACAAGGCTTGCCAGCGCCGCGCCCATGACCCCCATGCCGAAGCCGTAGATCAGCACCGCGTTGCCGCCGATGTTCACCACGTTCATCACCAGACTGGACAGCATACTGATCTTGCTGTTGCCCTGCGCCCGGAACAGCGCTGCACCGGCGTTGTACAGGCCGATGAAGGGGTAGCTCAGCGCCGAAAGCAGAAAGTAGGTCTCGGCGTAGTGCATCACGTCCGCGTCAATGGAGCCGAAGATGCCCCGCAGGATGGCGTGCCGCCCGCCGATGACCACCGCCGCCACCAGCACACTGAAGCTGGACAGCACGAACAGGATCTGCGCCGCAGCCGCCTTGGCGTTTTTGGGCTCCTGATGGCCGATGTACTGGCTGGTGACCACCGCGCCGCCGGTGGCAAGCGCGCTCATGATCTGGATCATCAGGGTGTTGAAGCTGTCCACAAGGCTTACGCCGGACACGGCGGCTTCACCCACCGAGGATACCATCAAAGTATCCGCCAGACCAATGGTCACGCTTAACGCCTGTTCCGCGATCAGCGGCAGCAGCAGCGCCACCAGCGCCTGCCGTGGAAACAGGGGAGTGGATGTGAATTTGGACGATTTCATGCGGCCCTCCGTTGCAATGACAAAAAACGACTCGAATACTTCTATCATACAGCGGATGCTGTCGAAATGCAAGGGGTTGTATACAAGAAAGTGCCAAAAAGCAACAGTCTGCCGCGTTCAGCGCCCTTTACCCCCGGGCACAGTTGTGTTAAAATAAGGTTGCAGCCCGCCCCGCTGTGCAGGAGAGGGGCGCTGCTTTGGTAAATGATAAGAAGGTAAAAGCCCATAAGGGGGTAAAGTATGCAGCAAACTGCGCACAAGGTCGTGGTCATCGGGCACCGCAACCCGGACACCGACTCCATCTGCTCTGCCATTGCCTATGCAGAGCTGAAAAACAAGACCAGCGATCTGGTCTGCGAAGCCCGGCGTGCGGGCAAGATGAATCAGGAAACCGAATTCGTGCTGAAAAAGTTCGGGGTCACGCCGCCCCGGATGTGCACCGACGTCAACCCTAAAATTCGGGACGTGGACTACCGTCAGATGCCCGGCATCCCCGGCTCTACCAGCCTGCGCAAGGCGTGGGAGATCATGCGCGACCAGAAGATCGACACCCTTCCCGTGACCAGCGAGGACAACGAATTGCAAGGTCTTATCACGGTGAAGGATATCGCCACCGCCAACATGGACCTGTTCGACACCGGCATCCTTGCCAAGAGCCGCACCAGCTACCGCAATATTCTGGAAACGCTGGGCGCTACCATGGTGGTGGGCAGCGAGGACGCGGTGTGCACCACCGGTCACATCCGCATTGGCACCGCCACCCCGGAAATGCTGGAAAGCAACATGGAAAAGGGTGATATCGTCATCCTGACCAACCGCTACGAAAGCCAGCTCTGCGCCATCGAGAAGGAAGCTTCTCTTATCATCATCTGTAACGGCGCAAAGGTAGGCCGCACCATCCAGCATATCGCCGCCGAGACCGGCGTAGCCATCATGAGCGCCCCCTGCGATACCTACGCGGCAGGCAAGCTCATCAGCCAGTGTGCGCCCATCTCCTATTACATGACCCGGGACGATATCATGAAATTCACCCTCGTCACCCCGGTGGCAGACGTCACCCGCGTGATGGCAAAGGTGCGCCACCGGTATTTCCCCATTCTGGACGCAGACGGCAAGTACTGCGGTATGATCAGCCGCCGCAACATCATCAACCTGCGCAAGCGCCGCATCATTCTGGTGGATCACAACGAGGCCACACAGGCGGTGGAGGGCTTCGATCAGGCCGAGATTCTGGAGATCATCGACCACCACCGCATCGGCAGTCTGGAGACCAGCGGCCCGGTGTACTTCCGCAACCAGCCGGTGGGCTGCACCGCCACCATCGTCACCCAGATGTACGATGAAAACGGCGTAGCCATCCCGCAAAAGACCGCCGGTCTGCTGCTGGCTGCCATCCTGTCGGATACGCTGGTGTTCCGCAGCCCCACCTGCACCCCCATCGACGTGAACGCCGCCAACCGTCTGGCGAAAATTGCCGGGGTGGACATCAACGAGTTTGCCAACGAAATGTTTGAAGCCGGCGAAAAGCTGGACGGCAAGACCGCCGAAGAGGTCTTTTTGCAGGACTTCAAGGTGTTCATGTGCGGCGATATCCGCTTTGGCGTGGCGCAGGGCAGCTACATGACCCGCAAGAACCTGACCGCCGCCGAAGCGCTGCTGAAACCGTATCTCGAGGAAGCACGCAACAAGCAGAACGTGGAGGATATCTATATGCTGCTGACCGACGTGCCCAAGGAGGAAAGCGTGGTCATCTGCAACGGACGCTACGCCGCCGAGGTACTGTCCGATGGCTTTGACACCCAGCCCGCAGCCGATGCCAGCTGGACGCTGCCGGGCGTGGTGAGCCGCAAAAAGCAGTTCATCCCCGCCCTGATGACCGCCTATCAGGAGCTGTAAAGAGAATGATGCACCGTGCCTGCGGCACGGCATGATGTTCCCTGCGGGAAATGATGTTGCCCTGCGGGCAAATGATGTGTGCCTTGCGGCACAATTGCCGCCGCAGGCGGCTGCATCATTTCCGGCGCAGCCGGAACATCATTGCGAAGCACATCATACTGCGCGCAGCACAGTACATCATTCCCCCAAAGGGGGACACCGCCGTGTTTGATTTTCTTTCCAAAAAGGACCGCACCCCGCCCGCGCTGCCGGAGGGCACGGAGCGGCGGCGCTACACCATCACCGGGCAGGTGCAGGGGGTGGGCTTCCGCTACCGGGCGCGGTACGCCGCGCAGGCGCTTGACCTGACCGGCTGGGCGCAGAACGAGGACGACGGCAGCGTGACGCTGGAAGTGCAGGGCGACCCGGACAAATTCATCTCCCTGTTCGCCATGATCCAGAAAAGTGATTATATCCAGATCACCGGCATCCGCAGCAAGAATATCCCGCCCGACCCGTGGGAGCGCGGCTTCTCGGTGAAGGGGTATTAAGAAAGACGATTTAGAATGGCTTCCGCTTTGCTCTAGCCATAAATCAAGGAATTATCATTTTAAATTTCGGGACAGCGGAACGCCTGCGGGCGTTTCGCTGTCCCATTTTCACAAGAAAAGACCCTCCCCCGTGAAAACACAAAATCGGGCAGTCCGCAGACTGCCCGATTTTGTTCTATAAAAAGAATCATTCCGCTGATGATGCGCAGAGCAAAGCGGAGCGCATTCAAATCCTATTTTTACCCCAGCACCTTGAGGGGGGAGTTCTCCACCCACAGGGTATCGTCCAGCAGGCGGGTGACGGCAAGACGGCCGTTTGCCGTTACCCGGGCGGGGTCGAGGGCGTAGAAGTCGCTCTCGGTCAGGTTTTCCGGGTCGGCGGTGGGGGAGATGCCCGCCACGCACACCCAGTGCCCGTAGGTGCTGCTGGTGGCAATGTGGGGGTAGTTCACCTCGTCCCAGCCGGAGGAAGTCAGGTGGTATTCATAAGTAGAGGTGCGGTTCGTGTGCTTTTTGACCCCGCTGACCGTGGTGTTTTTCAGGTGCACGATGACCGGACGCCCGGCGGAAAGCTCGCTGTACAGCTTTTTCAGGCACTCGGCGCGGGTGCCGGAGTACCCCGTGTAGCCCGCTGCGGACCACACCGCTCCGTTCGACCACATCCCGCTGCCGGAGCATACCTTGCCGTCCAGAATGGTGCGGGCGTAGCGCAGCGCGTACAGGCTGCACTTGCCGGAGGTCTGGTTGCCGATGGAAAGAATGTGGCTGGTGTCGAAGCTGAGCAGCCGGATGCCGTTTTTCTCTTTCAGCTCAGCGGCGTGGGCACGGGGCAAAAAGGCGCACAGCAGCAAAACCAGCGCCAGAACTGCCGCCGCCAGCCGCTGTGCCGCGCGGGCGGGACAGTGTTGCATGGGTACTTCCTCCGAGTTCGTTTCAATTCGGACATGATTTTACCACCAAAACGTGGTGAAAATGTGTAAAAAGGCAAAATAATGGGAAAATGGCTCGCCCTCTCAGGCGCTCCCGCGCCAGATTCCCCTTTTTGTCGCTGCGCGACATCTTCCCCCGGAGCGGGGGAAGTCTTTCCTCAAAGGGGGAGCCAAGCCATTAACCTCGTTGCTAAAGTGTTGGGTATAACGAGGAAGTTCCCGGCGGTGCTCTTGCCTCTCCCTTTGGGAGAGGTGGATTTGCGAAGCAAAGACGGAGAGGGCGCACGCCGTTAGTCCTATCGCTAAAGTTTTAGACGCAATGAGAAACTTCCCGGGTGCGCCAGAGGCTCCCTCCCAGAGGGAGCTGGCGCGGCGCAAGCCGCGACTGAGGGAGTTCACCCCATCAACACAACATCTGTCCAAATTTAAGTGACTCCGCACCCGGCAAAGCCGCGCCGCCGGGGCAGGGAAACGGAGATTCCGCAGATTGTCGACAAAACTGACCCCGGAGTATACCAGGACTGCAACAAATCCCACTTATTTTCATGCTTTTTCACGAAACTGCTTCAGGAAGTTTAGCGATATTCCCGATTGACAAAACCGTCACCGGTCGGATATAATCAGGGCAGAAAGGCAACGATGGTTGCGAAAGCCTTTCGGGAAAAAAGAAACATAACCACAAAACAAGCTGATTGGAGGGATACCCTTATGAAGAACCTGAAAAAATTCGTAGCCCTGCTGCTGGCAGGTGTGATGGCTATGGTGATGCTCACCGCCTGTGGCGGCGCAGCCTCGGAAACTTCGCTGGAAGATGATATCAGGAAGGCACTCGGCAAAAATTTGAACGCTGTAAATCTGTGTGATGCAGACGGCAGAGTCAAGAATGACAAGAGCAGTGAGCTCTATCGAATCACTAAGACCAACCTTGATGCAAAGATCAGTAACAGCCTTGCGGGCACCTTTGTGCTTGATTTTGACACCGATATTGATCCTAATAAGGAATTTGCAACAGTTACTGTGTATGCAGACTACCGGACTGCTGGTCTTGTAGCAGATCTGGTTACTAAGATCACTGATAAATTGGGAGAGATCAAGGATACCAATAACAGTGTGGAACTTAAGAGCGAGTGGGCAAATGTTGCCGTTGTTGTCGAAACCAATGCAAAGGGCAGCTACGCTGCAATTGCAATTCAGGTCAGGAATGCGGCCTACAAGGGCAAATAAGTAAAGAATCATCAGTCCTTTCTTCCCCGGAGAGCACCCGCCCTCCGGGGCTTTTTGCGTACAAAATACCCCCTCAGCCTCACTACGTTCGGCAGCTCCCCCAAGGGGGCGCCTTTTGGCAATGCCGCAAAGCTTCCCGCCACCGCTGAAGCCGTCCCCTTGGGGAAGGTGGCATCGCCGCAGGCGATGACGGAAGGGGTTCCTCCCGGCGCGCATTCCAAATCGTCCCACCCAGCCCGGGGCTTTTTTGCGCCCTGCCCAAAAATCCCGGCAAAAAACAGGCACACTTGCCATTGACGAACGCCGCCGCGCTGCTGTAAAATAAAAGCAGAATGCCCCGTGCACCCGCACGGGAACGTCTGCATTTTATGGGAGGAATGTTGCATGAAAAAGTTAAAGCGTTTTGCGGCTGTTCTGCTGGCCGGTATCGTGGTGCTGACCCTGCTCACCGCCTGTGACAGCGACACAGGCATCGGCAAGATCGACAAGGAAAAACAAGACGAGCTGGAAAAACAGCTCACAAGCGTGGGCATTACGGCAAACGACCCGGAGCTGTACCAGATCGCCCTGAAACATCTGGAAGCGGACATGTTGTTCAGCAAGGGCAAGCCGTTGTTCAGGAACAGTATTTACCAAAAGGGCATCACCCCCCCTGAGAAAAACGTGATCCTGACCGTGACCAGAGAGTATGACAGCAGCAATACAGATCTTGCGTATCTGACCACCTTCATGGATTCGATGCTCAAGCAGTATTATCCCAATGCAGCCATTAACGTGAACAGCGGCTGGTCTAAGGCGGCAGTCGTTGTAAAGACCAACGCAGAGGGCAGCTATGTTGCCCTGAGCGTTCAGGTGGAAAACCCTGCATTCCAATAAAAGCCCGACCTCTTTCCCCGAGGAGCACCCCGCTCCCCGGGGCTTTTTGCATCCAACAGGCTGACGTATCTGCTCAAAAAACACTGGAAAATCTGGGCAGTCTGTACATTGACGGTGGGGAAAAGACGTTGTAAAATGAACACAGACTATCCGGGCTTTTAGGGCACGGATAAAGTCTGTGAATTTTTATTTGGAGGAATCTAACATGAAAAAGATGAAACGTCTCGTGGCTGTTCTTCTGGCCGGTATCATGGCACTGGCAATGCTCACCGCTTGCGGCGGCTCCGCCGGCACCCCTGTGACCCGTGATGACGCACTGGAGAAGAGCGTTGCCGAGTGGGCTGTGGAATGGGGCAAGGAGAAGGCAAATCTGAATCTGACTGAGGATGCCGATCTGACTGCGATCAGCGCTAAGTGCCTGCCCTCCACGGCCAAGGTATACAATGCTGGTTTTGCTAATGATAAAGAGGCTGCGGCGGATGCATTTGCTGATCTGACCAAGGTTTTTGCTGAAGCAACGAAGGACAAAAAGGTTGCGATGGTGGATGTGCTCATCCCGAACCCGATGGAGGTCACCAAGGAGAATGTGATCAATATCGTCCAGAGCAGCATGGGCAACATTCAGACTACTTTGAAGAATGCCGGTGTTAAGAACCCGGCTAAGTTCGGCGTTACCGTTACCAAGCAGGATAAATACACCCTGATCCTCTTTATGGTCAGCGAATAAGCGCACCTTCTTAAAACTGCACCCCGCCCCGGAGAGCACCCGCCCTCCGGGGCTTTTTTGCGCCCTGCCCAAAAATCCCGGCAAAAAACAGGCACACTTGCCATTGACGAATGCCGCTGCGCTGCTGTAAAATGAAAGCAGAATACCCCCGTGCATCCGCACGGGAACGCCCTGCATTTGGTAAAAGGAGCATTGCATGAAAAAGTTAAAGCGTCTTGCGGCTGTTCTTCTGGCTGGTGTGCTGGCACTGGCGCTGCTCACCGCCTGCGGCGGCAGCGACCCCGGCAACCCCGCGTTTGACGCCAAGGTGGAAAACGCCTATCTGAAGGCGCTGAATGAAAAGTTTGGCAAAACGTTTGAAAACGATGCCGATATCAAGACACTGGCGGTCAGGCACATCGCAGAGATTGGCGGCGCGGACAGCCTGAGCAGCAATGCGCGCTGCAAAACAGAGGGCGACGGAAAGACCGTGGTGCGGCTGGTGCAGATCTGCTATGATGTGCGCAAAAGCACGAAAGAGAACTATGTGCCGCTTTTCTATCAGGCTGCAAAAACCGATGCTATCAAAGCGAACTATACCAATGTTCTAACCCTGTTTAAAACCGTGGAGAATGAGCTTGGCAGCGCAGAGGAAAACGGCATAACGCTGGAGCTTACCGCGCTGGGTGTCGGCGCAAAGACCATTGGCGGCAAGACCTATGTTGCCATCGGCTTTGAGCTGACCAACGCCGCTGCACAGTAATTGCACCCCGCCCCCGAGGAGCACCCGCTCCCCGGGGTTTTTTGCATCCTGCCCAAAAATCCCGGCAAAAAACAGGCACACCTGCCATTGACGAACGCCGCCGCACGGCGGTAAAATGAATGTAGGCTTCCGGGCTTTTGGGGCGCGGATGAAGTCTGTGAATTTTTTATTTGGAGGGACCTAACATGAAAAAGATGAAACGTCTTGCGGCTGTTCTTCTGGCTGGCATCATGGCACTGGCAATGCTCACCGCTTGCGGCGGCACGCCCAGCACCCCCGTGACCCGTGATGAAGCACTGGAAAAGAGCATTGCCGAATGGACTGTGGAACTGGGCAAGGGCGCAAGTCTGGAGCTGACGGAGGACGCCGAACTGACTGCGATCAGCGAGAAGTGCCTGACTGCTACTGCAAGATGGTATGACGCCCGTGTTGCCGGGGACAGAAAGGCTGTCGAGGAAACAGAGGAAGAAATGACGAAGGTCGTTGCAAACGCAACGAACGGCAAAAAGATCTACATGCTGGATATTGCATTTCCGATCGAGAAGAAAGTTACAAAGGAAAATTTTACGAAGTATATCCAGCAAAATATAAGCAGCATTGAGAATGGTCTGCATGCTGCCGGTGTTGAGAACCCGGCCAAGTTCGGCGTTACCGTTACCAAGCAGGATAGATACACCCTGATCCTCTTTATGGTCAGCGAATAAGCGCAGTTTCTTAAAGTTTGCACCCGCCCCGAGGAGCACCCGCTCCCCGGGTTTTTTGCGCTCCGTTCAAAAAATAGCTGAAAAATATAGGAAATCTGTACATTGACCGGGAGGGGGAGACGTTGTAAAATAAACATAAGCGATCCGGGCTTTTTGGGCGCGGATATAGTCTGTAAAATATTTTATTTGGAGGGACCTAACATGAAAAAGATGAAACGTCTTGTGGCCGTTCTTCTGGTCGGTATCATGGCACTGGCAATGCTCACCGCTTGCGGCGGCGGCGGTGGCGGCTCGGCTATGCCGACAGATGACGTGGAAAAGGCAGAAGTTTTGTACATGGATATTTACAATGCTGTGCTGAACTCCAATTATACGAACGATGCAGATCTGAAAGCAAAGGCAAAGCAGGTCCTGGACGAAAGCCTGAATGAGGACGGCACCCTGAAGGCCGGCAAGGAAATGACCGTTACGCTGCCGTCGGACAATCTCTTTGTTTCGACCGCTATCACCATCCTTGCACAGCCGGGAAGCCAGGATATTCCCTATGGCCAGACCAGCGAGCAGCTGACCACCGCATATAACAACCGTGATGCGGCACTTGCTGAGGTTAGAAAAAATGTTGGCACCAGCGCAGATACCCTCAAGGCAGCGATAACCCATCTCGCCGTTGGCGCTGTGAAGAAGGGCGACAAGACCTACATTGCCATTGTTATGACGATGGACGTCTCGAAGCTGATGTAAAAACAGGAACATCTGGTAATATTTGAACCCCGCCCCGAGGAGCACCCCGCTCCCGGGGCTTTTTTGCGCGAAAAATACCCCCTCAGTCTCGCTGCGCTCGCCAGCTCCCCCAAGGGGACGCCTTTCGTGGTGGCGGGAAACTTTGCGGCGGCGCTTAAAGCCGTCCCCTTGGGGAAGGTGGCTGCGACCAAAGGGAGCAGACGGAAGGGGTTCATGCCTGAACTCCCCCAGTCATCTCGCTGCGCTCGATGCCAGCCCCCTCGGAGATGGGGCCTTTGGCATGGCGGTACAGTTTCAGGCTAAAGCGCAAACCTTCCGGGCGCGCCAGAGGCTCCCTCCCCGAGGGAGCTGGCAAAGCCGTCAGGCTTTGACTGAGGGAGTTCGTCCCGCCCTCCTCGGCGCAAACATCCACAAAAAAACCTGAAAAGATTGTATGCTTTTACCAATTGCATCGGGTGTGCGGGCGTGCTATGATAAACCTGCAAATTGCTCGCTGGTGGGGTATGGCGGGCAGATTTGGAGGATGTATTATGAAAAAAATCAAGCGTTTTGCGGCGCTGCTTCTGGCAGGCGTTCTGGCACTTGCGGTGCTGACGGGCTGCGGTGGTCAGACGACGAATGCAGATCTTTCCGATAAGCTGGCACAGAAGGCTACCGAAGCCTACGCCAAGGCTCTTGGCGTAGAGGCAGAGAAAGCTCAGCTGGACAAGGAAGCCGCTGCTATCAACAAGGCAATGCTGGATAGGATCGGCGAGGACGGCGTGATGCTGCTCGGCAAGGACGAGAACTGTGAAGGCGAAGTGCCAGTTTTGGTTTTCTTCAATAAAAACGAAGAAACAGAAAATCACTACTATCACAACATTCTCTCGCTCGTTCCCTTCAGCGAAAATCCCTCCGAGGAAGAGGGAAGCTACCGTTTGCCGGTGACGACCCTGAAAGCGGAGCAGGTCAATGCCATCCTTTCCGGCAGCCTTGAGGGGCTGAACGCGGATCTCATTGCAACTTTGGGCAGGAACAACGAGATCAAGGGTGTCGGCGTCTCTGCCAAAAAGCTGAAGGACGGCACCTACTGCTATGTGCTCACCGTTGACTTGATCATGTGATCCTATTAACTGAATTGTAAGAACGTTCCCCGGAGAACGGCTGCACCCCGGCCGCCCTCCGGGGATTTTTTGCACCCAACAGGTTGGCGTATCCGCTCAAAAACAACTGGAAAATCTAGGAAGTCTGTACATTGACGGGGGGAAAAAGACGTTGTAAAATGAACATAAGCTATCCGGGCTTTTGGGGCGCGGATAAAGTCTGTAAAATATTTTATTTGGAGGAATCTAACATGAAAAAGATGAAACGTCTCGTGGCTGTTCTTCTGGCTGGTATCATGGCACTGGCAATGCTTACCGCTTGCGGCGGCACCGGCAGCACCCCTGCGACCCGTGATGACGCACTGGAAAAGAGCGTTGCCGCGTGGACTGTGGAGTGGGGCAAGGAGAAGGCAAATCTGAAGCTGACGGAGGACGCCGATCTGACTGCGATCAGCGCTAAGTGCCTGCCCTCCAAGGTTAAGGAATATGATGCTGCAATTGCTAAAGACCAGCAGGCTTTCGAGAACGCAGTGACTGAGATGTATAAGATTTTTGATGAGGCAAGGAACGGCAAAAAGGTTGCAGTGGTGGAGATGAAGTTCCTGAAAAATGAGGAAGTCACCAAGGAGAGCCTGACCGCTAAAGCTCAGAACGATATGGACGGCATTTTGAGTATTTTGCATGCTGCTGGTGTTGAACTCCCGGCCAAGTTCGGCGTTACCGTTACCAAGCAAAAGGACTATACCCTGATCCTCTTTATGGTCAGCGAATAAGCGCACCTTCCTAAAACCTGCACCCCGCCCCGAGGAGCACCCCGCTCCCCGGGGCTTTTTTCGCCCTGAATCCCTCTCCGTGAAAAAGCAATGCCGGAAAATCCGCGTTTGCGCAGCAATGAAAGCCCCAGTGGGGCTTTTAAGTGGCAGAGCAGTCTGCGTTAGCAGATGGAGGGGCTTTGCCCCGACAAGCTCCGCAGATTTTCCGGCATTGCAAATTTAAAATAATTCTTCCGCTGTTTATGCGCAAAGCGCACGCGGCGCGCATTCCAAATCGTCCCGCCTTGCCCGGCGGGCTTTTTTTCGCCTTTTTGTGACAAACCCCGCCCGCTGTGGTACAATAAAAGGGTATCGAACACACACAGAAAGGACGTTTCCATGCAGCTGTTTGAACTGGTCAGCCCACGGCTGTTCCGCCCGCTGGCGGGGCCCAACCGGGCGTTTTATGCAGAGCTTTTGCTGCTGCTCTGGGAGGAGTGCCGCCATACGGCAGATTACAGCATTTCCCGCGCCGAAGCCGTCTCCCGTGCCGAGGATTATTTTGCCGCGCTGGCAAAGCCGCTGGCGCTGGACGCCGACGGCGCGGGCGATGAGGACGAGCAGCCCACCCGCGACCCCCACACGCTGGCGGTGGGCTTTCTGCTGCGGCTGCGCCGCACCGGCTGGCTGGAAGAGCAGCCCGGCAGCTACGAGACGGAGCCAACCCTTGCCTTTATGCCGGAGGTCACCCCGCTGCTGGACGCGCTGGAAGAAATTTTGAACCCCCGGGTGGTCACCTATACCGGCAAGCTGTATAAGGCGTGGCAGCTGCTGGGCAGCATCGGGCAGGAAAAAAGCCCCTACGAAAACGTGCTGCGGGAGGTGGCGGCAGATCTTGAGACTTTGAACAAGTCTCTGCGCGCCCTCAACGCTTCCATCGGGCATTATATCGACCGCCTTACCCATAACCGCACCCCGCAGGAGGTGCTGGAACTGTTCGACCAGTACGAGGAAAAGGTGGTGGCAGCGGCGTACCACCGCTTTAAAACCAGCGATAACCTGTTCAATTACCGCGCCTATCTGGAAGAAGAGCTGGACGATTGCGAGCAGAACCAGCTGCCCCGTTTGGCGCTGGACTACGCCCGGGTGGAGCGCTGCGCCCCCGGCGAGGCTGCACCCCGGGTGCGTGCCCTCATCCAGCAGCAGCGGGATGCGCTGGAAGAGATGAGCACCCTGATGAAGGAAATTGACGCCAGCCACATCCGCTACCGCAAGCGGGCGGTGCAGCGGGCACAGTTCCTATTGCTGAGCGACCGCTCGGCGCAGGGCAGCGTCACCGCCCTGCTGCGCCGCTATGCCGAGGACATCCGCAGCCCGGAGCAGCTGTTCGAGCCGGATGACGGCCCGGTGGCGGCGCGGCTGCATCTGTACCCGGCGGCAGTGTTCGGCGCAAAACCGCTGTATCCTCCCGCCGCGCCCCGCACCGAAGCGCCCCTTGCCCCGGTGCGCACCGAACCCCTGGACCCCGAACGGCTGCGGCAGGAGCAGCAGCTGCTGCTGGACTACGCCCGCCTTGCCGTCACCGAGGAAAACGTGGCGCTGCTGGCGCAGCAGGCATTGGCTGCCCGCCCGCAGGTGAACGCTTCCACCCTTGTGGAGGAATACCCGAACGACTTTACAGGCATCATCGGCCTGCACACCTATTCCCAGTCGCCGCACCGGGAGTATGATATCACCCTGACCGGAAACTGGGTGGAGCGCGGCGGCTTCCGGTTTCAGGATTTTGTCCTGACCCGCCGCAAGGAGGTAAACACGGATGGCAACCATTGATCTGCTGGAAGAGACCGCAAACTATCTGCTCAACCACTGCTTCGTGCTGGGCTGCGTAGAGGAACAGCGGGCAAAATATCTGTATATTCAGGATCACCTCAACGAGGTGCGGGCAGTGTTCAAACCCTTGGGCTACGCGGTGCTTTTGTACCCCGCACCCATGCAGGCGGCGGCGCTGGTCAACGAGCACGAGGGCAGTCAGGCACGGCTGCTCAAGTACGAGAGCATTCTGCTGCTGGTGCTGCGGCTTTTGTACCTGCAAAAGCGGGAAAGCCTTGCCGCCAGTGCAGACGAGGTGCTGGTCACCGTGGAAGAAGTGCAGGCCGAATTGCAAAAGATGAACCTGCCCCGCAAGCTGGATCAGCAAACGTTGGAAAAGCTTATGCGCACCCTGCGCCGGTACAATCTGGCGCGTCCGGTGGGGCGGCTTTCCGGGCTGGACAGCCGCATCGAGGTGTTCCCCACAGTGCTGCTGGCGCTGCCGGACGCCGACCTTGCGGATGCCGCCGCCGAGAGCGCCCGCACCCGCACCGAGCTTGGCCTGTACGAGCGCCCGGAGGGCGCAGACATGGAAGCAGGGGAGGGTGAAGCATGATCGAACTCAAGCGCCTGAAACTTATCAACTGGCACAACTTTGAAAATACCACCTTCGACTGCGCCCGCCTGACCTATATGATCGGCGTGAACGCCGTGGGCAAGACCACCATTCTGGACGCCATCCGCTACTGCCTGACCACCAACCGCAACTTCAATGCGCTGGGCAATAAAAAGAGCGGACGCACCCTGCAGGGCTCTGTCCACGCCAAGCAGCGCGGCGAAAACGCCTACCGCCGCCCGGGGCACACCGTGGCCTATATCGGGGCAGAGTTCTGGGACAGCGTCAAGCACACCAGCTTTGTCATCGCGGTGCGGGTGGAATCCGAAGGCCCCATGCAGGAGCTGCACCCCGGCGACCAGACATGGTATATCTCGGAGGACGGCATCACGCTGGAACAGCTGCCCTTCATCGACCCGCGCACCGGTGCGCCCAGCGCCAAGGAGGATTTTAAGCCCGCCGAGGGGCGGCTTTCCTATACCCGCAGCCCCAGCGAAGCGCGGGATAGGATCTGCCGCGCACTGGGCATTGGACGCGCAGCCAGCCCGCTGGGCAAAAAGTTCAACGAGGTGTTCCAGATGGGCACCAGCATGGACGAGATCCCGAATTTCCGGGAGTTTCTGTACCAGTATATCCTCCCGCAGCCGGAACTGGACTTGGAAGCCTTGCAGGGTGACCGCCTGGAGCTGGAAAACCTGCACGCCGTGCTTGCGGAAGCCCAGACCCGCGCCGATGCGCTGGATGAGATCGTGCGTTTCGGCCGCGAAGCCGCCGAAAAACAGACCGAAGCCCTTGTGAACCGGGGTGCCGCCCTGCTGGCGCGGGCCGCCGCCGATGCCGGGGAAAAGGCTGTCTGGCAGGAGCGGGTGGAGGCCGGACGCCGCCAGCAGGAGACCCTGCGCACCCGCTACGCCGAAGCCAAGACCGCCGAAGCGGAAGCCCGCCGCGCCTATCTGACCGCCCACAGCGCCGCCGGTGCCAGCGGCGAAGGCCGCGCGCTGGATGCCCTCAGCGAGGAACTGGCGCACCGGCAGACCGCGCTGGACGCCGCCGCCCGCAAGGCGGACACTGCTGAAAAGGCCGCCGAAAAGACCGGCAATCTGCTGGCGGTGCTGCGCCGCAGCGGCTTTGCCGCCGGGCAGAAGCTGGCAGACCTGACCCCCGACACCCTGCCCGCCCTGACCGACTGGCTGACCGCACAGGAAAAGCCGCTGGAAGAAGCCTATTTTGCCGCCCGGCAGCACACCGCCGCCTTGCAGCGGCAGCAGACCGAGAAGCGCGCCGAGCTGGACGCCGTGTCCGGCGGCAAGTGGGTGTACCCCCACGGCGACGCCGCCACCCGGGTGCGGGACGCCGTGAACGCCGAGCTGAAAAGCCGGGGCATGGAGCCGGACGCCCGCATCTTCTGCGAGCTGCTGAACGTGGAGGACGAGAGCTGGCAGGACTGCGTGGAAGCCTGTCTGGGTGACCGTCGGTTCGATATCCTTGTGCCGCCCGCCCACTACGCCGCTGCCAAAAGCGCCTTTGTGGCGCTGAAGGATAAGGTCGGCCCCATCAGCCTGCTGGACACCCCGGGTCTGCGCAAGGCCAACCGCCGCGCCGACACCGCCCCCGCCGACAGTCTGGCGGCACAGGTCACCAGCGAAAACCCGCTTGCCGCGCAGTATGCCGACACCATCCTGCGCCGCATCGTCTGCTGCGACACCCCCGACACGCTGGAAAACTACCCCGACAGCGCCACCCGGGACCTTCTGCGCCATCATCCCTTCCGCTTGGAGCGTCTGCGCACCCCGCAGCGCTATATCGGCTTGGAAGCACGCCGCGCCCGCGCCGGGGCACTGGCAGGGGAGATGAACGCCCTTGCCGAGGAGGTGCGCGCCGCCGCACAGGCAGAGCAGAACCTGAAAGCCGCCTACAGCCAGTACCAGACCCTTTTGCGCGGCACCACGCTGGAAGAGCTTGCCGCTTTGTGGGACGCCCGCGCCGCCCTGACCGCCGCCCGCGCGGCGGTGGAGGAACAGGCGGCAAAGCTTGCCGAGTGCCGCGAGAACCCCCTGCTGCAGCAGCTGTACAAGGAGGAAGAGGTGCGCGAAGCCGCATGGGAAGCCGCCCGCACTGCCGTGGAGCAGACCGGCGGCGACCTGCGTGTATGCGAAAAACAGATCACTTCCTGCGAGACGGAGCAGCAAAAGGCGGTGGACACCGCCGAAAAGAGCGCACAGGCTGCCGAGAGCTTCTTTGCCGCCCACCCGCTGGTGGAGCCGCTCTCCCGCAGCCGTCAGCAGGCGCTCACCGGGCCGGACAAATCCCCCCGCGCCGCCGCACAGGCTGCCGAAAAGGCACAGGCCAAGCTGGACGATGCCCTGACCGTTTACCTGAACAGCACGCTGGAACCGGCGCAGAAAGCCTATAACCAGCGCTATGTCTGCGATTATCCCTTGGGTCTTGCCGGGCTGGAGCAGTACCGCGCCCAGCATGAGAGCCTTGTGCGCATCGACTTGGAGCGCTACGCCGCCCGCTTGGAGCAGGCGCAGCGGGACTGCAAGGACCGCTTCCGCAAGGATATCCTGTTCCGCATGAAGGACGATATCTTCAACGCCCGGCGGCAGTTCCGGGAGCTGAACAAGGTCATGGAGCAGCTGACCTACGGCGAGGAGGTCTACCGCTTTGAGCTGGAACCCAGCCGCGACCCGCAGCTGGCGGCGTTCTATCAGGTCATCGTGGACAAGGGCAACCAGCAGATGACCGAGGGCGATTCTCTGGACAACCTTGCCGCCACCGCCGACCCCGCCTATGAGCGTCAGGTGGACGAGCTGATGGAAAAGATCATGGCAGACGTGGACGAGAACACCCGCGCCCGGCAGGAGGGGCGCACCGCCGCCGGTGCCACCCTTTCGGACTATGTGGACTACCGCACCTATCTGGACTACGATATCAAGGTGACCAATCAGGTCACCGGGCAGCAGGCGTATCTGTCCCGCGTCAGCCGCGATTCCTCCGGCGGCGAGAATCAGGCACCCTTCTATGTGGCCATCTGCGCCAGCCTTCTGCAAATCTACCAGAAGAGCGAAAACAGCATCCGTCTGGTGCTGCTGGACGAAGCTTTCAGCAAGATGACCAGCGACCGTATCCGCCCCATGATGGAGCTGTTCCGCCGCCTGCAATTGCAGGTGCTGCTCATCTCCACCGTGGAAAAGAGCACCGCCATCCAGCCCTACTGCGATATCACCTACTCCATCGTCCGCCACGGCGATGCCAATGCCATCGCGCCCTTTGTCCGCCTTGCGGCGGAATGAGGTGCGCATTGTATGCGCAATGATGTCTGCCTGCGGCAGATGATGTGCTATGCAATGATGTTCCGGCTGTGCCGGAAATGATATGCCTTGCGGGGCGTGCAGAAAGGAAAACCAATGCGGGAAGATAAACTGGCAGACCGTTCTATGGAGTTTGCAGTGCAGATCATTGAACTGACAAAGACGCTGCGCGCAAGAAAAGAATTCATTATGGCAAACCAAATTGGACGTTCCGGTACATCCATCGGCGCAAATATCCGTGAGGCGCATTATGCGCAAAGCCGGGACGATTTTGTTTCCAAACTTGAAATTGCTCTGAAAGAAGCCAACGAAACTGATTATTGGCTGGAACTTTTGTTTCGTACCGGTTATTTGCCTGACCAGCAGTTCCGACAGCTTCGGGCGCAGTGCGCAGAACTGCGTGTGCTGCTGATTGCATCCTGCAGAACGGCAAAACAGAAGCCGTGCGGATGACCGTACTTAATGTGCGTCAGCACACATCATTTTGCGCGTAGCGCAAACCTCATTGCGTAGCAACCTCATTTCTGCGCAGCAGAACATCATGCAACTGCAATTTTGCCTTGCGGCAGAGTGATGCAAAACTGGGGTTGACATAAAAAATAAACTTTGTTATACTGTTTTTCGCTCATCGGAGGGCTGTTTCAACGTAATTGAAGGGCCGGATAAGATGTCACCGTTCGTGCTTCCCGGAGGCTGTGGGCACCGTAGTGCCGCAGCAGAAAAGGGAACGCACCGGAGCGGTGGTTCTTATCCGGCCTTTTTGTATGTGCAGAGTTCAAAAAAGGAGGAGTTATGCCAAAGAAAGCCATCCAATTGTCCGATCATTTCAACTATTCCCGCCTGCTGCGGTTCGTGCTGCCCTGCATCGGCACCATGCTGTTTACCTCCATCTACGGCATCGTGGACGGGCTGTGTGTCTCGAACTTTGTGGGCAAAACGGCCTTTGCGGCGATCAATCTTATCATGCCGCTGCCGCAGATGCTGGGCACTGTCGGCTTTATGCTGGGCACCGGCGGCAGCGCCATCGTGGGCATCACGCTGGGCGAGGGCGACCGGAAAAAAGCCGACCGCTATTTTTCCATGTTTATGTGGGCGGCGCTTATCTCGGCCGGTGTGCTGGCTGTGCTGGGCATTGTGTTCCTGCGGCCGGCCGCCGTGCTGCTGGGCGCAAAGGGCGAGCTGCTGGACTACGCCGTGCGCTACGGGCGCATCCTGATGCTGGCGCTGCCGGGCTTCGCTTTGCAGAATCTGTTCCAAAGCTTTTTCGTCACCGCCGAAAAGCCGCATCTGGGCTTCTGGTTCACCGTAGGTGCAGGCTGCACCAACATGGTGCTGGACGTGGTAATGGTGGGGATGCTGCACTGGGGCGTGGAGGGCGCTGCCCTTGCCACCCTTATCAGCCAGCTGGTGGGCGGCGTGCTGCCGGTATTTTATTTTATCAGCCGCAACAACACCAGCTGTCTGCACCTGTGCAGAACGCAGTTTTACGGCCGCGTACTGTGGGATGCCTGCATCAACGGCTCTTCTGAGCTGATGACAAGCCTTTCCATGTCGCTGGTCAATATCCTGTATAACTTCCAGCTGCTGCGGCTGGTCGGGGAAAACGGCGTGGCGGCTTACGGCGTCATCATGTACGCCGCCTTCCTGTTCGTGGCGGTGTTCGTGGGCTATGCCGTGGGCAGCGCGCCCATTGTCAGCTTCCATTACGGTGCCCGCAACCGTGCCGAGGTGCACAACCTCTACCAGAAGAGCCTGCGCCTCATCGCCGTGGTGTCTGTGACCCTGACGGCGGCGTCCATGGTCATCATTCCCCATGTGGCGCACATCTTTGTGGGCTACGATGCCCAGCTGCTGGCGCTGACCAGCCGCGCGTTCCGGCTGTATGCACTGTGCTTCCTCATCAAGGGTTTCAACATCTATGCGTCCTCCTTCTTCACGGCGCTGGGCGATGGCGTGACGAGTGCCCTGATCTCCTTTCTGCGCACGTTTCTGTTCCAGATGGCCGCGCTGCTCATCCTGCCCGCCCTCTGGGGCCTTGACGGCGTGTGGCTGGCCGTCACCGCCGCGGAGCTTGCCACGCTGGCGGTGACCGTGTATATGTTCGTGACAAAGGATCAGAAATTCCATTACCGTCATAGTTGACGCGCTATAACCAAAAAGCCGCCGGGGCCCCGGCGGCTTTCCTGTTATTCAAAGGTATATTCCACCAGCTGGCAGTTTTTGATGCCCGCAGCGGCGTATTCCTCGTTGGTCATATCGTAAAAATAGGAGTGCACCACCCGGGCAATGCCGTTGTGCGCCACCAGCAGGTAGGTCTTGCCGGTGTCGGCTTTCAGCTCGTCCAGCAGGTTGTAGATGCGCTGTGCCAGCTGCATCATGCTTTCGCCGCCCACATAGCGGTCGGCAAAGTGGGTCTTGGAAATGCGGAACTCCGCGCCGTCCCGGGGCGTGCCCTCGTACTTG
Organism: uncultured Faecalibacterium sp.; assembly: GCA_934525325.1. GTDB lineage: Bacteria > Bacillota > Clostridia > Oscillospirales > Ruminococcaceae > Faecalibacterium. Next base: position 29,619 of record CAKSZE010000012.1, read on the forward strand.
CCAAAGCACTGCTCCCGCAGGCGGGGCTCGCAGCGGGCAGGCAGACCGGTAGCGGCGGCAATGGCCTTTGCGGTGTCGGCGGCGCGGGAAAGGGGAGAGTACAGAATTTCGTCAATGTGCAGGCCGCTGTCCCGGACAAGCTCGCCCAGCTGCCGCGCCTGCTGTTGCCCGTGAGCGGTCAGCGGGCTGTCGGTCATGCCGCAGATCTTGTTTTCCACGTTCCATACCGTTTCGCCGTGGCGGGTAAAATAGATATTGTGCATAAAATTACTCCTTACAGCTTGTGCAGGGTGCCGTCCGGCAGCAGACAGACGGCGTCCCCCTCGTCGATGCCCAGACGGGTCAGCTCCCTGTCCGGGTAGGGCAGGATGCGGGCAGCCCCGGCGGCATCGGTCAGGGTCACATCGCACAGCACCGGCTGCCCGGCGGGCAGCTCCTCGCAGCCGTACAGCTGCTCGTCAATGCGCAGCACGCGGTATTCCGGCATGGTACAGCCCCTCCTTTGTGTTTTTCCTTATTATATAGCACCCGGGGGCTTTGGTGCAAGGGGGAGGGGGACGATTTAGAATGCGCTCCGCGGGAAAGACTTCTACTTGCCGTTAGCGTGCAAAGACGCTCCGCTGGGCCAGAGGCAGGGAGGGGTGTTCCGACTCCCCCCTCCCTACCTCTGGACTCCACCCACCCCGCAACGGGCCAAGGGCTGCACGCCCTTGACAATCCTAAAGAAGAAGTCGAAGCACAAAAAAGCTAGCGCTGCGCCAGTCGGCGCTATCGCTTTAACGCTTTTTTCGCTTCTCCATCCATAGCCCCTCAGGCTCACTACGTTCGCCAGCTCCCCCAAGGGGGAGCAGGAACGCCCGGAAGCTTTGCGCTTGAGCCTGAAACTTTCCCGTCATGCCAAAGGCTTCCTCCCAGATGGAGCTGGCAAAACCGTCAGGTTTTGACTAAGGGAGTTTAGCCCACTGAAATTCTGCAAAAAAACTTTCCCCGCAGCGCTGCGCTTTCGCAGAAAGCGGCGCTGCAGATGCCGTTTATCTTTACGACCCCTCTGGTGAAAAAGTGTTCCAGAAACGCCCGCAGGCGTTTCTGGAACACAAATATAAAAAGCAAATTCCGCTGATTATGCGCAGAGCAACGCGGAGCGCATTCCAAATCGTCCCGCCGCCAGCGGGCAAAAAACCTCCCCCGCTTGACAGCAATGCTGGAAAATTGTTACAATACGATTACGACTGCAAACCATGCGGAGGGGTTCATGAATATTACGGAACTGCGATATCTGGTAGCCATCATGAAATGGGGGTCGGTGTCGGCGGCGGCAAAGCAGCTGTACGCGGCGCAGCCCAATGTCAGCAAGGCGCTGAAGAACCTGGAAGAGGAATACGGGCTGCGCATTTTCGAGCGCTCCTCCACGGGCATGATCCCTACCGAGCAGGGCAAGCGGTTCATCCGGCAGGCGCAGCGGGTGCTGCAGCAGGTGGATGAGCTGGAGCAGGAGGCGCACCAGCAGCGCAGCTGCGCCGAGCTGCGGGTGGTGCTGACCCATGCCACCTACGCCTCCTATGCGGCGGTGGATTTTTTGCAGCAGGCTGCCCGCAGCGAGCAGCTGCGGGTGCATATCCGGGAGAGCGGTGCGATTGAAGCCTTGGATTTTGTGCTGCGGCAGGGCTACCACATGGCGCTGCTGCGCTATGCCGCCGAGGACGAGGACTACTACCTGCGCTACTGCCAGCGCCACGGCCTGCGGCAGGAGCCCATCATGGAGTTTTCCTATCTGCTGCTCACCAGTCAGGACAGCCCGCTGGCGCGGCGGCAGGTGCGCGAGCTTGACGAGCTGAACGACTACATCGAGGTGCTGCACGGCGACACCCATCTGCCCGGGGAGGAGGGCACTGTCTCCCGCTGGCAGGCAAACCCCAACCGCCGCATCCATGTGTACGAGCGGTGCAGCCAGTTCTCCATTCTGCAAAACCTGCCTACGGCCTATATGTGGTCATCCCCCATGCCGCAGCGCGCGCTGGAGCAGTACCATCTGGCGCTGCATAATTGCCCGGCGCAGAAGCAGCAGATGCGGGACGTGCTGGTGTACCCGGAGCGGGAGCCTTTGCAGCCGGAGGAGCAGCTGTTTGTGCAACTGCTGCACAAGCAGGCAGATGCCACCATCAAGGACAGCGGGTGGAAGAAGATTTGAAATGCCCTCCGCGCTGCTCTGGGCATCAATAGCGGAAGAATTATTTTAAATTTTGGGGTACAGAAACGCCTGCGGGCGTTTCTGTACCCCTTTTTCACAGGTGGGGTGGGCGGATACCCCCTCAGTCACGGCTTGCGCCGTGCCAGCTCCCCCAAGGGGACGCCTTTGCGCTATGCTGCAAGCTTTTCCGCCACCGCCAAAAGCCGTCCCCTTGGGGAAGGTGGCTGCGACCAACGGGAGCAGACGGAAGGGGTGCTCCGCCTGAGAGGGCGAATTTCCCTTCTTTTCGTCCCAAATTCCACGTTTTGGGGAGAAAATCGCAAACGTTTAAGCAAAGTGCACAAAAAGGCGGCGCAAAGTTTGGCGGGGACTGTTTTGACCGTTCCCGGGAGAAAAACAAGGAGAAATTGCAAAATGAATTAAAACGCATTATCACTGAAAAATGCAAGTTTGCACAAACAAATAAAATAAGCGGTCATATACTTTTTGATATGGGAACTATACCTAAAAAATATTAACACAATTATGAAAAAGGTGTTAACATGAAGCCAGAGATCGGTCATAGCCGCAGTATGGCATAAGCTGCTGCGGCTGAAATTCAAAAGGAGGTTTCTGGTATGATTAGTTTCTTACTGTGTCTGGCGCTTCTGATCGTAGGCTACTTTGTCTATGGTAAGATCGTGGACAACACGTTCGGACCGGACGACCGCGAAACTCCTGCTGTGCGCATCAACGATGGCGTTGACTACGTTGTGATGCCCCAGTGGAAGCTGTTCCTCGTCCAGCTGCTGAACATTGCAGGTCTGGGCCCCATCTTTGGTGCACTGCAGGGTGCTCTGTGGGGTCCCGTGGTGTTCCTGTGGATCACCTTCGGCACCATCTTTGCCGGCGGCGTACATGACTACTTCTCCGGCATGATGAGCGAGCGCAACGACGGCGCTTCCATCGCTGAGGTCACCGGCCGCTATCTGGGCCCTGTGATGCAGACCATCATGCGTGTGTTCTCTGTGGTGCTGCTGATCATGGTCGGTACCGTGTTCGCAGTCGGCCCCGCAGGCCTGATCGTTACCCTGTGCAAGAACGGCGGTATGTCCGGTGTGATGACCACCACTCTGTTCTGGCTGATCATCATTCTGGTGTACTACTTCATCGCAACCTTTATCTCCATTGATGCCATCATCGGTAAGATCTACCCCCTGTTCGGCATCTGCCTGATCATCATGGCTGTGGGCGTTATCTTCGGTATCTTCACCAACCCTGCCTACACCATCCCCGAGATCTGGGCAAACTTCAGCAATATGCACCCCTCTAACACTCCTATCTGGAGCTTCATGTTCATCACCGTTGCTTGTGGTGCTATCTCCGGCTTCCACTCCACCCAGTCGCCTCTGATGGCTCGCTGCATGAAGAGTGAGAAGCAGGGTCACTTCGTATTCTACGGTGCAATGGTCAGCGAGGGCATCATCGCTCTGATCTGGGCTGCTGCCGGCTGCGCACTGTACACCATCACCGACGGCAAGATGGTCGGTCTGGCCGAGGCTCTGGCTGCCGGTCAGTCTGCCGCTATCTACGACGTCTGCCTCAAGACCATGGGTAAGGTCGGTGTGGCACTGGCTATGATCGGTGTCGTCATCTGCCCCATCACCTCTGGTGATACCGCCTTCCGTTCCGCTCGTCTGACCTTGTCCGACTGGCTCAAGATCGATCAGGACAGCTACGCAAACCGCCTGAAGCTCTGCATCCCCGTGCTGGGCGTTGGTGCCTTCCTTGGCATCGGCAACGCACTGGGCTTCATCAACTACACTGTCATCTGGCGTTACTTCAGCTGGACCAACCAGACGCTGGCTATGATCGTCCTGTGGGCTGCTTCCATGTACCTGTTCAAGGAGAAGAAGAACTTCTGGATCACCGCCGTGCCTGCAACCTTCATGAGCGCTGTGTCCTGCACCTACTTCGTGCTGGCTCCCGAGTGCCTGGGCAAGATGATCAACACCTATGCGGACGGCAAGCTGGTGGCTTACAACACCGCCGTTGCTTACCCCATCGGCATCGTCTTTGCCATCGCAATGCTGGCTCTGTTCCTCCATGCTACCAAGAAGCACTCTGCTTCCAAGGCATAAGGAACTGACGGCTCCATTTCTCCGTAAGTAACCTGCGCCCGCCGCTGCCTGACCGTACAGCGGCGGGCGCTGTTTTTTAAAAATCAAGGCTTGCAATTGCCCCCGCCCCGTGGGAAAATAGGGGCGTAGAATTTAAAGCAAAGAAGGGAACTACCCATGATTTTCAAACCCGCACAGCTGGGCATGGCAAAGCTTGACCCGCAGGAGTTGGAGGCAGACAAAAAAGCCTGCCGGAAGATCGGCCCCTGCGGCGTGGGCAAAAAGGCGCTGTACCTGAACAGCTTTTACATCGACCGCCGCTATTATCTGCCCTACGGCAGCATCACCCGGGTGTTCAAGCGGGTGGCTATGAGCTCCGGCGGCTTTTCCGGCAAGGGCGTGTTTGCCTCCATGGCCTATCTGGTGGTGGAGTATGACGGCGGCAAGCAGAAGCAGTGCAACTTCAAGGACGAGCGGGACGTGGACGCCCTGCTGGAGGTGCTGGCGAAGGAGCAGCCGCAGCTGCATCTGCTCAGCGCCGCCGGTGAGCAGGCGCTGGAGAAAAAAGCCGCCGAAAAGGCCGCCCGCAAGCTGCCGGAACTTTCCGAGGACGCGCAGCACAGCCTTACCGTGCTGCGCCGGGCAAAGGAGTATCTGGACGCAAAGCCGGAGCTTTCTGCCGAGCTGAGCGCTGCCCAGCGCCGCAAGCGTGCGCAGCTGCAAAGCAAGCCGGTGTATCGGTATGTGGCGCTGGCCATCTTTGTGCTGGGCGTTGCAGCGGCGGCCTACGGTCTGTACTCCGTGTTCAGCCACACCGGCAGCTACGGCGTGTACTTTGCATTGTTCGGCTTTGCCGCTATCTTCCTGTTTTCCAGCTACAATATGCTGCCCACCGCCCACAATAACCACGCTGCCATCATGAAGCGTGCGGACAAGGCGGAAGCCGCCATGGCAGAGTATGTGAAGCACTACCCCCACGGGGCGTTCCCGGTGGCAAGCTGGTACGCCCACCCCATCGTGCTCAAGCGGATGATGGACGCTATCGAGGAAGGCAACGCCGTTACCGTGCCCGAAGCACTGGATGCAGTCAAGGCGCGCCTGAAGAGCCTGAACGCGGACGTGCAGGTGGAGCAGGAGGAATACGACGAGGTGGTGGTCATCAAGGCCATGTTCCTCAACCACGATTATCAGTAAAGTAGAAAAACCCCTCTGGAAAATCTGCGGATTTTCCAGAGGGGTTTTTAATCATATTACGCCGCCGCGGGCTTGCGGAAGATCGCCATGGCACGCTTGTAGCAGCTGGCAAAATAGGCGATCTCCGCCAGTGCGGTCAGCGTCCAGCTGCACGGGTACAGCAGGTACAGCGCCGGGATGGTGTGGAAGTGGGCAAAGATGGTGTACACCCAGATCACCCGGAATACGCAGGAGCCCAGCACCACGATGACGGTGGGCACCACCGTCTTGCCCAGCCCGCGGGAGGCGGCGATGGTGCAGTCCATAAAGGCGGAGATGCAGTAGGCAAACGCCATCACAGCCACCCGCTTCATGCCGGCGTCAATAACGGCGGCTTCGGTGGTGAACAGCGCAAGGAAGGACGGCCCGCAGAAGAACAGCGCCGCGCCCAGCACAAGCCCCACGCCGAAGGAGTAGCCCAGACTGATGAAGTAGCTCTTCTTCACCCGGTCAGGCCGTCCCGCGCCGTAGTTCTGGCTCATAAAGCTGGCACACGCCATGTAGAAGGCCGCCATGCAGTCGTAGATCAGCGCATCCGCGTTGGCGGCGGCGCTGTTGCCCTTGACCATCAGGGAGTCGAAGGAGTTGACACCCGCCTGAATGAACAGGTTGGCAATGGCAAAAATGGCGTTCTGCAAACCGGCAGGTACGCCCAGCGCAAGGATGCTCTTGGCCTGTGCCGGGTCCAGCTGCAATTTGTGCACGTCCAGCGCGTAGCAGTCCTGCACCCGGGTCAGCGCCCGCAGGATCAGAAATGCCGAAACGCACTGGCTGATGGCACTGGCCAGCGCCACGCCTACCACGCTCAGATCGCACACGATGACAAAGAACAGGTTCAGCAGAATGTTCAGCGCACCGGCAATGGACAGATACATCAGCGGCTTTTTGGTGTCGCCGATGGAACTGAACACCGCGTTGCCGAAGTTGTACAGCGCCAGCGCCGGCATACCCAGAAAATACACCCGCAGATACAAAATCGCGCCGGGCAGCAGATCCTCCTTGGTGTTCAGCAGCCGCAGCATGGCGGGGGAGCCCAGCAGGCCGATGAGCAGCAGCACCACACCGGCAACGGCGCTGATGATGGCCGCCGAGTGGACGGTCTTTTCCACGTCCTTGGGGTGGCGCGCGCCGTAAAAACGCGCCACCAGCACATTGATGCCGTTGCTCAGACCGATGAGAAAGCCGGTGAACAGGGTCACCAGCGTGCTGGTGGAGCCCACGGCGCCCAGCGCCGTAGACCCGGCAAAGCGTCCCACCACTGCCACGTCCGACATATTGAACAGCACCTGCAGCAGGTTGGAAAGCGCCAGCGGCAGACTGACCAGAAAGATCTGCTTGGCCAGAGGGCCTTCCGTCAGCGTATTCGTTTGAGAAGCCATACTCTTTTTTCCTTTATCCTATACATCCTAAACCGTGCCCGCGCACACCGGGGCACAGCCTCTATTATAAGGCACTGCGCCGCTTTTGCAAGATGGATTCGATAAAATAAATAAAAAGGACTGCCGCACAAAACCTGTGCAGCAGTCCTTGGTGCGACCGGGAGGATTCGAACCTCTGGCCTTCCGGGTCGGAGCCGAACGCTCTATCCAGCTGAGCTACGATCGCAAATGCCGTACCCCTTTGGTGGGTACAACACAGTATAACACATCAGAATGCAAAATGCAAACGAAAATCGTCAACCCTTTCGGTTTCGCAGCCAGATGCGGTGCAGACCGTCGGTGATCAGGGTCTCGCGGTAGTGGATGGGGGTGCGGCAGGCCTCCCGGATGGAGCGGGGCAGGTCGCCGGTGGCGTAAAAGGCGGTCTGTGCGCCCAGCTCGGCGCAGAAACGGTCAGCCAGACCATCCAGCAGGCTGGCAGTGCCCAGCACGAAACCGTTTTGCAAACAGGCCGAGGTGCTCTTGCCCAACACCGAGTCCGATGCGCGGGCTGCAGGGTCGATCTGGGGCAGCTGGGCAGTCTTTTGCACCAGCGCATTCATGGAAAGCTGCGGCCCGGGCAGGATCACGCCGCCCACAAGCTCCTGCTTGGCGTTCACCGCCATCAGGGAGATAGCCGTGTCTGCCGAGATGACCACCAGCGGCCCGGGACACTCTGCCAGCGCCGCCACCGCGCCGCACAGCAGCTCTGCGCCCAGCTGGGCGGGGTTGTCCAGTCGCAGCTTGATGCCGCTTTTCAGCCCCGGCCCCACGGTCAGGATGCGCGCCTTGCATAAGAGCTGTAAAGCCGCCAGCACCCGCCCGCTGAGCATGGGCACCACACTGCCCAGAATGCCGCCCTCGATCTGCGCCGGGGATGCCCCGTACAGCTGTAACAGATTCACCAGCCGGATGGCGTATTCCTCCACCGTGGCAGCGGGGTCGGAATGCAGCCGCCCGCAGAAGATAAGGGTATCTTGTTCGTAGCCGCCCACAGTGATGTGGGTGTTGCCGATATTGACGGTGAGGATCATGGGTCAGGGCTCCTTTCGCAGCGCTCTATAATGTATATAATATATAATAGCGCACCCGCCGCCGATGCGCAAGGCTTTTGCTGGGGGAGGGGCAGAGCGGAAGGCTTGATATTAGGCAACGGCGTGCGCCCTCTCAGTCAAAGCCTGTCGGCTTTGCCAGCTCTCCCAAAGGGAGAGCCAAGAGCACTGCCGGAAACCTCCTCGTTATACCTTATACTTTAGCAACGAACTTAACGGCTTGGCTCCCCCTTTGGGGAATCTGGCGCGGGAGCGCCTGAGAGGGCATTTACCCCTCCGCAAAGAAAATAGAAAAAAGATGTCAAAAAGTGTTGACAAGCGCACCGGGGTGTGGTATTATACTTGAGCGCCAAGCGCTGAGACAAAAGAATGACTTCTGAAGCCTCAGCAGGAAGCCCTTGAAAAGAACCAATGAACGTTCAAAAGTTTTGCGGTTGCGAAAGCAATGAATCGCCCCGGTGGGGCGTTCAAGCAAACAGAGCGGTCTTGCGAAAGCAAGATGGAGGGGTCTCACCCCGACAAGCTCACGGTTAGCACCGAGAAACTTAAAGCGCTCCAAGTTCACAAAACTTCAAAAGTTTCTCAAAAAAGTGCTTGACAAAAAACCGCTTCTGTGGTAAAATAATCAAGTCGTCAGCCGCTAAGGCTGAGGCGCACAGGACCTTGAAAATTGAACAATATCGAAAGAACTTGTAACGGAACCTATATT
>CAKSZE010000013.1 GCA_934525325.1 uncultured Faecalibacterium sp.
GGGCGTGCAGCCCTTGGCCCGTTGCGGGGTGGGTGGAGTCCAGAGGTAGGGAGGGGGGAGTCGGAACACCCCTCCCTACCTCTGGCCCAGCGGAGCGTCATTGCCTGCTCAAGTCAAGCAGAAAGGTACCCTGCGGAGCGCCACACTTTTCCGGTACAAACCAGAAAAAGCCGCCGCACCGTACGGGGTGCAGCGGCTCTCTCTGGAAGAAAATGAAGAATTGGTTGGGATGAAGATAACTTAGTTGGTGCGGCCGGTCATCTTGACCGCATACTTGATGGCGTTGACAAGGCTCAGCTCGTTGCCGTTGCCCTTGCCGGCGTGGTAGAAGTCGGTGCCGTGATCCACGCTGGCGCGGATGATGGGCAGACCCAGCGTGACGTTGACGCCCTCCACGGCCTTCCACTCCTGCTTTTCGCGGTCGTAGACAAAGCCCACGGTCTTGAGCGGGATGTGACCCTGGTCGTGGTACATACACACCACGATGTCGTACCAGCCGCCGATGGCCTGCGAGAACACGCTGTCCGGCGGGCAGGGGCCCACCACGCCGGTAATGCCCTCGGCCTTGGCAGCTTCGATGGCGGGGGTGATCTCCTCGATCTCCTCCCGGCCGAACAGGCCGTTCTCACCGCAGTGGGGGTTCAGACCAGCCACAGCGATGCGGGGATTCTCGATGCCCATATCCTTGCAGGCCTTGTTGGCGATCTCGATGACCTCCAGCACGCGGTCCTTCTTGACCCGGTCGCAGGCTTCCCGCAGGGAAACGTGGGTGGAAACGTGCACCACGCGCAGGTCGTGATGTGCCAGCATCATGGTGTACTTCTTGGTGTGGGTGTAGGTGGCGTAGATCTCGGTGTGGCCGTCAAAGTGGGTGTAGCCGTCCGACTTTTCGCCGTGGTAGTACTCCAGTGCCTTGTTCATGGCTTCCTTGTTCAGGGCGTTGGTGCAGGTGGCATCCACCTCACCGGCCATGGCCAGCTCAATGACCTTTTTCACGCACTGGAAGGCTGCGTTGCCGCCCTCCACGCTGACCTTTGCCATCTCGAACTTGCTGATATCCTCGATCAGATCCAGATGCAGCACATCGATGGTGCCGGGGGTGAACAGGGCATCCGACACCTTCTCGCAGCGGTGGATGACGATATCCTCGCGGCCAACGAACTTCTTGGCCTGCTCCATCACCTTCACATCGCCCACAACGATGGGGCGGCAGTAGCTGTACTGCTCCGGGTCAGCCAGAGCCTTGATGGTGATCTCCGGGCCGGAACCGGCGGGATCGCCCATGGTAATACCGACAATGGGTTTATTCATAGCAGCCTTCTCCTTGCTTCAGCGCGTTTCAGTGCAGACCCTTGGCCTCGTTCTCAGCCAGAACCTTCTTGATGGCTTCCATGCCTTCCTCGGGCACATAGTTGAAGGGTGCGCGGCACTTGCCCACGGGGTGGCCCTGCAGGGCAACGGCAGTCTTGATGATGGTGTTGGGGTTGCCGTACTTGAAGGTCTGCTGCAGGATGGCAATGGCGTCCTGTGCAGCCTGTGCGCCCTCCAGATCCCCGGCCTTGAAGCAATCGTAGATCTTGGCAACGGTCTCCGGCCAGATGTTGGCGCGGCCTGCAATGCCGCCTGCGCCGCCCTCTTTCAGGCAGGTCAGGATAGCGCCGTCGTTGCCGGCCAGAATGGCAACTTCCTTGTCCAGCTCACGGGTCAGGCGGATGTATGCCTTCAGGTTCTCGATATCGCCGCTGGAATCCTTTGCGCCCACGATGTTCTCCACATCGCGGCACAGCGCCTGCACGGTCTCGGGCAGCAGCTTGTTGCCGGTGCGGGCGGGGATGTTGTACAGAATGATGGGCAGGTTGACGGCCTTTGCCACGGCGGTGTAGTGGTCGTACAGCTCCTTCTGGGAAGCCAGTGCAAAGCTGGGGGTGATGATGGACAGTGCATCTGCGCCCAGCTCCTCGGCACGCTTGCTCAGGCGGATGGTCTCAGCGGTGGTGATGCAGCCGGTGCCTGCGTAGACCGGCACACGGCCCTTTACCTGATCGATGACAGTGGCAAGGATCTCTTCCTTCTCCTGGAAGGACAGGGCGTAGGCTTCGCCGTTGGTGCCCATGGGGAAGATGCCGTGCACGCCGCCTGCCAGCAGGCGCTCCACCTGCTCGCGCAGAGCCTGATGGTTGACAGTCTGCTCAGGGTCGTTGTTCATGGGGGTGATTACGGGAGGGATGATGCCCTTGATATCGCTGGTCTTCATAAGTCTTTACTCCTTTTCTGTTACATGATCTCCTGATACAGTTTGCGTGCGTCGTCGGCGGTAACGGGGCGCATATTGTTCACCAGCAGGCGCTGTACCTGCATACCGGCGTTGACCAGACCTTCCAGATCCTCGGCAGGCACGCCGAACTCCTTCAGGCTGGTGGGGATGTCCAGATGCTTGACGATGTGCTCCAGACGGGCGATCATCCATGCAGTCTTTTCCTCCACGGTGGTGCAGGTCTTTTCCTCGTGGCAGCAGCGGTCGTATGCGGCAGCCAGACGCTCGCGCACGGCGGGGTGCTCGCTGTTGAAGCGCATGACCGGTGCCAGCAGGATGGCGTTGGACACGCCGTGTGCAATGTGGTACTTGCCGCCCAGCGGGTAGCTCAGTGCGTGCACGGCGGTGGTGCCGGAAGCGGTGATGGCCAGACCGCCGTAGTAGGCTGCGATCTGCATCCGGTTCTTCTCTGCCATGGCTTCGGGGTCATCGCAGGCTTTTTCGATGTTGTTCAGGATCAGGTCCAGGCCTTCCAGTGCGTACAGATCGCTGAAGGGGTTGGCCTTGTTGCTGGTAAAGCACTCAATGCAGTGTGCCAGCGCATCCACGCCGGTAGCGGCTGCGATCTTGCGGGGCAGGTTCTTGATCATGCGGGCGTCCAGAATGACGTAGTCCGCGATCATGTTCTCGTTGACGATGCCCACCTTCAGTTCCTTTTCGGGCACAGCCACGATGGCATTGGGGGTAACCTCAGCGCCGGTACCGGCGGTGGTGGGGATCAGCACGATGGGCACGCACTTCTGTGCCATGCCGGGGTTATCCAGCAGTTCCTTCACGCCGTAGGCGTCGGTCACCAGCACGCTTGCCAGCTTGGCAGCGTCCATCACGGAGCCGCCGCCGCAGGCCACGATCAGGTCTGCACCGGAGACCTTGAACTCGTCCACCAGCTTCTGCACAGCCATGTAGCTGGGCTCCGGGGGCAGCTCGTCCAGCACATAGTACTCTGCGCCGGAGGCCTTGACAGCCTCTTCCGGCAGGGCAAACAGGCCAGCGCCCTCAATGCCCTTATCGGTGAACATGGCTACCTTTTTTGCGCCGCGCGCCTTGATGATGGCGGTGATATTGTCCATGGCGTTTTCGCCGCCGTAAACTGCGTGCGGCATTTTAAGATTGTACTGGGTCAGCATACTGATCAACCTCCTGAATGATACTTTGCTCTATAAATAAAGGATGAAAGTTCCGAAAAGCTTTTTCAGCGGCTCTGGGCTGCGGTGGGGTTATACAGACCCACGGTCTCCCGCTTTGCGCCCAGCACGTCCTGCTCCGAGAAGCGGACGTACTTGATGCCCTGCCGGGTGCGGGCAGCATACGCCAGATGCAGCATCCCGTCCCGTCCCTGCATCAGGTAGGGGTACTCGTACTGCTTGTTGTTGGTCTTGTTCTCATCGCCCATATAGCCCTCGCCGCGCTCCATCCAGCGGATGATGGGGAAGGTCAGGCCGCCGTCCTCGGAGAGCGCCACCGCCACCGGGCAGCGCAGGCCGGGCCATGCAGCCTTGCCGGGCACGGGGTTGGGGGTGCAGGTGGGGTTGTAGGCAATGGCGATGCGGCCGCTCTGCAGCTTGACCGCGCTGATGCTGGAGTTGTTGTTGGGCAGCGGGGTAGGTGCGGGCACCGTCCAAGTTTCGCCCCAGTCAAAGGACTCGCTGCGGTGGATGCGGTAGGCTTCGCGGTTGCGCATGAACGCCACCAGATGCCCCGGCTCCAGCTCGATGACATTGGCGTGGACGTGGCCGTTGCTGCCGGGCATCATGACCATGTGCCAGGTCTTGCCCTCGTCATCCGAGATGCGGAAGGCGGTGGGGTCGCCGGACAGACCCTCGGCAGAGTCGGTGCACAGCCAGTTGGCAAAGATCCAGCGGCCGTTGGACAGCACCTGAATGGGCTGGCGGCAGAAGGTGCCTTCCTCCGGGAACACGGTGGTGTAGTCGCCCCATGTTCTGCCGCCGTCGGTGCTCTTCTGGCAGCGCACCACAGCGGTGAACTGCATATTGTCCTTGCCCTCTACGCGGTCCAGCTGGGCGGTGTACATTGCCCACACGGCGTTGTCCGGGCCGTAGAACAGCGAGGGGTTCTGCTCGCTGCGGGTGGGGTCGCCGGAGATATCCACCGGCTCCAGCCACTTAGTGCCGTCATGCGGCAGCACCGAGCAGATGATGTGCACGTCTGCGCTGCCCTCATAAGTACCGGCGAACCAGCAGCAGAGCAGATCGCCATTGGGCAGCTCCACCATGGCGGGTGCGTGGGCGGTGGGCCAGCCGCCGGTGGGCAGCAGGGCTTCCAGCGTGCCCATCTCCTCGTTCTCGTACACGGTGCCGTCCCAAGTCAGGCCGGGCAGTTTTGCATAGGTCATGGTCGTTCTCCTTCTGTTACATTTATCTTCCGTTCCAGCCGCAAAGGGCTGTCTGCTTCCATTCTCAATGCTTTGCAATGCGGTCTGCCAGCTCCACCAGCAGATCCTCCTGCCCAAAGCCGCCGGACTTGGTGATCACGTAGCGGGTGCGTCCCTGATAGGTGAAACGCGCCAGCACGATGCCGCTTTCCAGCTCGCACACCGGCTCCAGCTCCCGTGCGCCCACGCTGTTCATGCACTGCAGCAGGGTGTCGCCGCCGGTGAGCAGCAATGTGCCCAGATGCTCGCTGCCGAACAGCGCCCCGAACATCTGCCCGACGCTGCCGGAAATGCCCACCCGCAGGCCGTCCAGATCAATGCCGCGGGCGGCGGCGTAGTCGGCGGTAAGCTGGTTGCCCCCGGCGTCGTTCGTCTCGATGATGCAGCGGGGGTTTGCTGCCAGCATGGCTTCAATTTCTGCCAGCGCAGCCTTGCCGTCGGCGCTTGCCCAGTAGCCGGGCTCCAGCTTCTGCCGGGGGGTCAGCCGCAGGCGGGTGAAACCTGCCTTTTCGGCGGTGTCCATCTGCCGCAGGGTGATGGGGTTCACGCTGCCGCAGAGCACCAGCAGCCGGGGGTCCAGCTGCGGGGTCTCGACCACGCTGCCGTCCGAAAGCCCCAGCAGCTCCGGCAGAAAGGCGGCAAAGCCTGCGCAGCCTGCCAGCACCGGGGGTGTTCCATTCTGGAACAGCTGCCGTCCGGTGGTTTCCAGATCTGCGGCGGTGGCAGCGTCATACACCAGAATGCCGGTCTTGTCCGCTGCCGTCTCGCCGGGGCGCAGGCTCTGTGCGGGCACCTCGGTCTGCAAATGGATCAGCTTTGTCACCTCGGCACAGCGCACCGGCTCGAAGGGGTCGATGCCGAAGGGGCTTTCGTTCACCGGCACGCCGTCGATGTAGTGGACGCCCTTTTCGGTGGTGCGTCCGATCTGCGGGAAGGCCGGCAGAAAGGGTAAATTGCGTGCGCCGCTTGCCTTGAGCAGGGCGGCAAGCTCTGCGCCGATGTTGCCGCGCAGGGCGGAATCCGTCTTTTTATAAATGCAGCCCACGCCGTTTTCCACCGCGCTGCGGGTCAGCTCTTCCACCGCCTTGGCAGCCTTTGCGGCGGGCAGATGCCGCGTCTCGGTATCCACCACCAGCACGGTGCTGCTGCACGCGGAAAGGTCTGCCTGCCCCACCACGACCTGCGTGGGGATGCCGTGTGCCGCAAGCTGTACGCCGGTATCCAGCGCACCAGTAAAATCATCTGCAATCATCAGCAGGCGAAGCATTGTTCGTGCCCCCTCACTTGTTTTTGTGCTTTCATTATGCCGTATCCGGCAGTGGATTGCACCCCGCGCAAGGGGCAAAAGCGTTTCATTTTAGCACGTTTTCAATTTTCCTTCCGTTTCAAGTGCAAAAATGTTCCATTTTGAAACCACATTCTGTTTTCTTTTTGAACCATACCGATTATAATAGTTTCAAAGAGAAACACGGAGGGACGTTTTATGGTCGAAACTCACACCCGCATTCTGGGCATTGCCCCCTACGACGGAATGCGCACCGCCATGGAGCAGGCGGCGCAGGCCTACCCCAACGTTGAACTGGAGGTGTACACCGGCAATCTGGAAGAGGGACAGGCCATCGTGCAGAGCATGGCGCCCAACAGCTACGACTGCATCATCTCCCGCGGCGGCACCGCCACCCTGATCCGGCAGGTGACCGACCTGCCGGTGGTGGATATCCATATCTCGGTGTATGATGTGCTGCGCACCATGAAGCTGGCAGAGAACTACACCAGCCTGTACGCCATCGTGGGCTTTCCCAGCATCACCGAGCCCGCCCACACCCTTTGCAGCCTGCTGAACTTTGATCTGGACATCCTTACCGTCCGCAGCGCCGAGGAGGTACGCCACACCTTAGAGCGGCTCAAGCAGGGCGGCTACCGGATGGTGGTCTGCGACATGGTCACCCACACCATTGCCCGGGAGATGGGCTTTGACGCCTTTCTCATCACCTCCGGCATCGAAAGCCTGCACAGCGCCATCGATCAGGCGGTGAACATCAGCACATGGTTCGGCCAGCTGCGGCAGGAGAACCTGTTTTTGCGCAGCATCACGCAGGAGCAGGGTGGTCGGGTGGTGGTGATGGAGCCGGACGGCAGCCTGTACTATAATAATATGAAAGACATCTCCCCGGAACTGCACCGCTGTTTGCAGACCCATCTGCGGGAGATCCCCGCCACCGGCAGCTTAAAGTTCTACTACACCGAGCGCAGCCAGCTGTACAGCATCACGGCACAGGTGCTGCTGATGAACAACGTGCAGCGGTATCTGTTCTACTGCGTGCCCTCCCGCATCCCGCTGCATTCCAGCCGCCCGGGGCTGCGGTCGCTGAATCAGGGCGAGTGCGAGTATCTTTTCTCCAACAGCTTTTACAGCCTGAGCGGTGCCATGGGCACACAGGACGCCGAGATCAACGCCCTTGCCGCCCTGCGCCAGCCCCTGTTCATCTGCGGCGAGCCGGGCACCGGCAAGGAGCAGATCGCCCGCTACCTTTACCTGCACAGCGCACTGGTGAACCGCCCCCTCGTGGTGGCAAACTGCGCCATGATGAACGATAAATCATGGGATTTTCTGCTCAACCACTATAACTCTCCCCTGAACGCCAACGGCAACACGGTCTATTTCCAGAACTTTGAAGCCATCCCGGAGCAGTGGAGCGCCGAGCTGCTGGCTGCCATTGAGGAGACCGGTCTTGCCCGCCGGGTGCGGCTGCTGTTCTCCCGCTCGGTGCGCCCGGAAGAGCCGGTCTCCCCGGTCACCCGCCGGTTCATCGAGCGGCTGGGCGCACTGACGCTGGATCTGCCCCCGCTGCGCAGCCGGTCGGACGAGATCCCGTCCCTTTCCAGTTTGTACCTGAACAGCCTGAATCTGGAGCTGGGCAAGCAGATCTCCGGCTTTGAGCCCCGCGCCATCGAGATGCTGCGGCAGTACCCGTGGCCGAACAACTACACCCAGTTCAAAAACCTTCTGCGTTCCCTTGCCACCCTGACGAACGGCCCCTACATCCGCAGCAGCAGCGTGGCCGACCTGCTCTCCAAGGAGCGCAGCCTGCGCAGCGCCCCGGCGGCCCACCCGGCGGCGGTGGTCAGCACCGACACCTCCCGCACGCTGGAAAGCATCATCGGCGAGGTGGTGCAGCAGACGGTAGCCGCCCACGGCGGCAACCGCGCCGCTGCCGCCCGGCAGCTGGGCATCAGCCGCACGACCCTGTGGCGGTATCTGGGTAAAATCGAAGCCGGGGAGCCCGCTGACCCCGCCTGATGCTTCCTATCGCAAGGCAAGAAATTCGCGCGATATCAAAACAGCATTTTTGTACGCATCGCTCTATTTTATAAAAGTACCCCCAGTACCGGGTGTCCGGTACTGGGGGTACTTATCATTCCCGCTAGAACGCGGGAGCTTTTGTTTGGGAATGCTCAGAACGTCAGGTTCAGGCCTTTGGCGGGGGCCTTGACCGGGATATCCTGCGTGACCATCTGGGTGATGGGCTGTCCGGCTTCGTCCACGGTGGTCACCGGGTAGGTAATGCGCAGAACATAATTGCCGCGCTTGGCGCTGAGCGTGAAGCTGCCGTTGGCATCGGTGGTAGTCCGGGCCACCACCGTGTTGTTCTTCAGCAGCTGTACCTCTGCGTTTGCAAGCACGATGTGCTCCGCCCGCTCGGCTTTGCCGGAAATTTTGGCTGGGAGCATGGCGATGATGCCCCCTACAATGACGGCTACGCCGCCGGCCAAGATAGCGATCAGCCCGCCGGCGCCGCCAGACGAAGTGTTGCCACCCGACGTGTTGCCACCCGACGTACCGCCACCTGACGTACCGCCGCCAGATGCACCGCCGCCCGACGTGTCACCGCCAGATGTATCACCGCCCGATGCACCGCCGCCCGACGTGTCACCGCCAGATGTACCGCCGCCGTGGGAATCATTGCCGCGGCGGCAGGCTACAACATAGGCGGCATCGTCGGCGCTGTGGATACGGAACGGCACATCCAGCGTGCCGTCGGCGCTGGCCGCGATCTGGGTAATGTACAAGAGGTTTGCGCCGTCCAGCGGAGCATCTGCCGAGCAGCTCACGATGACCGCGTAATCTTCGCCCGCCGTCAGGCCGGTAAAGCGTGCATGGGAAACGCCGCCCTCCTCCGTCACACCGCTGCCGACGGCAATGGCGTTGGAGGTATCGGCCAGAGCTTCGGGCACAGCGGGCAGGGTGCTCACCGCGTCAAAGCCGGAGGCTTCGGCTTCGGTGTCTTCCTTGGTCAGGAGGGCATCGGACGCATCGGGCTCCTCGGTCAGGTCAAGGAGCAGGTCCGTGACCTCCGGCGCGTCCTCCTCGGCGTCGGCAGACCATTCCGGCTCTGCCGGTTCGGGGTCAGCTGCGTCCAAAAGATCGTCCGGTGCGGCAACGTCAGCCATCACAGCATCCACTGCGGCTGCGGAGGTGTCGATGTAATGGATCGTGGCAGAAGTCAGATCTGTGTTGTCGCGCCCAATGCTGATCTTGCTCCACTGTTCTTTGGTGCCAAGGAAGGAAACGTCCTTCAGCGCACCGCAGCAGTCAAAAGCCTGATTCTCAATAGAAGTGACGCTGCTTGGGATCGTGATGCCTTCCAGAGCAGAGCAGTCAATGAACATACCCATCCGAATGGTGTCAATATCCGGGAGGATGAGATAACTCAGAGAGGTATCATCGCGGAAGGCAAGCTGACCGATGTCCGTGACGTTGGTCGGAATGCTGATGGCATAAAGGCTGGAACAGCCTGCAAGTGCCAGAATACCGATCCGGGTCAGGCTGGTGGGCAGATCGATCTCCTCCAAATTCCAGTTATAGATGAAAGCGCCGTCTCCGATCTCCGTGATCCCCTCGTTGATCACAACGCGTTTTACAAGGGTTTCCGGCCAGGGAGAGGAATCATTGATCGTATAGTCGCTGCTATCGAGATTTGAGAGCCCTCGGATCTTGCCGCTGCCGGTGATCGTCAGGGTACCATCTTCAGAAAGGGTCCACTGGACATTATCCCCCTCTTCACCGCAGTCGCCGGAACGGATGGTAAAGGGGCCGTCAGCACCGTAAATAGTCGCTCCTTTCAAATTGGAGTTGCCGCTGCCGATCTGGATCTTCCGCCAATCATCGCTGGTGCCCTCATAATGGAACGTTTGTACGCTGTCCGGGAAGCAGGTTTGATTTGCAAAGGGCTCACGGCCGGGCAGTGTAACGTCAATGTACCGGAGACTCCGGGGAAGCCAGACTTCTTTCAGGCTATCGCATTGTTCAAAGACTCCGTGATCCAGCCCCCAGACGTTGGACGGGATGCGGATGCTTTCCAGATTGGAACACCCGCCAAATGCGCAGCAGCCGATCGTTTCCAGACTTTCCGGGAGCTCGATCGTGCGGATCGCAGTGTAGCCAAGCGCGCTCTGCTCGATATTTTTCAGCCCCTCGGAGAGATGGACCTCCTCCAGTTTATGACACCTTGCGAAAGCTTGTATCCCAAGAGAGGTGACGCTTCCGGCAATTTCGACGGTTTTCAGATTCGGGCAGTCCGGGAACGCGTTGGTTCCAACGCTGGTGACGCCATCCTCGATCACGATTTTGAGAATTTCCTCTTTGAACGAGTTCCAGGGGAACCACCAGGAATACCCTGCCGTGATACTGCCGTGACCGCTGACGGTCAGCGTACCATCCGGAGCCAAGCGCCAAGTGACACCGTTCCAAGTGCCATGTTTCACGCCGGGGATCTCCTGATCGGCGCAGTGGATGTTGGCATCGGCAATGGTGGCATCCTGATTGTTCACTGCCTGCCATTGTTCCGCCGTACCGCTGTAATAGACATCCATAAGCTCGGAGCAGCCCTCAAACGCGCCGCTTTCCACGGTGGCAAGCCGGGCGGAAACATGGATCTGGGTCAGATTCCAGCAATTGCCGAATGCGTTAACGCCGATCTCCGTCACACCCGGCGCACTGACCTGCGTCAGCTTCCAGCAATTACTGAATGCGTTAACGCCGATCTCCGTCACACCCGGCGCACTGACCTGCGTCAGCACCGTGCCAGAGAATGCACCGGCGCTGATCTTGGTAACGCTGTCGGGGATGGTGATCTGTTCCAGGCTCGAACAGCCGGAGAACGCGCTATTGCCGATCTTCGTAACGCCGTTGGAGATGGTGACCTGTTCCAAGCTCGTACAGTCGGCGAACGTGCTGTTGCCGATCTCGGTCATGGTATCGGGCAGGGTGACGCTGGTCAGGTTGGGGCAGTGGTAGAAAACGAAATCGCCGGTGGTCGTGATGCCCTCTTCGTACACAACGTGGGAGATATTATATTTTACATCCTCCCACGGCACAACGACCGTATCGTCTGTGGCGTCCAGCTCAAAATCGACCATGGGACCGGTGCCGCTGATGGTCAGGGTAGCATCGCTGTTAAAAATCCATTTCATGCCGTTGCTCAGTGTTCCATGGGTCGTTTTGTGGCCGAACGTATCACCATCGGAGCAGGAAATGGGTGTGGTGTACAGCACCTCGTTGTGATCCTCGATCTGGACATTGTACCAGTCGCCGACGGTGCCTTTGTATTCCACCCGCTGCAAAGCGGTACAGCCGTTGAATGCGGAATCTGCAATGAGGTCTGTCCCGGCGGGCAGATGAACGGTTTGCAGTGCAGTACAGCCATCGAAGGTGTTGACGGCAATGCGGCTGATATCGTGCGGGATGGAGACTTCCGTCAGGCTGGTGCAGCCTGCAAAAACAGCCTTGCCGAAGTGCTGCAAATCGTTCGGGAGGATGGCCTGCGAAAGGCTGGAGCAGTTCTGGAACGCATTGCTGCCAATGGCGTTCAGATGTTCGGGGAACTTGACCCCGTCCAGCTTGGTGCAGGCTTCAAAGGCGCTGTCGCCAATAAAGGTCAGCGTTTCCGGCAGGATCAGGAGCGTGGTGGCAATGGGGGTGCTGCTGCCGCTGGGGGTGAACTGCTGCTTGCCGGCAAAGGACTCGCAGCCGTAGAAAGCCCCCTGACCGATGGAAGCCAGCCGGTTGGAAAGCCGGATGGTGGCAGCACTGCGGCAGAGCTTGAACGCCTCCTCTTCAACGGTGGTCACGCTGTCCGGCAGCCAGATGCTGTTCAGGCTGGTGCACTGATAGAAAGCCTGCTGCGGGATCGCGGTAACACTGTCCGGGATGTTGATCTTGGTCAGGCTGGTACAGTTATAAAAGCTGCGCACACCAAAGCCGGAAAGCTGCTTGGCAAAGGTGATCGTTTCCAGTGCAGAGCAGCCGTTGAAGGCATCGTCCCCGATGGAAAGGACACAGGGCGCGTCCAGCTTCTGCAAGGACGAGCAGCTGCGGAACGCGGCCGCACCGATTTCCATTACTTCATGGAGCTGGACGTTTTTCAGCGCAGTGCAGCCGTCAAAAACGCCATCCTCCAGCCGGAGGAGGCAGCCGCCAACGTCAAAGCTTTCCAGCTTTTTGCAGTTTTCAAAGGCATAAGGGCCCAGAACCACCAAGTCATCGGAAAGGTCGGCCCGGCTCAGGGCAAGGCAGCCGGAAAAGGCGTGGTCGTTGATGGTGTCCACAGTGCCGCTGATATTGGCGCTCAGCATCCGGTAACAGCCTGCAAACGCATAGCTGCCGATGGAAGTGACCCCGGCCTGAATCTCGACACCGGTCACTTCTTCCTTGGGCCACGGTGCGGGGCTGGTTTCGCTGTAATCCTTCATTTCGCCCGTGCCGGAAATGGACAGCATTCCGCTGTCACTGATCTCCCAAGTCAGGTTGCCGTCCTCGGCTCCGCACACGCCCGAACGGGTGGCGTACCGCAGCAGCGGGTTCAGCGGCATATCCGTAACGGCAAAGGTGCAGTAATACCGCTCCTCTGCTTTGCTGTCGGGCACGGTGCTGAAGGTATAGGTGCCGGGTTCCAGAAAAATTTGCAGCCAGCCTTGGCTGTTCAGTTCCCCGGCTCCCTGGTACATGCCGCCGTTTTTGCTGTAATAGAGCTTGGTTCCGGCGGAGTCCGCTTTGTCCATAGAGACAACGATGCGGTACTTTTCGTGATCACATTTCCCGCCAAACAGGGTGAACTCGCTGTAATCGACAGAGTAATGGCCTTGTGCAACTCCGACCGAGATCGGAACTTTCAAATCAGAAGCCCGGGAGACGACCTTGCCCACAAGGCTGATCGTTATGCCGATGGTCAGATTCAACCCGGTGCTGATCTCGTAGCAGTTGACACAGGCGTGGTAACTGGTGGGCGAGTTGTGCCAGTTGTTGGGGTCGATCTTTTCCTCCATCTGCGAAGGATTGGAGGTATCCCACGAAGCAGCTTTCCGGGTAAACTTCATGTCAGCGCCAAATTGGGTCTTAAATTTGATTTCGATCGCCCTGCTGAACACTTTCACACTCGGTTCAAGGTCCAGACCAAGGAACACTTCGCCTTCCAGCTCGACCTCAAACTTGATGTAAGGATCCTTGCTCGTAGGCTGGTAGTTATAGTTTACCCACTCACAGCCAGCCGTAGACTCAATGGAGAGTGTCGTGGTGACGCTGTTTTTGAGCGAGAATTTGAACGTGGGCCGGATCGCCATGTAAATACCTGCGATCGGCGAAAATTCGTACACGCCAAACGGAACAGATACTTCCATGCGCGTCTGTTCAAACTTTGCGCTGATGTTCGCATAGGCTTTGGCAGAGACCGCCAATTCTTTTTGCCCGGCCGAAAGATAAAATTTAAAAGTGCCGGTCACGCCAAACGCAGCGCTGCCCTCAATGGTTTTAGGTTTGCGAAGCTGAAATTTGGATTGCAACGTAATGGGAACATTGATATCAAGAGCGTTCGTTTCATCAACGCCCGCAGAATACTCTTCCCCAAGGTAGGTCAGACTTTCGTCTCCAGTCCCCTCAACATAGTGGTACTGCTTGTCGCCGCCGGTCTGTTCTTCCAGCTTCAAAAAGTCGAATGCGTCTTCCAGTTCAAAGTTCAGTTTTCCGCGTATCGTGATCACATCGCCGTTTTGCTCTGTGGAGTCAACGCGCGTTACGATCATGTTGGTTTCGTCGTATTTCAGTACGAGGATCTGGTCGGTGCGCAGATACTTGACCCGGTTGCTGGGGTTCTCGATGATATAGGTCTGGCTTTCCGCATCGGCAAAAGTCACGTTGTTGAACGCGGCGCTGTTCTGGGCGGCAATATCATTTTCACTGTCTGCGGTGTCGTTTTCGCCCTCGACAGCGCGCACAACGCCGTCTGCCACCACGGCAAAGTTGGTGCTGGGGTCGGCATCCAGGTTGATGACTTTTTCTTCCGGGAAATCCTCAATGGTGGCGTTTTTGATCTCCTCGATCACTTTCGTGTGCTCGCTGCTGAGATAGGCAGAGCTGAGCGGCGCGTGCTCGGTCTTGTCCAGCAGGTAGCCCTTGGCTGTAAAATAATTGGGGATGGTGCCGGTCAGGGGCACTACAACGGTGGTGCTGCCGGTGTTTGCCGCCGTCGGCTGCACTTCCACCGTGCCGCTGGCCACCATCTCCTGTGCGTCGTCATCGGTGTAGATGGCCACAACAAGGTCGGCTGTCTCCGCCGCAACAAACTCCACCGTGGCTGCGGCATCGTTGATCTTGATGCCAATGACACGGTTGGCACTGGAAAAGTCCGTGCCGTTTACAGAGTCATCCATCCCGTCCAGAAGCAGCCTGCCAAAACCGTTGGTGGCGGTCACGGAGGTGTCGGAGGTGTCCACGCTGGCCTCATCTCTCTGCTGCGCCGTCTGCACAGACGGTGCACGCAGCAGCGGGTCCGAGGCGATCTGCCGCAGCAGCTCCTCTTTTGACGTGTCGGCCTGCTCCACAGCAGACTGTGCAAGGTGGTCGTCCGGTGCAGCAAGTGCGCTGAGCGGCGCACATGTAAGCAGCATGGACAAGGCCAGAAAAACCGCAATAAGCCTTTTCATACGTCCTGATTCCTTTCCCGCTCTGGTTTCCAAAGCTATGCTTCCATTCTATTCCTGTAAAGAAGCACTTGTCAAGAAAAGCAGCAGATTTTGTGGTTTTATCTAAGAATCAGCGGCGGTTTTTGATAGACCGGCAAAAGCGGCATCAAACAGAAAAAGCCTGCCGCAGCATGCTGAGCTGGACTGTCTGCTCTACAATAAGCCCTTGGAGTACGCACAGCTTGTGCCGGGTGGGGAGATCGAGCACTACCTGTCACTTGGCTGTGACTACGGCAGACTGGAATACTGACCTCTCTGATGATTTGAGACAAACATTGCCCGCCCACCGATGGAACCAACTCTCCACGGTGAGCGGGCATTTTGCGTTTTCGTTCGATTCGGGTGAATCTATTCGGCTTGTGGTTTTCGCTTAACCCACGGTTTGGCTCCACAACAGGCTGATGCTGAACCAGTCCTCTGTTTCATCGCCGCCGATATCTGGTCAACGCTGCTATCCTTTGAGGACGTTATGCATAAAATACGCTTATTCCGCCTTCCCTTCCAGCCTGCTTTTATATCCTTCGCCCCATGCCCACATGGCATCCAGGATCGGTTTCAAACTATATCCCAATTCCGTCAGCGTATATTCCACCCGGGGCGGCACTTCCGCGTAAACCTTCCGGGTCAGCAGCCCGCTTTCCTCCATCTGCCGCAGCTGAGCGGTCAGAACCTTCTGGGTCACATGACCGATGGACTTTTTCAGCTCTCCAAAACGCTTTGTGCCCGGCATCAGATCCCGGAGGATCAGCACCTTCCATTTATCGCTGATGAGGGTCAGGGTGGTCTCCACCGGGCAGGCCGGGAGTTCTTTGAGGATCTCCTTTTCCATAATTACCTCCAAGGGAATTTCAAGTGGTCATCGTGCCAGATGCACGGATACCACAAACAGTTTTATGGCAACATTATAGCGTTCAACAGCAAAAAAAGCAAGCAGCATCGCAATGGTATCTTTCCGGTAACTACACCACAATATTGTGCGTACTTCCATAATCGACACAGGCGTGGTATCATGCAATCACAGGGACGAAAGTTCCAAAGAAATCAACACCTCATCGCAACATCCAAAGGAGAATCCATTATGAAAAAGTTGATTGCAAGTGCCGCCTCTCTCACCCTCGCTGCCACGATTCTGGCTGGTTCGGCCAGTGCAGCCTCCCCGCTGGACTTCCTGAAGGAATTCAGCTGGAAGAATCTGTTCTGCCAGTCCCAGCAGACCGAGCAGAGCCAGACCGAAAAGGCACTGGCTCTCATCAACACCTTTGCAACGGGCGACACCAAGACCGCCCGCAGCCTGCTGGCAGACGGTTACATCCAGCACAATCTCGCCTATGGCACCGGCGCAGATGCCTTTGTCGGCTCGGTGGAGTATCTGGCTTCGGCTCCGGTCAAGACCACGGTGCAGAACATCCGTGCATTTGAGGATGGCGACAAAGTGTTCCTTCAGACTATCTACAACTTTGCCGGTGCCGGTGAGCAGGTGGCGTTCGACATCTTCCGCTTTGATGAAAACGGCAAGATCGCAGAGCACTGGGACAACCTCGCCGCCGTGACAGCAGCGAATCCTTCCGGTCATACCCAGACGGATGGCACCATGGAGGTGACCGATCTGGACAAGACCGAGGAGAACCGCGAACTGGTGAACAACTTCCTGTACGATGTCATGCAGGGACACAACCTCGACAAGATGGCCGATTACTTTGACGGCGACACCTACATTCAGCACAACTCCAACATTGCGGATGGCGTTTCCGGTCTGACGGACGCTCTGGCTGCACTTGCAGAGCAGAATATCCAGATGGTCTACACCACCACCCATCAGGTGCTGGCCGATGGCAACTATGTGCTGGCTGTCAGCGAGGGCATCTATGGCGATGTTCCCACCGCTTACTATGACCTGTGGCGTGTGGAGAACGGCAAGATCGCCGAGCATTGGGATGTGATGGAGACCATCGCAGACCAGTCTACTTGGGCAAACGATAACGGCAAGTTCTGATGGTTACCGGCAGGTAACTATACCACAATCTTGTGCGTACTTCACAAGCCCCGCAAAACGCATTACAATAAAGCTGTCAAGAAAAAACAATGTATGGAGGTACATCTCATGAAGAAAGTCGTAGAATTTCTGAACGCAAACCCGGTGCAGTATCTGGCCACCGTAGGCCGCGACGGCAAGGCAAAGTGCCGCCCCTTCATGTTTGCCGGTGAGCTGGATGGCAAGCTGTGGTTCTGCACCAACAACCAGAAGGATGTTTACAAGGACCTGCAGGCAAACCCCAACATCGAGATCTCCGTTTCCAGCCCGGAGTACGCATGGCTCCGCCTCCACGGCAAGGCTGTGTTTGAGAACAACATGGCTGCCAAGGAGATGTGCATCGCAAACCCCATCGTGAAGGGTCAGTACGGCGAGGCCACCAACCCCATCTTTGAGGTGTTCTATCTGGAGGATGCCCACGGCATCATTGCAGACTTCTCCGGCAACCCTCCCTACGAGTTCTGATCTGAAAAAACAGCGCAGCAGTCTTCTGAACGGTAAGACTGCTGCGTTTTTATAGAAAGGTTTTGAAAGGCGGGCGAACACCATGAACCAGAGTGAGCGGCGGCAGATCCTTATTCGGGTGCTTTTGAAAGAACACCCGGAGTATCAGGAACTGCGGATACCGGCAGACGCAGACGCCCAGCGGCAGCTTCTGCGTGGCTTGCTGAATATCCGTGAACCACGGCGTATCGGCGCAGACTTTCTGCAAATACAGGATGAGTACCTACAAAAGGAAATTGCCGCAAAAGGCATCACCGATGCAGCCGACCTAACGCCCCTGCAGCCGGGGCTGTACCTCTGGCAGGGCGATATTACAACGCTCAAGTGCGATGCCATCGTCAACGCCGCCAACAGCGGTATGACCGGCTGCTACTGCCCGAACCACGGCTGCATCGACAACGCCATCCACACCTATGCCGGGGTGCAGTTGCGGCTTGCCTGCGCGGAACTCATGGACAGGCAGGGACACCAGGAACCCACCGGACAGGCGAAAATCACCCCGGCATTCAATCTGCCCTGCCGTTATGTGCTGCACACCGTCGGGCCGATTATCAACGGGCGAGTGACACAGCGTGACCGGGCGTTGCTGGCTTCCTGTTACCGCTCCTGTCTGGAGCTGGCGGCAGAAAAAGGGCTGGAAAGTGTGGCGTTTTGCTGCATTTCCACGGGAGAGTTTCATTTTCCCAACCAGCTTGCCGCCGAAATTGCGGTGCAGACCGTCAAAGAGTTTCTCCAACAACGTACAAGCGTAAAAAAGGTGATCTTCAATGTTTTCAAAGATATGGACAAAAAAATCTACGAACAACTACTCCGAACCGATTGATACCCTGCGGCAGGTCCTGAACCATGCCGACGCAGTGGTCATTGGTGCAGGCTCCGGGCTTTCTACCTCGGCAGGTTTTACCTATGACGGGGAACGGTTTGAAGAATACTTTTCCGATTTTGTAGCAAAGTATGGCATCCGGGATATGTACTCCGGCGGCTTTTATCCATATTCTTCGCTGGAAGAACACTGGGCTTACTGGAGCCGCTATATTTACATCAACCGCTATATGGATGCGCCCAAGCCGGTCTACGATGACCTTTTGAAGCTGGTACAGGATAAGGACTATTTTGTACTGACCACGAATGTGGATCACTGTTTTCAGAAAGCAGGCTTTGACAAAAAGCGGTTGTTCTATACGCAAGGCGATTACGGCTTATTCCAGTGCTCTGAGCCCTGCTGTCGGGAGACCTTTGATAATGAGAGGCTCATCCGACAGATGGTCGAAGCGCAGGGGTATCAGATCCTGCCGGACGGCTCCTTGAGCGCACCGAAATTCGCGCCGCTCAAGACAAAGATCCCATCGGAGCTTGTGCCACATTGCCCACACTGCGGCAAGCCCATGAGCATGAACCTGCGTGCTGACAATACCTTTGTAGAGGATGAAGGGTGGCACCGTGCGGCAGAGCGATACAGTGAATTTTTGCGCCGTCACGAGGGGCAGCACATCCTCTTTCTGGAATTGGGCGTTGGCTACAATACCCCGGTCATCATCAAGTATCCGTTCTGGCGGATGACTTCCAAAAATCCAAACGCATTCTACGCCTGCATCAATCAGGGACAGGCCGTTTGCCCGCCGGAGATCCAGCGGCGGTCTGTCTGCATCCATGCGGATATCGGAGCAGTTATAGCGCAACTGTGACCCACAAGAGGGCTGGCACCGTCCAGCCCTCTCTCTTTTTGCCAAAGTTTCCTTCGCTTTTTCTTACACACTGCCGAAATCAGCGTATTCTCAAAAGTTCGCGTTTGCGCAGCGGAGCGGAGCAATGAAAGCCCCAGTGGGGCTTTTAAGCGACCGAACGGTCTTGCGCAGCAAGATGGAGGGGCCCCGCCCCGACAAGTTCGCGTTTGCGCAGCGGAGCAATGAAAGCCCCAGTGGGGCTTTTAAGCGACAGAACAGTCTTGCGCAGCAAGATGGAGGGGCCTCGCCCCGACAAGTTCCATTTTTATGCAAAGGAAGGCAGGCTGTGCAAGGCTTGCACAGAAAAGCCCCCGATTCGGGCAAATGTGCAAACGGTGTGCAGCCGCTTTCCTACATAAAGAAAGAACGCCAAATCTTACGATTTGACGTTCAATATCTGGTGCACCTCGCGCACTCATATCCGAACTTTTCTCTGCTTTCACGGCTTCCCCGAAAGCAACCGTCTCCGTACCTTCCTTATAATTAAAGGTAATGAGGACCTTATCATCGTAGAGATAGATGGCATTGATGAAGGTATCCACCAGTGCCTGCCGCTGCTCCGGCTGGGTCATATCCAGCTTGCGGAAACGGAGCAGCCAGAACCGGACGAACTCTTCCTTCATCTTCGGCTTGGCCAGCCGTTCCTCCGCAATACGGGCTTGCAGTTCCTTCCGCTGTTCTTCCAGCGCTTCCAGCCGCTCCTTGGTGGAGCTGGTCAGAATGCCCATCTGGATGGCGTTCAGCATATTGGTGATGCCGACTTCCGTTTCCTTCAACTGCTTTTCGTAGATGGGCAGGTCTGTGCTTTCCTGATTTTGCAGTTCCATGACCTTGGCGATGATGGCATTCATGGAAGCGTCATCTTCCACCAGCTTCATGGTTTCGTTGACCACCAGATCTTCCAGCCACTGTTTCCGCACGGCCTTTTTATCGCAGGTCTTTTTCTTCTTGGCAGCTGCACACTTGTAATAAGTGTACATCTTCCCGGTGTGGCTGACACCGCTTTCTCCGAACATCAGCGCTCCGCACTTACCGCAGTACAGCTTGGTGGTGAGCAGATAGCTTTCCTCTGCCTTATGACGGGCAGGGGCCTTTTTATTTTTCGCCAGCTTTTCCTGAACCTTGTTGAACAGGTTCGCGTTTGCGCAGCGCAGCGGAGCAATGAAAGCCCCAGTGGGGCTTTTAAGCGACAGAACGGTCTTGCGCAGCAAGATGGAGGGGTCTCACCCCGACAAGTTCGCCCGACACGAGAGCCGGAATTGCGTTGGTCTGTACCACATCCCGCAAACGCAGCTCGCCGATGTACCGGCGATTACTCAGCATCCGCTGAATGGTATTGTAGGACATCTCCCCGCCCATCGAATTCTTAATGTTGTGCGCCTTTAACCAATCCCGCAGGTCGGTCATGGTCGCACCGTCCGCATACTTCTGGAACGTCTGCTCCACATACGGAGCCAGCAGCGGGTCGGGCTGGTAATGCCGGGTCTCATCAATCATGTAACCAAACGGAATCGTGCCGCCATTATAAATACCCTTGAGGGCGTTTTCGGTCATGCCGCGCACGACCTTTTCGGACAGGTCAGCCGAGTAGTATTCGGCGTAGCCCTCCAGCACCGATTCCAGAATGATGCCCTCCGGGCCAGCCGAAATGACTTCCGTTGCCGACACCAGTTTCACGCCGTTCCGCTTCAACTGGGTCTTGTACCGGGCACTGTCGTAGCGGTTCCGGGCAAAGCGATCCAGCTTCCATACGATGATGACATCAAAGATACCACGCTCGCTGTCCTTGATCATCTGCTGGAACTGCGGGCGGTTATCAGTCTTGGCGGAGATGGCACGGTCAATGTAATGCTTCACCACCGTGAAGCCGTTTTTCTCTGCATAGGCGGTGCACTCCCGGATCTGACCTTCAATGGATTCTTCGCGCTGACTGTCAGTAGAATAGCGGGCATAGATCACGGCGGTCATGGCAGGCACCTCCCATTTACACATCATTGAACGGTAGAGCGTTCTTTCAAAGCAATGTTTCGTATAATGTATATACTACATTTTACAGATGATTGCAAGCATTTTATACGCTTTTCACGAGATTCAGCAAAAAACATGAACTCCCATAAAGGCAAAATATTCACATCCATGGTTCTATGAAGGTGCCCGGAGCAATTGTGTCATTTTGACACAATTCCTTATCCCGCCGTAAGCCATGGCAATTTATCCTTTTATCGCAATTTTCAAAAACAGTTTCTATCAAAACAGGCATCCGGTCATACCGTTTCGTGGTAATGGACCAGATGCCTGCTCGATTTTATAAAATTTCAGGCTCCTCAAACGGTACTGCCTGACCTTCTTCCAGAATCGCTCCTGTTTTGGGATGGATGCGTACTTTGTAAAGTTTGGTCGGGGCGATTCCGTGTTCCACCCAGTCCACCAGTGCCTTCATTCCAGCAGATTGCGTGATACCCGGACCATTCCCCCAACAGTTGCCATGATTGTCACCGGGGTTGATGTAGAGTCGGCAGAACGCATCCACAGCGGCCTTACCACCGAAGTGCTGTACCAGTTTGCGATAGTAGTCGATGGTTCCATCGGTGGGGATCAAAGGATCGTCCATCCCATGATCCATCATCAGCTTGCCGCCAGCCTGCACAAAATCGTCGATGCAGGGATCATCTGCCAAGTTGTCTCCAAATTTTGCAGAGCCCTGATCGAACAGCTCCACATATTCATCCCATGTCAGATCTTCAAATGTCTGTTTGGGTTCTTCGGTGATCCATCGTGCATAGAGCGGCCCCAGAATAAATGGCTTGATCTTTTTTGAAAAGGGCGTGGGATAGTAGTAAGTCCCGATGGGGATAACGACCTGCCAGTTTTTGATACCGGGGTAATAGCCGTACCACAGCGGTCTTCCGTCACGGCGGTGGGGTCCTCGCCAGATCTCGTTCATAACATCGGCATCTGCCTGTGTGATCACTCCGCCGGGCGATTTCATCCCGATGCAGGTGTCGGCGTCAAACGTTGGTTTTTGTGTGCTGTGATAGAATTCGGTTTTGCCGCCGTATCGCACATGGACCTGCTCTATAAAAAAGCGGTTTTTGCCGGGGGACAGAAAATGCTTTTTCTCCTGCATGACGACCTCCGGCCAGAAGCCGCCCAGCAGAAAATGATTCCAGTTGATCGCCGGGCAGGACGCCCAGACACCGTTATAGTCCTGCGGATAGTTCTGCACCTCCATCAGGCATTGCCGTCCGCCGCCGGAGCCGCCGTTCATATAGGCATACTGCACCGGGCGTCCGTGAAGGATCTCCGCCACGGCTTTTCCGAACACCGTCATATTGTGGGTGCTGCGGATCCGCCAGTTCTCGTACAGCTCACGGTCCAGTTTTCCGGTTTTTGCATCGATGGTATGGTCGTTCCAGCCCTCGATATTGCCGGCGTAGATGGTAGCGGCGGTAAAACCATTGCACACCGCATAGGGCACCGTCCAGCCCCGGCTGCAGTTGTCCGGCTTTGTCAGATAGTTCCGCCCGCCGATACCGGTTCCGCCGCCTGCCGTACCGGCAAACCGGTCGTTCCAGATCACCGGAGACCACACGATCAGTTCCTCCGTGTGCTGCCCGGTCCTGTGCAGAAGAACCACTTCGTAGTATTCCGGCAGATCCTTGATCGGTTTTCCGGCCCCCCAAAGCCGCTCGAACCACCCGGCTTTGGCATGGTATTCTCCGCTGTTGTTGTGGCTTACGGTGATCTTGAGGAATTCCTCCTCCGGAAAACGCCGTTTCAACTCCTTGCGAAGATAGCCCTCCTCTGCATGGGCAGCGATCTCCGGGGTGGCCTGATAGCCGCTCATATCAAAAAAACGAATATCCTCTCTTACATTCATGATTGCATCTGCTCCCATTTCCATTTTGAGTACCAGCGGATCTGCGGTCTGCCGTTTTCAAAGGTGACCGGCAGCCAGATATATCCCGCCTTGGAGGTGTTTTCCGGTGGAAGATCCAGCGTGTTCTTTATGGCAGCCGCTTCGGCAATGCGTCCGGAAAAAGCCAGTGCAAACACTTTTTCCACGGTTTCATAGGGGATATCCATGCAGTCCGGCAGCCAGCGGTCTGCCAGAGCGATCCAGACATTTTGCCCCGGGATGCGGAACACAGAGCTGATCTGCGAATGAAAGGAGGTACGGGACAGATCCCCGCTGTGGGGGTCTCCTGCTTCTGTGTAGGCGGCAAACAACTGCTTTGCCGTACAGAGCAGGCTGGGATTGGGGAAATATCCGGTGGTGCCGCTGGTGATCAGATAATGGGTGTTTTCCCTTGCAAAGTGAGCCGGCGCTTCCCGCACAAAGGGAGGGTGCGGTCTTTCCAGAAAACAAACGCCCTCCTCCACATCAAGATGATCCGGCGTGAGACGGGCACAGATCATTTCCGAATGGACCTTCTCAAAGAAAATGCAGGCCTCGCCGTTCTCCTGTGCAAGGTCAAAGTCTCCGCCGGAAAAGCCAAAGGGCCGAAAATGTTCTTTTTCCAGCTTGTAAGGGCCAAGCAGATGCTCTGCCGAAAGGATCGTGTAGTCCTGCGTTCCATCCTTTTCCATGATCTTGATCCAGCAGACGAAACGTCCGGTCGCCTTGCAGAACAGGATATGGGGGCGGTCTGCCTGAGAGGTTTGCGCCAGCGTCGGGGAAAGGGACGGATCTGCGGGGATGATGATGCCCTCGGATCTCCAGTTGTACAGGTCTCGGCTGGAATAGCACCGCACACCGTTCCACCAGATCCCGTTTTCGCCATCGGTCAATTCCTTGTTTTCACCGTACCAGTAAAAAACATCGTCTACCGTGATGATGCTGCCGCCGTGTGCCTGAATGGGATGCCCCTCCGTATCCAACCAAGGTCTGGTATTGTCAAATTCAGAATACATAGGTTCCGCTCCCTGTTTTGTGGCACTGTCCGTTCCAAAGGATCTCTGCCGTGGTATTAGGCGGTATCGTAACGGTCAGCGTATCGCCCCGGCGATGGACCCGGATCGGCCCGTGTTCACTGAGAAAGACCCGTTCAAATTCTGCAAAACCGCCGTCTGCACAGGGTTCGATCCGGATCTTGTCAAAGCCCGGTGCAGCAGCCCGGATGCCGCAGATACTTTCCGCCAGATAGGTGTCCACCACCCCGAAGGCGTAATGGTCGAAGCTGGTCTTGTTCGGGGTGCCGTCCGGCTGTACCGCACCCCAGTTTTCCCAGATACTGGTTGCCCCCATCCGGACTTCGTACAACCAGCCGGGGCAGTCCGGCTGCCACAGGATCTGCTTGGCCAAGTCGTGTCTGCCGATATCATCCAGCACCTGCAAAATGAATGGCGTTGCCAGAAAGCCGGTGCCCAGCTTGCCATTTTTTGCCTGCACCAGTTCTGTGAGCTTTTGGCAGTAAGGCTGATACCATTTTCCATCGGCAAGGCCGAAGGCAAGCGCCAGAATATATCTGCCCATGTACTCTGCATAGGGCTTCTCCATGGGCAGGATCTCCTGCTGGATCGCCTGCTTCATTTTCTTGGCATAATCGGTATAAAAGGCGCAGTCCTCCGTATTGCCTACGATCTCAGCGATCTGTCCCAGCAGTTGGACGGAGCGATACCCGAAAAACGGCGCAATATACCATGCGGTCTCCGGGCAGGCCTCAAATCCGGGCTTTTCTTTTCCGGGAACCAGCCACTCCCCGAAATGAAAGCCCGTGTTCCACAGATATCGGTCGTTTTCGTCCTTTTCCCCATTGCCCCGGCGGTTCGCTGCCGTAGCGATGATGCTGTTCACATATTTCTTCATGGCGGGATAGAGCTGCCGCAAAGGCTCTCTGTTTCCGGTCATTTCGTACAGATACATCGGCAGCCAGAGCAGCACGTCGCTCCACCCTGCCACCGATGGCAGCTCGCCCTTTGCCACCGGGCCGTTTTCTCCGGGGAGAATATCTTCCAGCCCCTTTGCCGGGGTAGAGGTGTCCACATCATGGCCCACTTTTTTCAGCATGAAATCATACATTTTGGTAGAGGGCGAGATGATGGGGATCGCACCGTCCTTTTCCTGATCGGCAGCAAGACCGTTCAGCCAGCTCTGGTAAAAGGGTGTCATCTCCTCGTTCAGCATACTGGTCTTGCTGTACACCAGCACATCTCCGGTCCAGCCTGCCTTTTCACGCTGCGGACAATCGGTTGGGATGGACATCATATTATTGCGCTGCGAATAGCGGATATTCTGGTACAGCCGCTCAAACTCCGGGTGATCGCAGTGGAAGATGCCTTTATTCTCTTTCGGGGTAGAGAGCAGCACCGCCTCAAAATCCTCCGGCTTTGCGTTTTCGGCTCCTTCCACCCAGATATAGCGGAAGCCGTGGAAGGTAAACAGGGGCTCATAGTCGATCTCGTCTCCGCTGCAGAGGATGGTCTCCCTCTGGCACGCACTCAGAGCCTTAAAATAGCTGCCGTCCGAGTTCAGCATCTCGGTGTGGTGGATGCGCACCTCGGTACCAGCCTTTTCACGGAGCTTTATGCGGCAGCGTCCGGCGATGACCTGTCCGAAATCAAAGATCAGCTGATTTTCCGGATTGGAAACCACCCTTTGCACAGAAAAAGTCATGACCGCCTGTACCGGTTCCAGCGTCTGTGCGCACAGCACATCCAGTGGGTAAGGCTTGCACTCTACCGGCGCAGGGGCAGACCATGCCTTTGTAAAGTCGATCTTTTCGCCCACAAACAGGTCCGAGTACAGGATATTGGTCTGCCGGCAGATCTCTGTGCCATTGCTGGCAATCGTTTCCTTTGTGCCGTCCGCATAGGTGATCTCCAACTGGTACAGGATCGAGGGCTTTTCGTGGTCTGTGCCTACGGTAGCTGTCTGGCTGTTGAAATACCAGCCATCCCCTACCAGCATTTCCAACGTGTTTTCGCCCTTTTGCAGCAGAGCGGTCACATCGTAGGTCTGATAATACAGGATGCTTTTATAAGCCGAAAACTCCGGCGCAAATTCCCGTTCATCCGGGCGTTTTCCGTTGACCAGAAGTCGGTATGCACCATAGCAGGTGGCATACATGGTGGCCTTTGCCACGGTTTTGGAAAGCGTAACAGGGCGGACAAAGGACAGCACCGGGTTCTCGATGCCGTCCGAAAGCATCTGGTGGGGGTTGCGTGCAAAGGTGGATTCGACCCACTGTGCCTGCCAGTCCTCCCGGAACAGCCCGGTGCGGAAATCACAGGTACTGGCAGCGAAGCCGCCGTAATTATCCTTTGCCTCTATGGTAACTTGGTAGGTTTTCTGGCTTTGCAGGGGACGGCCTGCATAGCGGATAAAAGCCTGTCTGCCATCGGTCATGATGCCGCTATCCCAAAAACAGCTTTCCTCGTCCTGCACCGTAATGCGGACCTCTGCCAGCATGACATTCTGCTTTTCAGACTCCACAAAAAACGAAAACTCCGGGGTTGTGTCGATCACAGGTGAGACCATGTGATTGACACGCAAATGCGTCAGTTTCATAACATTCTCCCTTTAATATCGCTCGGATAGTTTTGCCTCGCACTCCGCACGGCTGATCTCGCCTGCGTTGCATTTTGCCATCAGTGCGGCATCCTCGTCTTTCAGATCGTAAAAAGCCATGATCACCACGCCTAAAAGTGTGCCAATGGCAGGGATCAGCATATAGATCACCCACAGGGCATCCAATGCGCTCTGCGGCTGGACAACATTCAGACGGGTCAGATCCTCAAAGCTGTCCGCTTGAACCGTGATCCATGTGGAAAGCCCCAGCAGGAAGATCCCCAGCGAAGAAGCCACGCTGGTGGTCAGCTTGTTGATGAATGCCGTCAGGGAAAAGAAGATGCCCGAACAATCCTTGCCGGTCTTATAGCGGGTATACTCAATGGTGTCGGGGGTAAAAAAGGTCTTGGCAATGTTGGCAACATTGCCGGGTGCCGCCTGCAGCACCAGAAGCAGCGTGACCATAAAAAAGTTGTGGTAGCCGAAAAAGTAGATCATCCCATACAATACCGCTGCCAGCAGACCGCAGGACATATACACTCTCTTTTTGCCAAATTTTTTGCAGAGCTTGTCGGTATTCAGTTGGGCGATCAGCTGCGGAAAAAACGCAATGGCGATGGGCACGACTAAGATCAAAGAGTCTCCATACAGGTAGTAGGATGCGTAGGTGCCCAAGGATGCTCCGGTCTGTAAGCCGCCGTAGATCAGCATACTGAGCAGAATGATCGCCATGTATTTATTGGTTTTGATGCAATCCAGCATATCCCGGAAAGTATAGCTCTGGGTTGCAGATTCATCCTTGGCGTTTTTCAGCTCCACATTATGCTCTTTCACACCGGAGGCAAGGGGCAGCATCATAAAAAAGAAGATCACGGAGGAAACGAGCGCCACCGCACGCATGGACAGCCCCACGTGCTCACTGACCAGAGCCATCCAGACGATCCCGGCAGCCACCGTGCCGATACCGGACAAAATGCCTTTTGTCTGCAAAAGATGGCTGCGTTCGCCGGGGTTGTCGGTAAGGGAGACGATCATGGAATTCATGGGAACTTCTACCAGCGTATAGGAAAAATCATACAGAAGGTAGGTCACCATGAACCATGCGATCTTGGCAAAGTCCGGGATATTTTTCGGCATCAGAAAGAAAAGCACGGTGAAGATCGGGAATAGGAAGAACGTTGCCCGATACCACGGCAGATATTTTCCCTCTCCTGCCAACCGCCCCAGAACTCGGCTGTTTCGGATGTTCAGCTTGTCAATGAAAAAGCCAAACACCATATCATCGCAGGCATCAATAATTTTAACGATCAGGATCGCAGCCGAAATACGCACCAGATCGATCCCCTGAAAAAGCAGGAACAAGGTCATGAATGCCGTGACGATATATCCCTCTAAGGTGCGTCCCAGATCACCGATGTAGTAGTTGATGCGTTCCCGTCTGCTGGTCTGCCAGCTGCTGCGCTCGCTGGCATTTTTTTGTCCTTTTGCGCCGTTCATTAACGCATCCCCTTTTCCTTCAGTTCCGCACGCATTTTTTCAATGCCCTGCTTTTCCAAATCGATCTTACTGAAGAAAAATGCGGAAAGCCCAAACAGCACAGCAGGGTACAGACCGATCAGCACACGCAGCATCAGCAAAGCGCTGCCCGGCTGATTCACAAATACGGAGTCGGCGCTGCTGATATAGCCGGCTGCCTGCAGCATGACAGAAGCGATGCCTGCGGTCAGACCGCTGCCAATCTTCTCTCCCATTGCGGAAGCCGAGCTGATGGTACCATCCATGGGTTTTCCGGTGGTGTACAGGGCATAGTCGCAGATATCGCCGGTAAGCGGGATCAGGGCAATAAAGTACGGAATGACCGCCAGACCGGAGATGACCTTGCCGATCATAAACAGCCCCAGATTATCGTTTGCGAACAGGATCAGGAGATGGCTTGCTGCCGATGCGCCCAGACCCACCATGATGGAGGTGCGTTTTCCCCATTTTTTCACAACAGGGATCGCAAAGGGCAGCAGGAAGATCATCAGCATACTGGGCAGATTGATCAGGGTCACCTTGCCCACATCGCCGAAAATGTACTTTGCATAATAAGTAGCCACCGGTGCAGCGGTCAGGTTATAGGCGATAACGCCCAGTGCCATATAGGTGAAGTACTTGTTTTTGACAAGGGCACGCAGCGATTCCCCTACATTCTGCTTTTCCTGCACATGACCACGGGAGCGTTCGGTAACATTTTCACGGATCAGCAGAACTGCCAGCACGCCGGAAACGATGGCCATCACGGCAAAAATTGCGGTAATGATGGTATAGGTGGTCTGGTTTTCCCCCATGGACGAAAGCAGACCGGGAACCACAAGACCGATCACCACAACCGGGATCAGCGAGCCGTAAGACTTGAATACGCCCAGCACGGCACGGTCGTCCGATTCGGCAGAGATCAGGTTGATCACGCTGTGGCTGGCAACGCCGACCATGGTGCCAAACACCGGGCACGCCAGAAAATACATGGCCGCACAGAAGATCGCTTTTTCCAGCATCGAAAACTTTGCAGGGCAGCCAAACAGCAGCATCATGGTGGCGGCAAGACCGAACGCACCTGCCAGTAGCCACGGTCTGGCTTTGCCCAGTTTTGTGTTGGTGCGGTCAATGATCATGCCCATGATGATATCGGAGATTCCATCGGTGATCTTCGTGATCATAATGATCAGACCGATGGTGCCAATGGACATCCCGATGGTATCGGTATAGTAGAGGTTGACATACGCCGGGATATAGCCTGTGGCCACTGCCGAAGCAGCCGCAGCCATCATAGCACCGATCTTGATGCCGAAGCTCAGCTCGGTCGTCTTTTTGCTTTTTGGTTTCGTTGCCATAGTCATTCTCCTTCTGCGTGTCTATTTTGTGCAGTGAGTTGCCGCCGGGTTCAAAAACAGGATGCCCCTTGTCAGCCAGCCCTCCAAAGGCGTGCCGGTTCCGGGGCCAAAGCCATGTCCGCCGGTAAGCCCGGTTTCCACTTTGTATCGTACCTTGCAGTGCCATGCTGCATTTGCCATTTCATCCCCATCCTGCAGGCTCACGGTGCTATCATTGGCAGCGCGTGCAAGGTAAAACGGTGGATATTCCGGGGTCATCTGCCCGGCAGCATCGTAAAGCCTTACCAGCTCCGGGCTTTCCTTGGAGCCAAACAGACCTTTGCGGAAATATCCCCCCATGGGTTCGGGGATATGGTTCAAGGAGATCAACGGATAGCCCAATAGCAGCCCTGCCGGCAGTGGCAGACCATATCGGGGTGCGCCTGTCGCTGCGGTCCCCCACAGTGCGGCAAGATGCCCGCCGGCTGAAAAGCCTGCCACATAATAGGTGCTTTCCTTGCCCCGCAGCGCCTGTATGGTACGGATGGCCGCCGCCAGATCCTCCAAAGGCTTTGGCATAAGACCGGAAACGAAACTTTCGGGGGTCGCAGTACGGTAGTTCAGACAGTAGCAATCCATGCCCATCTCATTGAGTTCTGCCGCAGCAGGCAGCGACTCACACAGGGTACATACTGCACCATAGGCACCGCCTGCCAGCAGGATCACAAACGCATCCGTCGTTTTTCTCCGGGATGGCAGTGCGACCAGATTGGGCACCGGATCTCCACCCAGCGGAACATACGCTGGCTGCGGCGCACAGAGCAGCCGTTCCAGCCCCTTTACCATATCTTCCACAGCCCAAGTGGGGTTTTGGTCGTGGAGCTGCTGCAAGGTCATCAAGCGGTTTTCTGCTGAAAAATGCTGGCCGCCGGGGATCAGGTGCTCTGCCCCAAACTGTTCCGCCAACGCCTGCAGCGTGGTATCCTTGCTTATCTTCATCAGCGATCCCTTCCTGTAACGTATTGACAAATGTTCCGAATGGTGTTACATTTGTATCTGTTACAAGTGTAACACCGCAAGAAGCGGATTGCAATATAAAACCACACAAACACACTTAAATGAAACAAAATACAGGGAGGTGTAACACCGTGGCCGGAAATGCAGATGCCCATATCCTTGTAATGGAAAGCCTGACCGAGGCTTTGATCCAGCTGATGCGAAAAAAGCCGCTGGCAGAGATCAAGATCTCAGAGCTTTGTGACAAAGCGGGGGTCAGCAGAGTCTCGTTTTACCGCAACTTTGATTCGATCCCTCAGATCCTCACCCAGAAATTGTCCGATGTTACCGATCATTGGTGGCAGGATTTTTCGCAGAACAGCGCGCCCTATATCCAGAAAAACTTTTGGAACGCACTGTTGGATCAGTACCGCAGCAATCAGGACATGATCCTGCTGATGTACCAGAACGATCTGTCCTATCTGCTCAAAGATCACATTTTTCATTGCTGTGCCGTACACGAGACCTGTATGGAACTGGAAGCCTATCAGCGTGCCGCTCTTGCGGGAGCCTTGTATGGCATTATTGATGAATGGATCCGCCGGGGCATGGGGGATATCCCCACCGAATTGAGCCTGCGAAGTATGCTGCACATTTTTCCGAAGGAACTGCAATAGAAAAAAGGAGAAGAACGCCATGATGGACAAGCAGGAGATCCAGCGCACCATAGACACCTATATTCAGAATCAGGAGCTGGCCGGCGGAGCCCTTCTGGTCCGCCGTGACAATGAAATTCTGTATCAAAACACCTTCGGCTTTGCCGACACCGCCGCCGGTCTCCCCATTGCCGAAGATTCCATCTACCGTCTTATGTCCATGACAAAGCCCATTACCGCAGTTGCTGTTATGCAGCTTGTGGAGCAGGGCAAGATTCAACTGAATGCGCCCTTGAACCACTATCTCCACGGTTTTACGGCAATGCGTGTGGTGGACGATAAGCGCTATGTTTACCATGAAGGCATGAACGCACTCAGTCTTTTACCGGGGCTGCTGACCTTCCGGCTCAAAGCGCCCCACACCGTTCCTGCGGAACGGGACATTACGATCCGGGATCTGTTGTGCCACGCCTCCGGGCTGGAGCAGGGCATCTATGGGCTGATCCACATGAAGCTCGATCGTTCCAAACGAGAGAGCCTTGCGGAACTGGAGAAACAATACAGCACCATACCGCTGGACTTTCAGCCCGGCAAAGGGTCCGGCTATTCCCCTCTTGCAGGCTTCGATCTGCTGGCTCGTGTGGTGGAGGTTGTCAGCGGAATGCCCTTTGATGAATATCTGCAAAAAAATCTGTTTGCGCCGCTGGATATGCACGATACCGCCTTCCGTTTGAACCGCGAACAGACGGCACGGCTGGTGCACGTTTACAAACGTGAAAAGAGTGCGTTGAAGGATGTGACCGGCACTTCCGAGGATATGGACAGTCTCCTCCGGCGGGGCAGTCACTATACTGCCGGCTGCGGCGGATTGTTTTCTACCTTGCAGGACTACGACCGCTTTGCCACGATGCTGCTGAACGGCGGCAGGCTGGATGATGCCTGTATTCTGCAGCCCGAAACCGTCCGGCTTATGGAACAGGAAGGCTCCCGCAGCTACCCGGAGCCGGATCCCGGCTGCGTCTGGGGGCTTGGCATGAAAATCCGCAAAGACCCGCAAAAAGCAAAAAGTGCCTGCACAGAAGGCACTTTTGGATGGAGCGGTGCATTCGGGACCCATTTCTTCATCAGCCCCCAAGACCATCTGTCAGCTGTATGGATGATGAACCGTTCCGATATTGATGGTGCCAGTTCCTATATCAGTAAAAAAATCGAGGAGCTGGTGTTCGGGTGCTTTGTATGAACGAATTATTTGGGGCAAATTCTGGTTTTAACAAACTCTGCCGAAAGCACTTTTCCTGTTGGAGAGAGGATCTGAAGATCTCTGGTACGGTGTTTTTTCCACGAAGGGAAAAAGGAAGCAGATATCCGATTGCTATCCTCTGCCATGAATTCATGACCAATCAAGTTTTTTCGTATCCATACGCCAAAGCACTGGCTGCTTGCGGCTACGCTGCTTTCTGTTTTGATTTCTGCGGCGGAGGTCTGTTCAGTACAAGTCAGGGCAGCAGTCGGGAGATGTCCGTCCTGACCGAGATAAAGGATCTGAAAGCTGTGATTGCTTTTGCCCGATCACAGCGGTATGTAAATGCGAACGATCTGCTGATGATGGGCTGCAGTCAGGGCGGTCTTGTGGCGGCACTGACCGCCGCACAGATGCCAGAATTGGTAAAATCGTTGATCCTTCTTTATCCGGCACTTGCTATTCCCGATGCAGCACGGGCCGGCAATATGCTCTGGATGAAATTTGACCCTTCCAATGTTCCGAAAAAGCTGCACTCCGGTCCTATGCTTTTAGGCAGGAACTATGTGCTGGACGTTATCAACATAGATGCCTACCATGAGATTGCAAAATACCATGGAAGGATATTGATCGTCCATGGAGACAAGGATACCCTTGTGGACATTTGCCACTCCAGAAAAGCCCGATATTACTATCAGGCAGCGGGAGCATCCGTTCGTCTTGTTACAATTTCCGGCGGCAAGCATATCTTCCGTAGACCATCTCAGATTCGACAGGTGCAAAAAGAAATCCGTATGTTTGTTGGAAACAGCAAAGACCGTTCTTGCCGTTGACACATAAGTCCTACTCTCTCTGCTTTACTACCATAAATTTTTCAAAACCCTCTTGACGAATTCTACATACCGTGGTATTTTTCTTGTAAATCCCACCGTTCTTGTGGATTGGTTTAATGCCATCCACAAGATGTGGTCGTGTTCATTTTGAACACAGCCACAGAAAGTGGTTGGTTATCACCGTGAGACCCACCACTTCAGTGAGGAAAAGTCCCAGAAAGAATTTACCGCCCCGCAACACACCCGATTCATTTTGCCGCCGATTCACCCGACAAAATCCATCGCTGCGCTGCGTGGGCGGTATTTTTCTTTTTCACAAACAAAACCTTATGTAGTTGTT
The DNA here is from genome assembly GCA_934525325.1 of uncultured Faecalibacterium sp. Classification (GTDB taxonomy): domain Bacteria; phylum Bacillota; class Clostridia; order Oscillospirales; family Ruminococcaceae; genus Faecalibacterium. The sequence goes on from CAKSZE010000013.1 coordinate 33,411, forward strand.
CAATCTTCCAAAATTTGTTTTTAGTTGTTGACTGTACAACTTCAAAGTGTTATTCTAACGCTTGAAAGAAGCAGAACGTAGTGTCCGCACTGCGCCCAGCTTTCTTCATACTGAACCTTGAATCTTGCATAAGCCGTCTGAATGTGATACCGTGCCATGACCTCACACTTTCTGTGAGCGAGCCGGACAACGCCGCTGCACAAACAGGGGCAGGAACTTCGTTCGGAACAAACGGTGACCCACATACATGAGCAGCACAACCTCTACTTATTTTTTGCGTCTTAACAATTCGGAAACATTTGTTGAAAATGCGTTTTGAGCGCAGCGGTAGAGGGCAAGAACCGTCCCGTGGCCACAAATTTTCAATTCTTGAAAAT
>CAKSZE010000014.1 GCA_934525325.1 uncultured Faecalibacterium sp.
GAGCCCGACCGCCATGGCATGGTGTGCTGTCCGTTCCATTCCGACAGCGACCCCAGCATGAAGCTGAACGACACCTACTATTACTGTTTCGCTTGCGGGGCCAATGGAGATGCCATCGACCTCACCGCCAAGCTGTTTGACCTGAACCCCCGGCAAGCCGCCGAGAAGCTCGCACACGATTTCGGGATCGACCCGGACAAGCCGCCCGCCAATGCCATTGCCCTGCTGCCGCCCAAGCGCGGCCTGACAGACGAGCAGTGGGCAGACATCGCCTACTGCCTGCGGGTACTGACCGATTATCTCGACCTGCTGCATGACTGGCGGGAGCGTTATAAGCCCACCAGCCCGGAAGAACCGCAGGACGAACGGTTTGTGGAAGCCCTCCACATGACCGAGACCATCGAGCACCTGACGGACTGCGTTGCATTTGGAACGCTCCAGCAAAAGGCCGATGCCGCCGCACGGCTGCTGTCCGGGTCGTACCTGCTGATGCTGGAAGAGCGCACCGACCGCCTTGCTCTGGCGAAGTGCGCCTGATAATTTATTCACCTGAAGTGGCGGGTCTCACGGTGAGACCCGCCACTTCACTTTTCTAAAGGAGAACCACCACATGAAGAAAAACATTTCCCGCAACCCCTTATGGCCGGACTGGTACAACGGCAAAAAAATTGATGAAGTCCAGTTTGGCCGTGCCTTTCTGGAACAGTGGCCGCTGAAATGCGTCAACGGAACGCTGTACACGCTGGACGGCCCGGTAGAGGACGAAAGCGAGATCAAGCAGCGCATCTTGGAGAACATCGAGGAATATGTCACCTCCGGCCTGTCCAAAAAGGTCACCAACATTCTGGAGACCATCAAGCTGCTGGCCTTTTCCGACCCGTTCCCCATCGAACAGGACTGCATCCACCTTCAGAACGGCGTGTACCATCTGCCGGACGGCTCTTTTCAGGAAAGCCGCCTGTTCTGCCAGAACCGCCTGCCTGTGAAGTACGACCCGAAAGCTGCCAGCCCGAACCGCTGGCTGACCTTCCTGCACGAACTGCTGGACGATGCCGATATCCCCACCTTACAGGAATATCTGGGCTACTGCCTGATCCCCAGCACTAAGGGGCAGAAGATGATGCTCATTGTCGGCAAGGGCGGCGAAGGTAAGTCCCGCATCGGGCTGGTGCTGAAACGGCTCATGGGAGATGCCGCCAGCAACGGCAGCGTCCAGAAAGTGGAGAACAACCGCTTTGCCCGCGCCGATCTGGAACGCCGCCTGCTGATGATCGATGACGACATGGACATGAACGCCCTGCCCAAGACGAATTATATCAAGACCATCGTGACCGCCGAAGCCAAGCTGGACTTGGAGCGCAAGGGTGTCCAAAGTTACCAGCGCGACATTTACGCCCGGTTTCTCTGCTTTGGCAACGGTGCGCTGACTTCGCTATACGACCATTCGGATGGCTTCTTCCGCCGCCAGCTCATCCTGACCACCAAGGACAAGCCTGTCGACCGCACGGATGACCCTTTCCTTGTGGAGAAGATGTGCGCCGAGTTGGAGGGCATCCTGCTCTGGTGTCTGGAAGGGCTGCACCGGCTGGTGCAGAACGATTTCCGCTTCACGGTCAGCGAACGAGCCGCCGCCAACGTGGACACCATCAAACGCAGCAGCAACAATGTCATCGACTTCATGGAGTCCGAGGGCTACTTCCGCTTCAAGGCGGACTACTCCATCAGCTCCAAGGAGTTCTACGACATTTATAAGCAGTGGTGCGAGGACAACGCCTGCCACAGCGTATCGGCCATCCGTTTCAGCGCAGAGCTGCGCCAGAATGACCGCCGCTACAACCTTGAAGCCACCAACAACATCTATCTGCCCGGTGGCCGCAGAGTGCGGGGCTTTGTGGGCATCGAGCCGCTTGTCCACCCCTGCCCGTAAAAAGTGCATTTTTCACGGAAGAAGTTCGTACAACCTGTACGATCTGTACTTGTACGCACCTGTACGGCAGATTGCAAGAATTTAAAACGTATTATCGTTTGTATTTTGTACTTCCGTACACCGTACGAACCGTACAGGTTATTTGAACTCCGTACGCGATTTTTTCGGATGCGTACGGAGCAATCAAGTTCGCATTGTGCGAACTTGATCGTAGCTCTCCCGCAGGAGACGTTCCCCCTCGGAGAGTCCTCGAAGAGCCCACTACACTTTGCAGCCCATAGGGATGAAAGTGTCATAGTGGGTTATTACACTTCCGCAGAAGTGCATCTCCGTTCCCCGTCACCTCTCGATGAACCCCGAAAGGAGGGATGCCCTTTGGCAAGAAATGATGGTATTGACCGCACCAGTGTCCGAAATCTCGCCGTTTCAGACAAAGCCGTTGGCAACACCCAGCAGCACAACGAGCGCGAAAAGGGCAGCTATCGGAACCCCGACATTATCCCCCAGCGCACCTCATGGAACGTCCACTTCAAAAAGCCAACCGCCAGCTACACCGACCTATTCGCCCAACTGGAAGCCGCCGAAACCATCTCCACGCGCGGCTTGAAGCCGGATGCTACCCACTACTGTGAACTTGTCTTTGATGTCAACTCGGCCTATTTTGACAATCACGGTGGCTACGAGTTCGCCAAGCAGTTCTATGAGGATGCCTACAAAGCAGCCGTTCAGATCGTGGGTGGTGAACAGTATATCCTCTCGGCAGTCATGCACGCCGATGAGATCAATCGTGCCATGACCGAAGCATTAGGCCGGGAAGTTTACCACTACCACCTCCATGTGGTCTATGTGCCTGTTGTGGAAAAGCAAATCCTGTGGTCGAAACGCTGCAAGGACAAGGCACTGGTCGGCACAGTCAAGGAGACCGTCATGCAGGTCAGCCGAAGCAAGAAGTGGGCATCCAAGCCCCTGCTGGACGATGCAGGAAAGCCTGTCCTGCAAAAGAACGGCAAGCCAGTCCTGAAGAAGTCGTACAGTGTCCTGCAAGACGATTTCTTCAACTATATGCGCAATGCCGGGTACACGGATGTAGAGCGCGGTGAGCGTGGCAGCACTGAAGAACACCTGACCGTCACCCAATTCAAAGTCCAGCGGGAGCAGGAGCGGCTGGACACCCTAATCACCCAAGCCGAGCAGCAGGCACAATCGCTTGCTAAAACCAGTCAGACCCTCTCTCAAAAGGCGAAAGAACTTGCCTCCATTCAGAAAAAGGCCACGCTCACGAAAGAAGCCCTCATTCATGCGTGCGATCTGGAATATATCGGCAAGCGCACCTTCCTCGGCAACTACTCGCTGACCGAAGAAGAATTCTTCAAACTGAAAAAGCAAGCTGACCACGGCTATATGATGGACGTGGAGAACCGCCGCCTGAAAGAAGAACTTTCCACCGCCAAGAAGGAAGCTGCTCATTGGGGTCAAAAGTATCATGAGCTCTGGTACGAAGTGAAGCCCTATCTGGACGCGCTCCACCGTGCGCCCGAACTGGTGCGCGGCTTTCTGGAAAAGATTCTTGCCCCCAAGCAGGAGCTCACCATGAATGTGCAGCAGCGAAACCGCAGGCGTGGTCAGGATATGGAACTTTGATTTTCGGAGGATACCACTTGAACAAAAAGAAGAAGTCGAACAAATCCGGCTACCCGGATGAAGCAATCAAGACCCTTGCGCGTTGCTTTTATCCCTCCATGGTTGAGTTTTTCAACAGCGAGGAAGGCCAGCGTGAATACGAGGAATGGCTGAAAGAGCAGGAAGCTCTACAAGCATTGCCTGTTGCCGCATAAAAACAGCAGGACGCTCCCAGAAAAGGGAACGCCCTGCCTTATATAGATGTATCTTGCCGAGGTGTGTCCAGTTGGGCACACCTCTTATTTTTTTGCCCTTAATCCTCTAGCCCATGGCTTCCAACTACATTCTTCAAATATTCCTCCGGGTCACCATTCAGAATCAAATCCGCATAGCCCAGCGGGTCATTATAGACGAGATAGTCCAACTCTGCCCTTTGTGCCATAGTCACATCCAGCACATCCTCGACCCCGGTGCAGTCAATGGAGATTTTTCTCCCATCCCGGAGCAGCAGTTCCACGCACCCGGTATCCATGTTAAACTTGCAGGCTCTTTCATCGCACTTCATAATCGCATCCTCCAAATCTTGTTATTGGCTTACGGTCTATGACAAGGCATCGGAGTTTTGCACCGTCCACGGGAGCCTTCGTTGTTGTACCCGAAGAAAACGAAAAATCCGAACCCTTCTCCAATCGGAAATAGGTTCGGATTTTTCTTGTTTGGTGGGCGCGGGTGGATTCGAACCACCGAAGCTGAAAGCAGCAGATTTACAGTCTGTCCCCATTGGCCACTCGGGAACACGCCCATATTCTTTTGTTGTGCATCCGTTTGCCGGACGACTTGTTTATTTTAGCATGAGAAAGGAGTTTTGTCAACTCCCTTTTTTCACTTTTTTCGGCAACGCAAAAAGAACCGGCAGCTTTCGCTTCCGGTTACAGCTTTTCCTGTATGCAAAAGGGGCTGCCGCACAGGATCTTGTGCAGCAGCCCCTCTTTTATTGGTTTCTTATTTCAGCACCGCACCCAGATTTGCACTGGTGACCATGCGGGCGTAACGGCTGAGCCAGCCGGTCTTGATGTTGGGCTCGGGCGCAACGTATTTTGCCTTGCGCTCTGCCAGCACTGCATCGCTGACCTCCAGCGTGATGGAAGCATTGGGGATGTCGATGGTAATGGTATCCCCTTCCTCGATCAGGCCAATGGGGCCGCCAGAAGCTGCTTCCGGGCTGACATGGCCGATGGCAGCGCCGCGGGATGCACCGGAGAAGCGGCCGTCCGTGATGAGCGCTACCGTCTTATCCAGCTTCATGCCTGCCAGCGCAGAGGTGGGGTTGAGCATCTCCCGCATACCCGGGCCGCCCTTGGGGCCTTCGTAGCGGATGACCACCACATCGCCCGGGACGATCTTGCCCGCGTAGATGGCGGCAATGGCTTCCTCCTCGCTGTTGAACACCCGCGCCGGGCCGGAATGCTGCTGCATCTCCGGGGCGACGGCGCTGCGCTTGACAACGCAGCCGTCCGGGGCAATGTTGCCCCACAAAATCTGCAGACCGCCGGTCTCAGAGTAGGGGTTCTCAATGGGACGGATGGCCTTTTCGTTCAGGATATGGGCACCCTTGATGTTCTCGCCAAGGGTCTTGCCGGTGACGGTGGGCACATCCAGATCCAGCAGGCCCTTCTTGGCCAGCTCTGCCTGCACCGCCGGGATGCCGCCCGCCGCGTACAGATCCGGCATGTGGGTGGGGCCTGCCGGTGCCAGATGGCATAGGTTGGGGGTCTTGGCGCTGATCTCGTTGAACAGCTTCAGGTCGATGGGTACACCGGCTTCGTAGGCGATAGCCAGCAGGTGCAACACCGTGTTGGTGGAGCAGCCCAGCGCCATATCGCAGGTCAGCGCATTGCGGATAGAGCGCTCGTTGATGATCTGGCGTGCGGTGATGCCCTTGCGCACCATCTCCATCACAGCCATGCCGGCGTGCTTTGCCAGCTGCAGACGCTTGGAGTACACAGCCGGGATGGTGCCGTTGCCGGGCAGGGCGATGCCAATGGCCTCGCACAGGCAGTTCATGCTGTTGGCGGTGTACATACCGGAGCAGCTGCCGCAGCTGGGGCAGCAGTTGCAGGTGCAGTCCTCCAGCTGCTCGTCGGTGATCATACCGGCCTTATAAGCACCCACGGCCTCGAACATCTTGGAAAGGCTCACTTCCTCGCCGCCGTAGCTGCCGGCCAGCATGGGGCCGCCGGAGCAGACCACGGCGGGCACATCCATGCGCACCGCTGCCATCACCATGCCGGGCACGATCTTATCGCAGTTGGGCACCAGCACAAGGCCGTCCAGCTGGTGTGCCATCAGCATGGTCTCCACGCTGTCGCAGATCAGCTCACGGGAGGCCAGAGAGTACTTCATGCCCACATGACCCATAGCAATGCCGTCGCATACACCGATGGCGGGGATCAGGATGGGTGTGCCGCCTGCCATCTGCACACCGGCCTTGACGGCATCAGCGATCTTGTCCAGATTCATGTGGCCGGGCACGATCTCGCTGTGGGCGCTCACCACGCCGATGAGCGGGCGCTCCAGCTCCTCCGGGGTATAGCCCAGTGCATAAAACAGGCTGCGGTTGGGCGCGCGCTCCGAGCCCTTGGTCACGTTGTCACTTCTCATGGTTTATTCCTCTTTTCTGATAAAACCCTCTCCGTCACGGAGGGACTACAAGGTTCCCATTTTCAACAAAAGCTCCCCCTTTCGGGGGAGCTGCCGCCAAAAGGCGGCCTGAGAGGGTTCTCCTCTTACTTCTTCAGCCAGCTCATCATGCTGCGCAGCTCAGCGCCCACCTTCTCGATGGGCAGCTCAGCCTCCATACGGCGCTTGGCAAGGAAGTGCACCTTGCGGCCGCCCTTGGGGCTCATCTCGGTCAGGAACTCGGAAGCAAAGGTGCCGTCCTGGATCTCGGTCAGGACCTTCTTCATCTCCTTGCGGGTCTCCTCGGTGATCAGGCGCTTGCCGGTGCGGTAGTCGCCGTACTCAGCGGTGTTGGAGATGGAGTAGCGCATCTTGGAGAAGCCGCCCTCGTTGATCAGGTCAACGATCAGCTTCATCTCGTGGCAGGTCTCAAAGTAAGCCATCTCGGGCTCGTAGCCGGCCTCCACCAGCGTATCGAAACCGGCGTGGATCAGCTCGGAAACGCCGCCGCACAGCACGGCCTGCTCGCCGAACAGATCGGTCTCGGTCTCCTCCTTGAAGGTGGTCTGCAGGATGCCTGCACGGCCTGCGCCGATGCCGGAAGCATAAGCCAGAGCGATGTCCTTGGCCTTACCGGTGTAGTCCTGCTCCACGCAGATCAGAGAGGGGCAGCCCTCGCCCTCGGTGTACAGGCGGCGCACGATGTGGCCGGGGCCCTTGGGAGCGATCATGATGACGTCCACGTTCTTGGGGGCGGTGATGGTCTTGAAGTGGATGTTGAAGCCGTGTGCAAAGGCCAGTGCCTTGCCCTCGGTCATGTAAGGAGCGACCTGGGTGTTGTAGATATCGGCGCACAGTTCGTCGGGCACCAGCATCATGACAACGTCACCGGCCTTGGCAGCCTCTTCCACTTCCATCACCTTGAAGTTTTCGTGGGTGGCAGCGAACTCAGAAGCCTTTGCCCAGTGGGCAGAGCCCTTGCGCAGGCCGACCACAACGTTGACGCCGCTCTCGGCCAGATTCTCAGAGTGTGCATGACCCTGGCTGCCGAAGCCGATGACAGCGACGGTCTTGCCGTCCAGCACGCCGAGGTTGCAGTCGGAATCGTAGTATTTCTTGATAGCCATAATCGTTATTCTCCTTTTACTTTTTCTGGTTGGTTTATCTTCCGGTCTTGTATGCTCTGTTCTATCTTTCGCTCACCCTGAGCGGAAAAGCAATTTGATTTATGCCCGTCTTGCGCCCGGCGGGGGCAGCTGGACGGAGCGCACCTCCTGCGGCGGCTTCTGGATATGCTGGTGCATCCCGCCGCGCTCCAGTGCGGTAACGCCAGTGCGGCACTGCTCAAGGATGTTGTAGCCCTCGAACATTTTTAAGAATGCGTCCAGCTTGTCCGGCCGGCCGATGAGTTCAAACACCATGCTGTCCGGGGAAAGATCAATGATCTTTGCCTTGTAGATGCAGGCGATCTCCCGCAGCTCCGTGCGGTTGTGCACGTCCGATTCCACCTTGAGCAGCAGCAGCTCCCGCTCCAGTGAATTTTCGCTATCCAGTACGAACACCTGCCGGGTGACCTCCAGACGCTCGGTCTGCAATACCAGCTGCTGCAACGCCTTTTCGTCGCTGGTAATGGTCACCGTGATGCGGCTGACTGCCGGGTCGTTGGTGGCGGACACCGTAAGGCTGTCGATGTTGAAGCCGCGGCGGCAGAACAGGTTGGACACCCGGGCCAGAACGCCGCTCTGGTTGTCCACCAGCAGGCTGATGACCCTGCGCTGATCAGATTCCATGATGCTGTGTCCTCCTTATTCCATGATGATGTCGTTGATATCGCCGCCGCCGGGGATCATGGGCAGCACCTTTTCGTCCTTGTCGATGATGCACTCGATCCATGTGGGGCCTTTCTGCTGCAGGGCATCTGCAAAGGCTTCCTGAAACTCCGGCAGGTTGGTGCAGCGGTAGCCCTTCAAGCCAAAGCCCTCTGCCAGCTTGACAAAATCGGTCTTGCGGTGGGGGTCGGTCTGGCTGTAGCGCTTGCCGTAAAAGCTGGTCTGCCACTGGCGCACCATGCCCAGTACCGAGTTATTGAAGATGACTGTGATGATGGGCAGCTCGTAGCTGACGGCGGTGCAGGCTTCGTTCAGGTTCATGTGGAAGGAGCCGTCGCCGGTGAACATCACCACACGCTGCTGGCGTCCCAGTGCCATCTGGGCGCCAATGGCGGCACCGTAGCCAAAGCCCATGGTGCCAAGGCCGCCGCTGGTGATAAAACCGCGGCTCTTGGTGTGGCGCAGGTACTGCGCCGCCCACATCTGGTGCTGACCCACGTCGGTAACGTACACAGCCTCGGGGCCGCACTGGTTGCACACCTCGCCGATGACCTGATGGGGCATCAGCCGGGTAGGGTCGGACACGGGATGGTAGTCCTGTGCCTGCCAGCTCTGGATCATCTTCATCCAGTCCGGGTGCTTGGCGGGCTTGATCTGGGGCAGCATGGCGTTCAGCACATAGGCTGCATCGCCCACGATGGAAAGATCCACGTCCACGTTCTTGCCCAGCTCACTGGCGTCAATGTCGATCTGGATGATGGTGGCGTTTTTGGCAAAGGTCTTGGGGTTCAGCGCCACACGGTCGGAAAAGCGGGTGCCCACTGCGATGAGCACGTCGCACTCTGCCACCGCCCGGTTGGAGGTGTAGCAGCCGTGCATACCCAGCATTCCCAGATTCATCGGGTCGCCGTAGGGCACAACGCCTGCCGCCATCAGGGTGTAGGTGGCGGGAATCTCCGCCTTGTGCAGCAGATCCCGCAACGGCTGGCAGCTGGCTGCGCTGCGCACGCCGCCGCCAAAGTACACCAGCGGGCGCTGTGCAGCGTTGATGAGGTCTGCCGCCCAGTGCACCTGTTCCTCATTATAGGTGGTCACGGTACGGATAGGCTCCGGCTGCTTGGGGGTGAACTCGCACACTGCTGCGGTCACGTCCTTGGGGATATCCACCAGCACCGGGCCTTTGCGGCCGCTCTGCGCAATGCGGAAAGCTGCCCGCATGGTGTCGGCCAAGTCCTCTACCCGGCGCACCGTGAAGTTATGCTTTGTGATGGGCAGGGTGATGCCCTCGATGTACGCTTCCTGAAAGCTGTCCCTGCCGATGCCGCCGGTGGGCACGTTGCCGGTAAAGGCCACCATGGGCACCGAGTCCATATAGGCGGTGGCAATGCCGGTGACCAGATTGGTAGCACCCGGGCCGCTGGTAGCCAGCACCACGCCGGTACGGCCGGTGGCGCGGGCGTAGCCGTCCGCTGCATGGGCTGCGCCCTGCTCGTGGGCGGTAAGCACATGGGTGATGCGGTCGGTATTCTTATACAGTTCGTCGTAAAGGTTCAGCACCGCGCCGCCGGGGTAGCCAAAAAGAGTGTCCACTCCCTGCTCGCACAGGACCTCTACAAAGATCTGAGAACCATTCAACTGCATGGTGTTGCTCCTATTCCTGTTCCACTTCTTATCCATTCCCTCGGGGAGAGCTTTCGAAAAAGAAAAAGCCCTTGTCCCCTGCTTCCTTCAAGAGACAAAGACCTTGTAACATCAAGCTCTCTGCGGTACCACTCTCGTTGGCGTGCTGTGCACACCCTCTCACGGGCTTCCAACAAAGCCCTGCACGGTAACGGCTGCAACCGGCGCTGCTTACAAGGGTTTGCACCCGTTGGGCAGGCTGCTCCGGGATGATTTTCCGCACGAAACGCTGACTGCCTTGCACCAGACGGCAGCTCTCTGAACAGTGGGGATCGTGTGGTACTTTTTCCCATCTGCGCATTTGTTGATGTAAATTATACTATAAAGCGGGCTTTTGTCAATCGACAATTTGTAACCTGAATCAGCCCAAAGATGAAGCATTTTTAACACCCCCTTGCATCCCAGCCTGAACCGCTGTATACTTTTGATATCCGCGTACCTGCGTTTTGTAGGGTATGTGCATGGAGAGGAAAAGGGATCAACCTATGAAATTAAGAGAATGGAATGCCCATCTGCATGGGCTTGTTGTGTTCCGCGCCCTGCTGAACGACCCCGTTGTGGCAAAGCTTTTAGATCTGACCGACCGCATGGAGGCCGGCAGCACCTCCTACGGCCCGGTGTGCGATGCCGTAGCCTCCTTTGAGGCCGCACTGTTTGAGTACACCACCAACTGGAGCAGCTACCTGAGCAATGCCGTGCTGGAGACCGAGACCATCTGTGTGCGGCAGGCCGCTGCCGGGCAGCTGGACGCGCTGCTGCAAAGCGCTTTGGACAGCGAGCTGCAGTTTTTGCAGCAGCTGTGCGGGCTGACGCTGGACGAGCTGTTCCAGACCGCCTACTCGGAGCAGGCGCAGCGGCCGGAACTGGCTTTCCTGCCCCGGTGGCAGACCAGTGAGCTTGACCTTGCCGCCGCCTACGCCCAGCGCATGAGCGAGGTGGGCAAAAAGGGCTACGGTATGTTTGCCAAGCACCATGTATTCACGGTGGAAAACGGTCAGCTTGTGCCGGTAAAGTACCCCGACCCGCAGCGCCTTTCCGAGCTGCCCGGCTACGAGAAGGAACGGGAAAAGGTGATTGCCAACACCAAGGCTTTGCTGGCGGGAATGCCCGCCAACAATGTGCTGCTGTACGGTGATGCCGGTACCGGCAAATCCAGCGCCGTAAAGGCCATTGCCAACGAGTTTGCGCCCGAGGGGCTGCGGCTGGTAGAGGTAAAAAAGAATCAGCTGTACCAGATCCCCGACCTGATGGATAAGCTGGCGGCAAACCCGCTCAAGTTCATTTTGTTCATCGACGACCTGAGCTTTACCGCCAACGACGACAACTTTGCCGCCCTGAAGGCTATTCTGGAAGGCAGCGTAGGCGGACGTGCCCAGAACATTGCAGTGTACGCCACCTCCAACCGCCGCCACCTCATCAAGGAGACCCTCTCGGACCGCACCGGCGATGATATTCACGAAGCCGACACCCGGCAGGAGCTGATGAGCCTTTCTGCCCGGTTCGGCCTGACGGTCACCTTCCAGCGGCCTGAGAAAGCCCGGTTCGAGACCATTCTGGAGCAGCTTGCCAAGCAGCACAACATCCAGATGCCCACCGAGCAGCTGCTGCTCAAGGCCGAAGCCTTTGCCCTGCGTGCCGGTGGCCGCAGTCCCCGGGTAGCCAAGCAGTTCATCGAGCAATGCGAAGCCGGTGTGCAGAAGTAAAAACCGGTTTTCCGAACGTAATGCCAAAAAACGGGACACCGAAGCGTCTTAGGATGCTCCGGTGTCCCGTTTTTCTTGTCTTATTTATTCGCTCAGTCCCGCACGGCGATGCACTCGATCTCCAGCTTTGCGCCCTTGGGGATGGCTGCCACCTGCACGCAGCTGCGGGCGGGGAACGGCTCGGCAAAGGCCTTGGCGTACTCTGCGTTTACTGCGGCAAAATCGTTGATGTCAGCCAGAAAGATCACCGTCTTGACCACATTGTTCATGGTCAGACCGGCCTCGGCCAGAATCGCTTTCAGGTTTGCAAGGCTCTGGGCGGCCTGCTGCTCCACGGTATCGGCCATGGTGCCGGTGGCGGGGTCTACCGGGATCTGCCCGGACACAAACACCATATTACCCAGATCCAGTGCCTGACTGTAAGGGCCGATGGCGGCAGGTGCGTTGGTGGTAGAAACGACTTTCATAGTATATTTTCTCCTCTATATTACTTCAAGTTTAGAGTCAACTTACACCCGCTCGCTGACCAGCTGGAAACCGGCCTTGGTCAGCTCGGTGCGGATCTGCTCGATCTGGGCGGCGTCGCGGGTCTCCAGCGTCAGCTTGAGGAAGCAGCTGGAGATGGGCATATTGGGGTCGGAGCCGTCATGCTGCACCGACACCACATTGCTGCCGCAGCGGGACACCACCTCGGCCACCTTTTTCAGCTGGCCGGGCTTGTCCTCCAGTGCAATGGTCAGGTTTGCCTTGCGGCCGCTCATGACAAGACCACGGGTGATGACGCGGTTCAGGATATTCACATCAATGTTGCCGCCGGAGATGACGCAGGCCACCTTTTTGCCCTCCACCGGCAGCTTGTGGAACAGCACTGCCGCCACCGGCACAGCGCCTGCACCCTCGGCCACCAGCTTCTGGTTCTCCATCAGGGAAAGGATAGCCGCTGCGGTCTCGTCCTCGGTCACGGTGACGATATCGTCCACATACTGCTCGCACAGCTGGTAGGTCAACTCGCCCGGGGTCTTGACCTGAATGCCGTCCGCAAAGGTGGAAGCAGCCTTCAGGGTCTGGTACTTGTGCTCGTGCAGGCTGCGGTACATACTGGGAGCACCCTCGGCCTGTACGCCGTACACCTTGACCTCCGGGCGCAGAGTCTTGATGGCAAAGGCAATGCCGGAGATCAGTCCGCCGCCGCCCACCGGCACCACCACAGCGTCCACATCCGGCAGCTGGTCAAGGATCTCCAAGCCGATGGTGCCCTGCCCGGCAATGACCTGCTCGTCATCGTAGGGGTGGATAAAGGTCATGTCGTACTCCTTTTGCAGCTGCACGGCCTTGTCGTGGGCTTCGTCGTAGGTGCCGGGCACAAGGCAGACCTCCGCGCCCAGATTTTTGGTGTTCTCCACCTTCATCAGGGGCGCACCGTCCGGCATACAGACGATGCTGCGGATGCCGCGCCGGGTAGCCGCCAGCGCCACGCCCTGCGCATGGTTGCCCGCAGAGCAGGCAATGACGCCCTTGGCGCTCTCCTCCTCGGAAAGCTGGCTGATCTTATAGTAAGCGCCCCGCACCTTAAAGCTGCCGGTGGCCTGCAGGTTCTCGGTTTTAAGGTACAGCTGGCAGTCCTTGGACAGCTTGGGGGCTTCGATGAGGTCGGTCTTTCTCGCCACGTCCTTCAGCACAAAGGCGGCGTGGTAGATCTTATCCAGAGTCAGCATGACAGATACTTCCTTTATTTTTTCGTGATGTCATCCAGTATAAGTTACAAAAATTGTTTTGTCAAATGAATTTCATTCACGATAAAAGGCATAAAAAAGAGAAAGGCAAGGGTAAAGCCACTGCCTTTCTCTTTTTATTTTCATTACCGCCCACGGCCACCGCCGCCGCCGTGGCTGGAACCGCCGCCCATACCACCGAAGCCGCCGCCAAAGCTGCCGCCGCCGAAACCGCCGCGCCCGGCACCGCCCCCGAAGGAGCCGCCGCCCATGCCGCCAAAGCCGCCGCCGCGCGGAGGCCGGGGCCCGCGGGGGCCGCCGTAGAAGCCGCCCGGCGGGGGCGGCGGCGGGCCGCGACGTCTGCGGGGAGGCCGCGGGCCGCCGAAGCACCACAGCCAGCCGCAGGGGCTGGCAAAAACATAGGCCATTGACCGGATGATGACAATGAGCAGCACAGCGCCGACCACAAGGGTCAGGATATCGGTCAGGGTGCTGCCGCCGCTGCTCTGGCTGCCCTGATAGCCGGGCTGCACGGTGCTGCCGTTGCCCACGCTGCCGGAAAGGCTGACCCCGTAGATGTCCGCGATGGTGTTAGCCACGTTCCGGGCACAGGTGGTCACTGCGCCGTCATAATCCTTTGCGGCGAACTGATCCTCCATGGTCTGGGCGATGGCGCTGGACTGCTTTGCCAGCGTGGTGTTGCGGAAACCATCGCCGTAGGTCAGGTAGTAGTCGCCGTCCGTGTACTGCGCCGATTCCATCACCAGTAAAATCAGAACACCGTTGTTCTGAGAGGACGAGCCGATGCCCCATGCATTGAAAGCCTGTGTGGCGTAATCCTCTGTGGAATCATTACCCGTGTATTCTACTGTCAGTACACCGATCTGTGCGCCGCTGCAGCTGGATTCCAGCTGTGCGTTCAGTTCAGTGATAGTCTGCACGGTGCTGCTGCTCAGCACACCGGCATCGTCCACCACGCACTGGTCTTTGGGCAGGCTGGGCAGCTGGGCGGCAAAAGCCGCCGGGCACAGCACTGCCGCACTGACCACCACGGCCAGTACCAGTGCGCTGATGCGTTTTGCAAAGTTTTTCATGCGAAGGGCTCAACCTCCTTCACGCCGGACAAAACTCCCAGCACACTGGCCGGGAAGCCGCCGACTTCTTTCTGATATTCATACACCGCCGTATTGTACTGCAAAGTACCAATGATGGTGGCTGCGCTGTTGAACTGGCCGTACTGCCCCTGCACTGCGCCCATCTTCATGGGGTCGGCGGCCTGCTCCTGCAATTTTGCATACAGCTGGTCGATGGCAGTGCCCAGTGCCTGGTCGGCCTGATACAGTGCGTGCATCGTGCTGCCCTGATAATAGGGCAGCGAGGTCAGCGATTGGCTTTTGCCGCCGTTCTGCACCGCTTGCAGGCAAGCGGTGAAATCGTTCAGCGCAGTCTGTGCAGCCAGCACCTCGGCACTGTCTGCGCCAAGGGTGTTGGAGGCGGTGGTAAGGATATTCGCCGCCGTATTCTCCCGGGTAGTCAGCTCTTCGATCAGGTTATAGCCGTTGTCGGCGGCGACCCCTGCGGTGAACCACTGGCGGGCGGTGTTGTATTTGCCGCGCAGCTTGGCGCTGCCAAAGCCGAAAAAAGCGGCCAGCATCACCACCACGCTCAAAGCCAGCGCCGCCGCCCGGGTGGAAAGCGCTGCGGGCAGCTTTGCTTCCAGTGCGGCCAGCTTCTGCTGGCGGGGCGTCAGCCTTACGGTCTGCTCCGGCTGGGCTTTTTCGCGGTAGCTGCCCGCGTCAAAGCCGCCGGGAGCGGTTTGTTTGTTCTGAGAAAAATCAGCGTTTGCCATTTCAGCTCCGGATCTCCATCATTTTGGTTTTCAGTTCGTCCTCGATGCGGGTCAGTTCCTGCTCGGCGGCGGCACGCTTTGCGCGTCCCTCGCTCTGGATCTTGTTCAGTTCGTCCAGCGTCTCGATCAGGCTCTTGTTGGTCTGCTGCAGGGTCTCGATATCCACGATGCCGCGCTGGCTCTCCTTGGCGGTCTCGATGGTGCCCAGCTTCAGCGCCTCGGCGTTCTTCTTCAGCAGATCGTTGGTCATGTTGGTCACGGCACGCTCTGCCTGCATGGCCTGCTGGCTGTGTGCCAGACCCAGTGCCAGCACCATCTGGTTCTTCCACAGCGGGATGGTGTTCACGATGGTGGACTGGATCTTTTCTGCCATCATGGTGTTGTTGTTCTGCAGCAGACGGATCTGGGGGCCCATCTGCAGGCTGATGTTGCGGGTCAGTTCCAGATCATACAGCTTTTTCTCAAAGCGCTCGCACTGGTCGGCAAGATCGCGGGCAGCCTGTGCGTCCTCCGGCAGGCCGGATGCTTTGGCCTTGTCCATGGCCTGCTGCAATTCGTTGGCGCGCACATCGGCCAGCTTTTTCTTGCCGGCAAGGATATACATGCTCAGCTCCTTGAAGTAGGCCATGTTCAGCTCGTACATCTTGTCCAGCATGGCAATATCCTTGAGCAGCTGCACCTGATGGGCTTCCAGCATGGACTGGATCTTTTCCACGTTGGTCTCGGTCTTGTCGTACTTGGTCTTGAGGGCGTCCAGCTGGCTGGTTTTCTTCTTGAAGAAGCCCATGATGCCCTTCTGCTGTTCCTCGTTGGCGTCAAAGCTCTTCAGCTCACCGATGAGGTCGGTGATCATATCGCCCACCTCGCCCAGATCCTTGGTGGACACCTTGGAGAGGGCAGCCTCGGAGAAATCGCCGATCTTCTTCTGGCAGGCAGAGCCGTACTGCAGCACCTGCTGGCTGTTGGTGATGTCGATCTTCTGGGCAAACTGATCCACCATGGCCTGTTCCTCGGGGGTCAGGTTCACCTGTGCTTCCGGGGCAGGGGCAGCGGCGGGCTTTTCCTCCTGCGGCACAGCAGCGGGGGTAGGGTCCAGCGTCAGGGTGGGCACTGCGGGGGCATCCAGATCAAAATTCAGGGTATTGTCAGCCATAAGTGATTCCTTCCTTTCAAAATCCCGAGGGGATATTCTGATTTTACTTGCTCAGACCCTGCCCTTTCAGCATATTCTGCAAAACGGTCAGGTCTGCGGACAGGTCCATGCTCTCTGCCGCGTACAGGGCATCCAGCTGGTTTTCAAAAGCGGTGGCAATCGAAGCGGCGTTGTGCTCCACCTCGGCACGGATGGCGGCGGCGTTCTCGCCCCGCACACCCTGCTTTGCAAGCTTTGCATATTGCTGCAAAACGTTTACGGCGTCCGGCAGGTAGTAGTTGGCAAACCGGCGCACCTGCTTTGCCTTGGCGGGGTTTGTCTCCACGGCCTCCACGATGGAGCGGCCCGCCTTTTCCATGCGGGTCATAGCGGCAGACAGCTGCGGGTCGGGCAGCGCCTCGTTCAGTGCGTGCAGGGTGTCCAGCTTTTGCTGGATGTCGGTCAACATCTGGTCTACATCCTCCACACCGGTGTGGAAGGGTACTTCGTGCTCCACCACCCGGGGCGGGCAATTTTTTTGTGCCACGCCAAAGGCCACGGCGGCACCGCCCAGCGCCACCAGCAGCGCCCATAATTTGTATACCGGCAGCACCGCGCACAGCACCACGAACACCAGCGCAGCCGCATAAAAGGGCAGCACGCTGGGCTTTTGGGTGCGGATGATCTTGCTCATGGTCATTTCTCCTTGTCCGGGGCAGTGCGCCCCTTATGATATCCATAATACAACGTCCGCAAAAAAACGCAAGTATCCCGCAAAAGAATTTACAGCCTTGTCATCATTTTACGATCCAGTCCGCCAGCACAGCGCCCCAAAGCTCCTCCAGCCGGGCGGGGTTGCAGGCGGCGTTGGCGGGGCTTGTACTGGGCAGACGGACAGCCGGGATGCCGGTAAGCGGCTGCTGATATTTTGTGTAGATGCGGTAGGCTGTAGCGCCGTTGCAGAACACCGCCCGGATAGGCGCCTTGCGCAGCAGCCCGGCGATATCGTTGGGCACCACATCCCGGATGGACGCATCCGACGCGCCGGTGATGGTGCAGCTTTCCAGCGTATCCCACAGCGCCAGCCCGTGGCGCAGAAGCAGCTGCTTTTTGGCGGCGATATCCTCCCGCGCGGGCAGCGGCTCCCCGGTCAGCGCCGCCAGCAGCGGCCAGAACCGGTTTTGCGGATGGCCGTAGTAAAAGGCCATCTCCCGGCTTTTGGGGCTGGGCCATGTACCCAAGATCAGCGCCCGGCTGCGGTCATCGTACACCGGTGCAAAGCTCATAAGCTGCCGCCTGCGCTTTCAATAGTGCCCCATGCGGAGCCAAAATCTTTGCCGGAGGGCTCCGCGCGGGGGCCATCGAACCACAGCTCCTCGATCAGCGCCGCCACGCCGTCCTCCCGCACGTCCCCGATGATCCGGTCGGCAGCGGCCTTGGCGTCCGGGGTGCCGTTTGCCATACAGGCACTCAGGCCCGCGACTTTCAGCATCCCCACATCGTTGGCAGAATCGCCCACAGCCACGGCATCCGCCAGCGTAAGCCCCATCTGTGCGCACAGGTCGGCAAGCCCTACGCCCTTATCCATGCCGCCGCGCACGATATCGTAGTAGCAGTAGCCGTCCGCGTTCTGCGCGCCCGTCTGCATCCAGTGCAGGCCAAGGTAGCCGTATTTTTCGTGGAAGCGTTCCACCTCCTGCGGCGGCATGGCGGCAAAGGCAGCGTGGGGCATATCCAGAAGATGCCTGTCCTGATCCTCGCCGTCCACGCAGTCCAGCCCGGGGCTGTTCATCATCTGATAGCACGCGTGCAGATACTCGTACTCGCAGTAGGCGTAATAAGCATCCCGGAAGTTGAATTGCAGCGGGTAGTTATAATCCTCGCAGAAATCCACCAGCACATACATTTCCTCGCTGGTAAGCGGATGCTCGGCTATCACGTTGCCCTGCCTGTCCACCACGCAGGCACCGTTGCAGGTGATGGCGTAGTCGTACCGGATGCCGCCCAGCTGGTTTTTATCCCGGATGGCCGGATAGGAACGGCCGGTGCTGAGCACGAACTTGCCCCCGGCGGCCTGCAGCTTTTTTACAGCCTTTACCACCGCCGGGCGGGGCTTCGCCTCGCCAAAGGGCATCAGCGTGTTGTCGTAATCGCTTGCCAGAATCTTGTATTGCATGGTCATCTCTCCTGTGTGCATCGTTTTCTCCCAGTATAACACATTTCAAAGTCCAGCGGGAGAGGGGGAATATCAAAAATGCCCTCCGCTTACGCTCTGGGCGAATATAGTGGAAACTTCTTTTGATATTGGGCGTTTGTCGCGGAAAGGGTCGTAAAGACAAGATGCAACCTTTCCCGCAGCGCCGCGCTTTCGCAGAAAGCGGCGCTGCAAATGCCGTTTTCCTCCACGACCCCACCTGTGAAAAAGGGGTTCAGAAACGCCCGCAGGCGTTTCTGAACCCCAAAATTAAAAATAATATTTCCTTAGCTTATGCGCAAAGCAAACGCGGAGCGCATTTCAAATCGTTTTCTTCACGGGAAGTCAGGCAAACACCGCCACGACTACCTGCATGGCTACGCCCACAAAGGCACCGGCGGCCCATGTCAGGCCGGTGATGAAGAGGTTCTGCTTCCACGAGGGGTTGGCGCGCCACAGCACAGCCAAGCCCACACCCGCACCGGTGCACAGCCCCGCCACAAGGCTGGAAAAGCGCAGCGCACCTTCCACATACAGCTGGGTCAGCAGCACGCTGGCGGCGCAGTTGGGGATCAAGCCCACCAGAGCTGCCACCACCGGCTGGAAAAAGCCCATGCCGCCCAGCACTTCGGCGAATACGTCCTCGCCCACGCCTTCCACGATCATGCCGAACACCAGACTGAACACGAAGATGAACACAAAGATCTCCAGCGTGTGGCGCAGCGCTGCCTGCCAGATGGGCTTTTCGTTGCCCTCGGCATCGCTGTGCTCCTCGTGGCAGTCCACCTCGTCCGCATGGCCGGTGTAGCCGCCCCGCAGCCCCTTGGGCAGCACGCCCCGCAGCACAAAATCCAGCACAAAGCCCACCACGATGGCGTACAGCACCTTGATGACCATCAGGACGGCCAGCTTATCCCAGTAGGCGGGCATGGACACCAGCAGCGGGATAGCTTCATCGCTGGTGGCAAGGTACACTGCCATCAGCGTGCCCAGCGTAATGACCCGGGAGGCGTAGAAGTTGGACGCAATGGCGGAGAAGCCGCACTGCGGCACACAGCCCAGCACTGCGCCCGGCACAGCGCCCCAGCGCCCGCCGCCCGCCAGCAGCGTCTCGATGCGCTCGCCGTGGCGGTGCTCGATATACTCGATCAGCAGATAGGCCAAAAACAGAAAGGGCAGCATCTTGGCGGTATCCACCAGAGTTTCGCCCAGAACATCCAGAAACAGTTCCATAAATAATCGCTCCAAAGACCCGCAGGGGGTCGTCTCTCAATAATTTGCAATCAGTTTGCATTTTCGTGCAGGGAAGATTATACACGATATGCTTCCCAATTGCAATACCAAATTGCAAATTGGTTGCAATTTTATGTTATGAAACGTTGCTGCGTGCAAAAAAGCCACCGGCATCTGCACATTTTTGCAGATGCCGGTGGCTTTTGGTATCCTTACCCCTTCAGCGGTACAAAGCCCACAAGGTCTTTGACGACCTCGCCGCCGATGATCAGACCGGCCACCGAGGGTACAAAGGCGTTGGAGCCCGGCACGGTGCGCCGTGCGGTGCACTTGCGCTGGGTGCCCGGGGGACAGATGCAGTGGTTCTTGCAGCTGATGGAGTCATCCTCGATGGGAGTCATGGCAGGCTCCTTGGAGTAGACCACCTTCAGGTGCTTGATCTTGCGCTTGCGGCACTCGATCCGCATCACCTTGGCAAGCGGGCACACCGAGGTCTTGTAGATATCGGTCACCTCAAAGCGGGTGGGGTCCATCTTGTTGCCTGCGCCCATGGAGCAGATGATGGGGGTGCCCGCCTCCTTGCACTTCATCACCAGCGCCAGCTTGCCGGTAACGGTGTCGATGGCATCCACCACATAGTCGTACTGGGTAAAATCGAAATCGTCCTGCGTCTCCGGGCCAAAGAAGCACCGGTGGGTGGTCACCTTGATGTTGGGGTCGATATCGTGGATGCGCTGTTCCGCTACATCCACCTTATATTGTCCCACCGTGCTGCGGGTGGCGATGATCTGACGGTTGAGGTTGGTCAGGCAGACCTTATCGTCATCGATCAGATCCAGTGCGCCCACGCCGCTGCGTGCCAGCGCCTCCACCGTATAGCCGCCCACGCCGCCGATGCCAAACACTGCCACCCGGGCGTGGTGCAGCTTTTCCATAGCCTCTGCACCCAGCAGCAGCTGGGTGCGGGAATACTGATCCTGCATTTTGTTCTCCTTACTTTTCTACGCGGGTGATGGTGCCGCCGCCCAGCACCACATCACCCTGATACAGCACGGCAGCCTGCCCCGGGGTGGGGGCACGCTGGGGCTGGTCAAATTCCAGCCGGAAACCGTTCTCTGCGGGGTAAACGGTGGCCTGCTGCTCGGCCTGATGATACCGGGTGCGGGCGGTGACCCGCAGCGGCCCGGTCAGCGCCGGAATGGCGATCCAGTTCACATCCTCTGCGTAAACGATGCGGTCAAACAGTTCGCTTTCCGGCCCAACCGTAACGGTATTGGCCTGCATATCCTTGCCGCAGACGTACACCGGTGTACCCAGCGCAAGGCCAAGCCCCTTGCGCTGCCCCAGTGTGTAGCGCACCGCGCCGCTGTGGGTGCCCACCACCTTGCCGCTCTGATCCAGAAAATCTCCGGCGGGGTAGTGCTTGCCGGTAAACTGCTCCATAAAGCGGGCGTAGTCGCCATCCGGCACAAAGCAGATATCCTGACTGTCGTGCTTCTGGGCGTTGATAAAGCTGTGCTCCTGCGCGATCTTTCGCACCTCAGTCTTGTGCAGCGCCCCCAGCGGCAGGCGGATATGCGCCAGCTGCTCCTGCGTAAGGTTATACAGCACATAGCTCTGATCCTTGCCCTCGTCCAAACCCTTTTTCAGCAGCCAGCGGCCGGTGGCTGCGTCCTGCTCCACCCGGGCGTAGTGGCCGGTGACCACATACTCTATGCCGTGCTCTGCGGCCCAGTCCAGCAGGTGGCGGAACTTCATATATTTATTGCAGTCGATGCAGGGGTTGGGGGTGCCGCCCGCCTCGTAGACGCGGATAAATTTTTCAATGATCTGCGCCCGGAAGTCGGCGGTAAAATCCAGCACCTGATACGGCATATCCAGCGCAAAAGCCACCTCGGCGGCATCCTCGATATCTTTCTCCGAGCAGCAGGTCTGGTAGCCGGACTGGCCCAGCGTTTCGTTGTGGGTGAGCCGCATGGTGATGCCGGTGCAGTCGTAGCCCGCCTGCTGCATCAGACAGGCCGCCACCGAGCTATCCACGCCGCCGCTCATGGCAATGAGGGCGCGGGAACGGTTTGCAGGGTTCTGAGTGGTCATAGATTCTCCTTTTATGGGTTCAACATACTAAAGCAGTAGTATAATACTACCGCAGCATAAACCGCTTGTCAAGACGCTATAATTTTCTGCGCCGCAGCCAGCAGCGCCGGTTTTTCATTGGGGTATTCTGCGCGTATCACACCGTCCAGCAGCGCTTCCAGCACCCGGCGCAGCGCAGGGCCTGCCGGAATGCCCGCCGCCATCAGGTCGCGTCCGTTTACCGCCAGCTGGCTCACCCGGCAGCATACGCCGTCGGCTTCCAGCTGCCGCGCCCGCTGTGCCGCAAGGGCACAGGCCGGGGCAGCCTGCGGTTGCAGCGCCGCGCACAGCACACACAGCCGCTCCACGGTGCACAGCCCATATCGCCCTAAAAGCTGCCGGAGGGGGATATCACCGGTGTGTGCGGAAGCTTTCTCCTCGGACACGAATCGGGCCATTCCATCGCCCGCCCTACTGCCTGCGGCAGCAGGGTCCCACCCCAGCGGACGGTCCTCGGAGAAACTTCTGCACACGCCCTCCCCTGCCGCTTCCCGCACCAGCACTGCGGTCTCCTCGATACAGGCGTTTGAGCAGCGCAGCCGTTTGAGTACCCGGCGGGTGTCGGCCTCGCCCAGCGCACCCAGCAGCGCCGCCCAGCGCACCGGCAGGTTTTCCTCTCCCGCCGGGCAGGCATCCACCACCGGCCTTGCGGCATCCAGTGCCGCCGGGGTCAACTCCGGCAGCACCACCGCCAGCACGGCGGGCTCCAGATACGCCCCCGGCTGCGGAGCTGCCAGCAGCTTTGCCAGCTCCTCCTGAATGCGCTCGGCAGAGATGCAGTCCAAGTGCGGTGCCAGCTGCCGCGCCGCCCGGGCGGTGACTGCGTCCAGCGCAAAGCCGAACCTTGCGGCAAAGCGGTACAGCCGCAGAATGCGCAGCGCGTCCTCGGTAAACCGCTGCTGCGGCTCACCCACCGCCCGCAGCAGACCATTTTGCAGGTCTTTTTGCCCGCCAAAGGGGTCTACCAGACCCTCAGCTTCATTATACGCCATGGCGTTGATGGTAAAATCCCGCCGGGCAAGATCCTCCCGCACGTCCGGTACAAACTGCACTGCGTCCGGGTGACGGCCATCGGTATAGCTGCCCTCGGTGCGAAAGGTGGTAGTCTCGTACAGCTGCCCGCCGTATTTAATGGTGACCGTGCCGTGCTGCAACCCGGTGGGGATGCACTGCTCTGCCCCGAACAGTTCCATCACCTGCTGCGGCAGGGCGCTGGTGCACAGATCCCAGTCGTGGGCGGTGCGCCTCAAAAGACTGTCCCGCACGCAGCCGCCCACGGCATAGGCTGCGTAGCCCGCCCCGTGCAGGGCATCCAGCAGGGCAGCTGCCCCGGGGTCAAGTGTCAGCTTCATTCCTCGTTCTCCTCGTAATGCAGGGTGATGCGTTTGCCGTCAAAGCCGCATTCTGCCGCCGGGAAGATGCTTTGTGCCTGTGCAAGCTGCTCCTCCGGGTCGGTGATCATGGGGGAATAGTGCACCAGCCACAGCCGCTTTGCCCCGGCCTTTGCCGCCAGCGCCGCGCTCTGTCCAAAGGTGCTGTGCCCCCACTGCGCGGCCTGCTCCTGCTGCTCCGGCAGAGCATAGGTGGCATCGCAGAGCAGCAGGTCTGCGCCCTGCGCCGCCTGCTCCAGCGCCGGGCAGGGCGCACTGTCGCCGGAAAAGACGAACCGCAGCCCCTTGCGGGGCGCGCCCAGCACCTCGGCGGGCTGCACCGTGCGCTCTGCCAGCGGGACAGCCTGTCCCCGCTGCAAAAGCCGCCACTGGGTCACCGGTACGCCCAGCGCCCGCGCCTTTTCCGGGTCGAATCTGCCCGCCCGGGGCAGTTCCAGCCGGTAGCCCAGACTGCGTACCCGGTGCTTGGTAGCCACCGGCAGCAGTACTGCTCCGGCAGGCCATCCATCCGAAAGGGCATCCAGCGCCACCGGCTGCCCGGCGCGGCAGACCAGCGGCTTTACCGCATAGGGCAGCGGCCCGGTCAGGGCATACACCGCCCGCCAGACCTCCAAAAGCCCCTCCGGCCCCAGCAGCGCCAGCGGACGGGTGCGTCCCTGCGCCCCAAGGGTCTGCAAAAGCCCGGGCAGACCAAAGATATGGTCCCCGTGGTAGTGGGTCAGGCAGATGGCGTCCGCACGCATCAGGTTCACCCCGGCGCGGCGGGCGGCGGTCTGGGTGCCCTCGCCGCAGTCCAGCAGCAGGCTGTGACCGCCGCACTCTGCCACAGCGGCGGTCAGGGCGCGCTCCGGCAGCGGCATGGTGGCAGCCGTGCCCAGCAGTGTAATGGTCAGCATAAGCAGTTCCTCCGTGGTTCTTCCCTGTTATCTTACCACAAACCCCGCCGGTGCACAATTCTTTCTGCTGCGGCATAAGCTGGGCAGAGCCTTGAAAAAGGAGGGCACAGCCTATGCAGCGAGACCGCAGAAAACGCTATTCCCCCGCCCGGCATCCGGTACTTTTGCGCCGGGTGCTCTTGGTGCTGTGCATTCTGGCGGTGCTGTGGCTGGGGTACAGCTGCATGATGCCGCAGCTGCTTTTTTCCGCCCGGGGCACCATGATCTTTGTGCCAGACCCGCCGCTGCGGAGGTAGCTGGACGATCTTGAATGCGCGCCGCGTTCGCTTTGCGCATATTCAGCGGAAGAATTATTTATATTTTCGGGTTTCAGAAACGCCTGCGGGCGTTTCTGAAACCCATTTTCACGGGAGGGGTCGTAAAGGCGAGCCTGCAAAAATCACCAGACGCAAAAACAGGGCTGCTGCACGTTGCTTTGTGCAGCAGCCCTGTTTTCCAACTTATATACTTTCCAGCACCTTTTTCCCGGTCAGCGGGTCGGGGATGCCCAGCAGCGCCAGTATAATTGCCATGCGAATATACACGCCGTTATGCACCTGATTGAAATAAGCGGCGCGGGGGTCGTTGTCCACGTCCGGCTTGATCTCGTCGATGCGGGGGAGCGGGTGCAGCACCGGCATGGTGGGCGGTGCCTGCTGCAGCAACTTTTCGTCCAGCGCATAGCAGCCTTTCAACCGCAGATAGTCCTCCTCGTTGAAAAAGCGTTCCTTCTGGATACGGGTCATGTACAGCACGTCCAGCCCGGGCAACTCGGCTTCCAGGTCGGCGGTCTCTTTATAGTTCTGGTGCAGCGGGGTCAGGGTCTCGTCCTTGACGTACTGCGGGATGCGCAGCTCCTCGGGCGAGATGAACACGAACCGGTTGCCCTCGAACTGGCTCAGTGCGGCGGTGAGGGAGTGCACCGTCCGGCCGAACTTGAGGTCGCCGCAGAAACCGATGGTCAAATGATCCAGCCGCCCTTTGCGCTGGCGGATGGTCATCAGATCGATCATGGTCTGGGAGGGGTGGGCGTGGCCGCCATCACCTGCATTGATGACCGGCACCCGCGCATACATGGACGCCCGAAGCGGTGCGCCCTCCTTGGGGTGGCGCATGGCAATGACGTCCGCATAGTTGCTTACCACGCGGGCGGTGTCGGCCACCGTTTCGCCCTTGCTGGCGCTGGAAAGCTGGGCCCCTGCAAAGCCCAGCGTCTTGCCGCCCAGCCGCAGCATGGCAGATTCAAAAGAAAGGCGGGTGCGGGTGCTGGGCTCGTAGAACAGGGTGGCCAGAATGCGGCCATCGCACAGGTGGGCGTAGGGCGCGGGGTCGGCCTCCATCTGGTCGGCAAGGTCGAGCAGTGCCAGCTGCTCGGCCAGAGAAAAGCTGCCGGGCTCAATGAAATGTCTCACAGCCATTCTCCCTTCAGCACAAACTTTTCGCGCTCCGCGCCGGTGGAAACGAACTGGATCTCGTGTTCCAGCTGCTTTTCAAGGAACTCCACATAGGCCTTAGCTTCCTTGGGCAGTTCTGCCCAGCTGCGGCAGCCGGAGATATCCTTGTTCCAGCCGGGCAGCAGGGTGACCACCGGCTGCACGCGGTCAAGGTCGGACAGGGTGTCGAAGCGGGGGACTTCCACTCCGTCCAGCTTGTAACCGGTGATGACCGGGATCTGCTTCATGCTGCTCAGCACGTCCAGCTTGGTCAGCGCGATCTTATCCGCACCCTGACATTGCAGGCCGTAGCGGCTGGCAACGCAGTCAAAGGGGCCCACCCGACGGGGACGGCCGGTAGCTGCACCGTACTCGCCGCCGGCCTTGCGCAGCTTTTCGTTCCACGCTTCGCCCATCGCGTTCTCTGCCGCAAAGGGGCCAGCGCCCACACAGGTGGAGTAGGCTTTCAGCACACCCACCACATGGTCGAGTTTGCAGTTGGGGATGCCCGCACCCAGCGGCGCGTAGGCTGCCAGCGTGTTGGAGCTGGAAGTGAACGGGAAGATGCCGTAGTCGATATCCCGCATTGCGCCCAGCTGCGCTTCCAGCACGATGCGCTTGCCGCTGTCGTGCGCCTGCTGCAAAAATGCGCCCACATCACAGATGAAAGGCGCAAAGTACACAGCCTGCTGCCTGCACCAGTTCAGCAGGGCATCGTAGCTCATGGGCTCCTGATGGTAAC
Source organism: uncultured Faecalibacterium sp. (assembly GCA_934525325.1). Taxonomy (GTDB): domain Bacteria; phylum Bacillota; class Clostridia; order Oscillospirales; family Ruminococcaceae; genus Faecalibacterium. The sequence continues at coordinate 26,196 of CAKSZE010000014.1, forward strand.
AGCCCGCCAGCTCCATGTTTTTGGCGTCCAGAATCATATGCAGACGGTTCTGGGTGCGCTGCTCGTCCAGATGCAAAAGGTCGCCCAGACGCAGGGTCTTTTTGCGGTACTTGTCGCTGTAAGCATAGGCGATGCCGCGCCGGGTAGAGCCGAATGCGCTGCCCTTTTGGGCAAGGCGGTCCTCTTCCAGCCCGTCCTGTACCTTGTGCCACGGCATGGAGATGGTAGCCTTATCGGAGAGTTTCAGGTTCTCCGGCTCCACCTTTACGCCGCGCGCCTCAATGGCTTCCATCTCCCCGGCCAGATGCTCAAGGTCGATCACCATGCCGGTGCCCAGCACGCAGGTCACCTCCGGGTGCAGGATGCCGGAGGGCAGCAGATTCAGGATGAACTTGCCCTTCTCGGTCACAACGGTATGACCGGCATTGTTGCCGCCCTGATAGCGCGCAACGATATCGGCATTTTCGGCCAGCAGGTCGATGACGCGGCCCTTGCCCTCATCGCCCCAGTTGATTCCAGTAACAGCGGTCAGCATAAACTTCATTTACCTTCTTTTTCATTCTTGTTTCCTGTTCGCGGTGTTTATTATACGAGGGCGCAGAGAATATGTAAAAAGTATCCTGTGTATAGTAGCAATACGTTTTTTACATTACAAGGGCTGCTGCCGTCCGCACCGGGCACGCAGGTACGGCAAAAAACGCCTTGCAGCGCGGCGCACATCCACTGAAAAAGAAAGTAGCACTTTTAACGTCTTGTGCGAATTTTTTTCAAAAAAGCCCTTGACTTCACTCGAATGAAGCGGTAAAATGCACTCAAACCAGAGAGAAAGCATAAGTACCACCGCGATCCCCCTGCTTTTACAGAGAGTGCCGGACAAGCTGAGACCGGCGCAAGGCAGCTGCTGGTGGGAATGGGCTTTTGAGGGCAAACCAAACCGCACCGCAAGGTGCGCAGTAGGGGCGACGGAGAGCGGCTTCGTTAACAAAGCCGGTATGTGTTGGCATATCACGAGAGGGCAGGGTCGTACCTGCCAAGATTGGGTGGCACCGCAGGAGTGTAATTTTCCGCTCTTGTCCCAATACACGAACGTGTTTTGGGACAGGGGCGTTTTCTTTTTCCCTTGTCCCGCAAGGAAGGGTCCCGTACCCGGAAAGGACAAGCATTATGAAAACCGATGCAAACATTCCGTACAAGTATTATCTGGAAGAATCCGAGCTGCCCACCGCATGGTACAATGTGCGGGCGGATATGAAGAACAAGCCCGCCCCGCTGCTGAACCCCGGCACCTTGCAGCCCATGACCGCAAAGGAGCTGGACGGCGTTTTCTGTGACGAGCTGGTGCAGCAGGAGCTGGACGACACCACCGCCTTGATTCCCATCCCGGACGAGATCCGGGAATACTACCGGATGTACCGTCCCAGTCCCCTGTGCCGCGCCTACCGGCTGGAGCAGGCACTGGGCACCCCGGCTAAAATTTACTACAAGTTCGAGGGCAACAACACCAGCGGCAGCCACAAGCTGAACAGTGCCATTGCGCAGGCCTACTACGCCAAAAAGCAGGGCTTGAAGGGCGTGACCACCGAGACCGGAGCCGGTCAGTGGGGCACGGCGCTCTCCATGGCGTGCAGCTATTTCGGGCTGGACTGCAAGGTGTACATGGTCAAGGTGAGCTACGAGCAAAAGCCCTTCCGGCGCGAGGTGATGCGCACCTACGGTGCTTCCGTTACCCCCAGCCCCAGCATGACCACCAACGTGGGACGCAAAATTCTGGCTGAGCACCCCGACACCACCGGCAGCCTGGGCTGCGCCATCAGCGAGGCGGTGGAAGTTGCCACCTCCACCCCGGGCTACCGCTATGTGCTGGGCAGCGTGCTGAATCAGGTGCTGCTGCACCAGAGCGTCATCGGTCTGGAAACGCAGGCCGCGCTGAAAAAGCTGGGCGTCAAGCCGGATATCATCATCGGCTGCGCGGGCGGCGGCAGCAATCTGGGCGGTCTGATCAGCCCCTTCATGGGCGAAAAGCTGCGCGGTGAGGCAGACTACCGCTTTATTGCCGTAGAGCCTGCCAGCTGCCCCAGCTTTACCCGCGGCAAGTTTGCCTACGACTTCTGCGATACCGGCATGGTCTGCCCGCTGGCCAAGATGTACACCCTTGGCTCCGGCTTCATCCCCAGTCCCAACCACGCGGGCGGCCTGCGCTACCACGGCATGAGCAGCATCCTGAGCCAGCTATACCACGACGGCCTGATGGAGGCCACCAGCGTGGAGCAGACCAGCGTGTTTGAAGCCGCCGAGCAGTTTGCCCGCATCGAGGGCATCCTGCCCGCACCGGAAAGCAGCCACGCCATCCGGGTAGCCATTGACGAAGCACTGAAGTGCAAGGAGCGCGGCGAGGAAAAGACCATCGTCTTTGGCCTGACCGGCACCGGCTACTTTGATATGGTGGCTTACGAGAAGTTCCACGAGGGCAAGATGACCGACTACATCCCCACAGATGCCGACCTGCAGAAGGGCTTTGACGGCATCCCCCGCTTCTCCGGCAACGAGTTCTGAGTCTTAGCGGAAGCCCCGCTTCTCTCCTGCCGGTAAAAAGCGCTTGCAATTCCGGCGCGCCGTGCTATGATACAAGAAGAGCATAAAGCCGCTTCTGCCGCAGGCCGCGC
>CAKSZE010000015.1 GCA_934525325.1 uncultured Faecalibacterium sp.
ATGTCCAGCAGCTCCACCTCGTAGCCCTGCTTTTGCAGCGCCTCCAGACTGCCGCTGACGGACGAATGCTCCAGCGGAGTAGAGAGGATATGCTTGCCTGCTGCACCTCCCAGCGCTGCCAGCCCCTTTACGGCAAGGTTGTTGGCTTCGCTGGCACCGGAGGTATAGATGATGCCCGCGGGCGGTGCCCCCAGACAGCGGGCAATGCTGCGGGTCGCCTCGTTTATAGCGGCCTTTGCAGCAGCGCCTGCCTGATGGTGGGCGTTGGCGTTGCCCGGGTAGCACCGCTCTGCTGTGCAGAAACATTGCAGTACTTCCTCGTCCACAGGGGTGTTGGCAGAGTAATCCAGATAGAGCATAGAGCCTCCTGTAATATCAACACATTATGATGGTAGGAAATAAGAACAGGCTCTATTATAGGTCATTCCGTCCCAAAGCGCAACCCCCCGCAGCCTGCGGCGCGGCGTAACAGGCAAGAAAAAGCTGTCAACACCTTGCTGGAAAGCTCAAAATCTGCTATACTTATCAAAAAGGCTGCGGCGCTGCCGTGGCCTTACCGGAGCGGTTCCGGTTGTTGGAAGGAACACAAAAAGAAGGGGAGGAGCACGATGTTCAAGCGCGAGCGACTGCATAGCGGCTTCTTTCCCATTTTTGTGCGGAGGTCTTGTTCCTGAAATTCAGAGGCACTGCTGTTTCAACGGCAATGCCTCTTTTTTTGGGGATAACAGTACAGGAGGTTTTCTATGAGCGAAAAGATCGATTATTCCAAGGGTGTATACGACGCCAAAAAGCTGGGCACAGGCCGGATGTTCATTCTGGGTGTGCAGCATATGTTTGCCATGTTCGGCGCAACGGTTCTGGTGCCGCTACTCACCGGCCTGAGCGTTTCCACAACTCTGCTGTGTGCCGGTCTGGGCACGCTGCTGTTCCACCTCATTACCAAAAAGAAGGTCCCGGCATTCCTCGGCTCCTCCTTTGCGTATCTGGGCGGCTTCTCCATCGTGGCTCCCATGCTGGCTGATGCCGACGGCAACCTGACCGTTGCCAACACCAAGATGCTGCCCTATGCCTGCGCTGCCATTGCGTTCTCGGGTCTTGTCTATCTGGTGGCCAGCCTGCTGATCTCCACCTTTGGCATCCGCCGCATCATGAAGTTCTTCCCGCCGGTGGTCACTGGCCCCATCATCATCTCCATCGGCCTGATTCTTGCTCCCTCTGCCATCACCAACTGCCAGTCCAACTGGCTGCTGGCCTTCGTAGCGCTGGGCACTGTCATCGTGTGCAACATCTGGGGCAAGGGTATGGTCAAGATCCTGCCCATCCTCATCGGCGTGCTGGTCTCCTACGCTGTGGCACTGGTCACCGGCGCAGTGGACTTCCAGAAGATCTCCGAGGCCGCTTGGCTGGGCATCCCCCTGCACAAGGAGGCGATGGGTCTGTTCGCCATTGACGGCAGTCCGGAGTTCATCAGCGCTCTGTTCACCATCATTCCCATCGCACTGGCAACCATGATGGAGCACGTTGGCGATATCGCCGCTATCAGTGCCACCGTTGGCCACAACTATATCAACGACCCCGGCTTGAACCGCACCCTGATGGGCGATGGTCTGGCCACCACCATGGCCGGTCTGCTGGGCGGCCCCGCTAACACCACCTACGGCGAGAACACCGGTGTGCTGGCACTGAGCAAGATCTACGACCCGCTGGTCATCCGTATTGCCGCTGTGCTGGCCATCATCCTGAGCTTCAGCCCCAAGTTTGAGGCTGTCATCAACACCATTCCCACCGGCATCATCGGCGGTATCAGCTTTGTGCTGTACGGCATGATCTCTGCCATCGGTGTGCGCAACGTGGTGGAGAACCGCGTGGACTTCACCAACAGCCGCAACCTGATCGTTGCCGCCGTCATTCTGGTTTGCGCACTGGGCTTCAACTCTGTGGGCGGCGTTGGCTTTACCGTTGGCAGCGTCACCATCAACCTGTCCGGTCTGGCTGTGGCTGCGATTGCAGGTATCCTGCTCAACGCCATCCTGCCCGGCAACGACTACGAGTTTGACGCCACTGCCGGTTCCGACGCTGCCACCAGCGGCAACCTGCAGGTCTGATCCTCGTTAATGCGTCCAGTTTTCCGCAAGGGAATTTGGGCATCCTGCCAGATTTCGATAAATAGGAATAATTCTTAAAAATATACTTGACTAACTAGGAATTATTCGCTATAATAGAGCCATGGAAAGGGAAGTGCACAAAGCACAAAGCTCCTTTCCATGGCTCTTTCTATACCCGGCAGCGCGGCTGCCCCGCATAGAAGCAACAGGCGGGTGGTTTCCGTCCTGTATCATTTTTAACAGATCGAATGGAGGTAAATTCTTATGAAGAAATACGTTTGCACCGTTTGTGGTTATATCGCTGAGGGTGAGATTCCTGCTCAGTGCCCCGTTTGCAAGGCTCCCGCTTCCGCTTTTGTGGAGAAGAAGGGCAACACCTACGTCACCGAGCACGTTGTTGGCATCGGCAAGGCAGAGGGCGTGCCGCAGGAGATCGTTGATGGTCTGCGTGCCAACTTCGAGGGCGAGTGCAGCGAGGTCGGTATGTATCTGGCTATGGCTCGCGTGGCAGAGCGTGAGGGCTACCCCGAGATCGCCGAGGCATATAAGCGCTATGCTTACGAGGAAGCTGACCACGCATCCCGCTTTGCAGAGCTGCTGGGTGAGGTCGTGACCGACAGCACCAAGAAGAACCTGATGATGCGTGCCGAGGCCGAGTGCGGTGCCTGCGCCGGTAAGATGGATCTGGCCAAGAAGGCCAAGGCGCTGAATCTGGACGCCATCCACGATACCGTCCATGAGATGGCAAAGGATGAAGCCCGCCATGGCTGCGGCTTCGAGGGCCTGCTGAAGCGCTACTTCAACACCGAAGTCTGATAAGGGTTCCCCAGTTATCTATTCTGCCCGCTGCAAGGACATTCTGCCTTGCAGCGGGCTTTTTTGGTGTTCCAGACTTAAAAAAGTGGTGCAGAACCTCCGGTAACGCCCTCCCGTGAAAAAGCAAGCGGGGAAAATCCGCAGATTTTCCCCGCTTGCAAATATAAAATAATTTTTCCTCCGAAGATGCGCAAAGCGAACGTGGAGCGCATTCAGAATCGTCCCGTTACAAAAAAGGCAGCTGCGCAGAAATTTACGCAGCTGCCTCTTTGCATTTTGTGGTGGGTGAACCTTACTGGATGCCGGTAACAGGGTAGTCCTGTGCCTCTACGGCCTTTTTCAGCACCTCATCGTCCACCGCTGCGTTCAGGGTGACGATGGCGGTACCGGCTTCGTGGCTGACAACGGCTTCGTCCACCTGCGGCAGAGCCTCCAGCGCTTTCTTGACGCGGGCTTCGCAGTGGGGGCACATCATACCTTCTACGGTCAGGGTCTTTTTCATAGCGGTCTCCTCCTTTTGATCGGATGCAGTTGTATCTTCCTCCGCTGCGGGCTGCACAAGGGCAGCGGGCAGGGCAGGGACGTGTTTGGGCGGGTGGTCACGTTTTGCGCTGTGCAGGTCGAACAGGTTCAGCCGCAAGGCGTTGCTCACCACGCAGAAGCTGGAAAGGCTCATGGCAGCTGCGCCGAACATGGGGTTCAGCGTCAGCCCCAAGGGAATGAACACACCGGCTGCCAGCGGGATGCCGATGATGTTATAGATGAACGCCCAGAACAGGTTTTCGTGGATGTTGCGCAGAGAAGCGCGGCTCAGCCGGATGGCGGCGGGCACGTCCGACAGCTTGGAGTTCATCAGCACTACGTCCGCAGCGTCAATGGCTACGTCCGTGCCTGCTCCGATGGCAATGCCGGTGTCAGCGCGGGTCAGGGCAGGGGCATCGTTGATGCCGTCGCCTACCATGGCCACCTTGCCGTACTTTTGCAGCTGGCGGATAACCGCCTCCTTGCCCTCCGGCAACACCCCAGCAATCACCTCGTCCACCCCGGCCTGTCGGCCAATAGCTTCGGCGGTGCGCTGGTTGTCGCCGGTCAGCATCACCACCCGGATGCCCATATTCCGCAGCTCCCGGATGGCCTGCGGGCTGTCCTCCTTGATGGTATCTGCCACCGCGATAACGCCCAGCAGGCGGTGAGCGCCGCCAAAGAACAAGGGCGTTTTACCCTGCGCAGCCAGTGCAGCAGCCTGTGTTTGCAGCGCAGCGGGGATGGCGACCTTTGCGCCGATAAAGGCAGCGTTGCCGCCAAAGATCTCCTTGCCCTCCAGCTTGGCAGTAAGGCCGTTGCCCGGCAGGGCGGTAAAATCGGTAACAGAGGGCAGCTCCAGCTGCTTTTCCTCTGCATAGGCCAGCACTGCCCGCGCCAGCGGGTGCTCGCTGCGACCCTCCAGGGCGGCTGCCAGCGTGAGCAGCTCGGTCTCGGTCACGCCCGCAGCGGGCAGAAGGTCGGTGACGGTAGGCTCGCCGCAGGTGATGGTGCCGGTCTTGTCCAGCGCCACGATGCGGGTGCGCCCGGCCTCCTCCAGCGCCGCAGCGGTCTTGAACAGGATGCCGTTTTTTGCGCCCAATCCGTTGCCTACCATAATAGCCACCGGCGTTGCAAGACCCAGCGCACAAGGGCAGCTGATAACCAGCACCGAGATGCCACGCGCCAGCGCGTAGCCTACGTCCCGTCCCAGCAGCAGCCAGACAAGGGTGGTGACTACTGCAATGCTGATGACCGCAGGCACGAAAAAGCCGGATACGGTATCTGCGATTTTTGCAATGGGTGCCTTGGTGGCAGCGGCATCGCTGACCATGCGGATGATCTGCGCCAGCGTGGTGTCCTCGCCTACACGGGTAGCGCGGCACTGCAAATAACCGGACTGGTTGGTGGTGGCAGCGCTTACCTTATCGCCCGCGGCTTTGTCCACCGGGATGCTCTCGCCGGTCAGGGCGCTCTCGTTCACGGCGCTGCTGCCCTCCAGCACAATGCCGTCCACCGGGATGTTCTCGCCCGGGCGCACCACAAAGATATCCTCTTTCTGTACCTGCTCAATGGGCACAGTCACCTCGGCACCGTCCTGCAGCAGGGTGGCGGTCTTGGGAGCTAGCTTCATCAGGCTTTTGAGTGCATCGGTGGTCTTGCCCTTGGAACGTGCTTCCAGCATCTTGCCCACCGTGATGAGGGTCAAAATCATGGCGGCAGACTCGAAATAGAACTCCATCATGTAGTGCATGACCAGTTCTTCATTGCCGTGCAGCTGCGCATCGGTCATGGCAAACAGGGCGTAGGTGCTCCACACAAAGCTTGCCATTGAGCCCATGGCTACCAGCGTATCCATGTTAGGGGAGCGGTGCACCAGCCCCTTGAAACCGTTGATGAAAAACTTCTGGTTGATCACCATTACAATGCCCGCCAGCAGCAGCTGTACCAGCCCCATGGCGATGTGGTTGCCGTCAAACCAGCGGGGCAGCGGCCAGCCCCACATCATGTGCCCCATGGAAAAGTACATCAGCACCAGCAAAAAGCCCAGCGAGGCGATGAGCCGCCGCTTCAGCTTGGGTGTTTCGTGGTCAGCCAGCGCGTCCAGTTCTGCACTGGTGCTGGCCGCTGCGGCGGCCTTTTTGGGGCTTGCACCGTAACCAGCCTGCTCCACAGCACGGATAATGGCGGCATCCTCTGCGGTGCCCTCCACCCCCATGGAGTTGGTCAGCAGGCTTACCGAACAGCCGGTGACGCCCGGCACGCTCTTTACGGCTTTTTCTACCCGGGCAGAGCAGGCCGCGCAGCTCATGCCGGTAACGTTGAATTGTTCCATTGTTATTTCTCCTTGTGGTCAGTCTGCCCGGCGGGCGGTCATTTCATCAGCTTGGGCAGCAGCCGGAGCAGTTCTTCCAGCTTTTCATCGCTGCCGGCACGCAGGTCATCCGCTACGCAGCTGCCGATGTGCTGCGCCAGCAATTCCCGGGAAAAGCTGTTCAGCGCCGCATTGGCTGCGGCCACCTGCACCAGAATGTCCACACAGTAGGCGTCCTTTTCCAGCATCCCACGGATGCCGCGCACCTGCCCTTCAATACGGTTCAGCCGGTTGAGCAGGGCTTTATATTCCTCCGGGCTGCGCTCTTTGTGGCGGCAGCAGCAGGGGACAGCGGTATCTGCCGCAGTGTCCACTTCCGACCCATCATCGCAGCAGCAACAGTGCTTTTTGCTTTCTTCCATCTCGGAATCGCTCCTTTCATAAACCCCCATGGGGTATATTTTCTTGCAACAGCAGTATAGCACACAATATCCGACAATTCAAGTAGGAAATGAAATTTAAATAATGCAGCAGATAAAAATGGTTCAGAAACGCCACAGGTGTTTCTGAACCATAAATTAAAAGATAAAATTCCGCTGCACATAAGAAAACGAGGGAAGTCCCGCAGGCTTTCCCTCGTTAAAAACTCTTACTTTACTTCCAGAATGCGCGGTGCAAACAGGCTCCACATCTTGCCCCACCAGTACCAGTCGTGGGAGACGTCACCGCCCCAGATCTCCAAATGTGCGGGCATACCCTGATCCTTCAGCAGATCAGCCAGTGCCTGTGTGTCATCCAGCGCATCACCTTCGTAAGCGCCCTGACCGGCGCAGAGGATCAGGCTGTTCTCTTCTGCCTTGGTCAGCGCCAGCTTGTTGGCAATGCCGTTCTCCAGCAGGTAGGCCAAGGGAGAGCAGCGCAGCACCATGTCGTCGCTGTCGGTGCCCCAGAAGCGGGTCAGGTCGTAGATACCGCCCATGCCCACAGCACCGGCAAACAGGGTGGGACGGCGCAGACGGCAGTGGACGGCGTGGTAAGCGCCCAAGTCCACACCGGCAGTCCAGATCCGGGTGCCCTTTTTGGCGTTGTTCAGAGTCAGAATGCGGGGAGCCAACTCAGCGCTCAGGTAGACGAAATACTTCTCCTGCAACTCAGCGCGGCGGCGCTGGGGCAGATCACCATTCAAAAGGCCCTCGCCGTCCACGGCATCTGCGCAGAACAGCTGCACCTTGCCCTCGTTCAGCAGCTGGGCAATGGCATCGGGCATTCCGTTGTTCTCCCAGTCGTAAAAACGGCCGCCGCGGGCGGGCAGTGCCAGCACCGGCACACCGGCATGGCCGTACACCTTAAACTCCATCTCACGGCCAAGAACCGTGCTCCACTCTTTGTAATAGGTACCCTGGATCATAAATCAAGCACTCCTTATTTTATCATTCACCGGCCCGGGCACAGTCGCTGCGCACCGGTGCCGGATTTGGAAGCTATAATCAGACAAACTGGTTGCGCTGCGGGTCGTAATCGTAGCCCACAGCGTGCAGCTTTGCGCACAGACCGGCCTTATCGGCCTCCAGATCCTCGCACAGTGCATCGAGATCCTTATACTGATCTCGCAGTTTCAGGTTCACCACGCTCAGCAGCATGATGGGATCAACAGGCAAAGACATTTTATTCCTCTCCTTGCGGCAAATAAAAAAGCCGGCCACTCGACAAAGTGACCGGCCACATACACCAAATTAGACAGCGCGGGTAACTTTGCCAGCGCGCAGGCAACGGGAGCATGCGTAGACATACTTGGGAGAGCCCTCCACGACCGCCTTGACACGACGGACATTCGGCTTCCAGGTACGGTTGGAACGGCGATGAGAGTGAGAGACCTTGATACCAAAGGTAACACCCTTGCCGCAGCATTCACACTTAGCCATGGTAATTGCACCTCCTACAGTGAAGTATGGAATCAAAATAATCAGCTTGACTATTTTACCAGAGATACAAAGAAAAAGCAAGCCTTTTTTTAAATTTCCTGCAGCTTTTTGTATTCCCGGCGCTGTGGGGCTTGTGCAGGGCACAAAAAAATAGTATTATAAAGGAAGAAATTCGTTTTGACAGGAGAATTACATGACCGCACAGGCAACCTATTATATCATCCGCGCACTGGTGGCGCTGGTGGCCATCCCGTTCCACGAAGCCGGCCATGCGCTGGCAGCATGGCTGCTGGGCGATGCCACCGCCAAACGCGAGGGGCGTCTTTCGCTGAATCCCTTTGCACACTTTGACCTGCTGGGCACCTTATGCATGGTGTTTGCGGGCGTGGGCTGGGCAAAGCCTGTGTCCACCAACCCCCGCAATTTCAAAAACCCCAAGTGGGGTATGGCGCTTACGGCGCTGGCAGGCCCTGTGGCAAACCTTATGCTGGCTTACCTTGGTATGGTGGCGTGGAAGGTGATGTACTACTGGGCACCGGTCAATAATGCCACCATTTACATTGCCATGTTTTTGCGGTATCTGGTACTGATGAACGTGAGCCTTGCGGTGTTCAACCTGATCCCTGTGCCGCCGCTGGACGGCAGCCGCATTCTGCTGGTGGTGCTGCCGCAGCGCATCTACTTTGGCTTGATGCGGTACGAAAAATATATCATGATCGTTATGCTGGCAGCGGTTTGGGGCGGCTTTCTGGATGTGCCGCTGTACTACCTGAACAACGTGGTGTGGTCGCTTTTGGGTATGGGCACCGGGTATATTGATAAGATCGCCTACGCCGTTTATGCCAGCAGCCTTGGGGCGGTGATCTGAGTGGCAGAGGAATTGACCTTCCATCTGGAAGATTTTGACGGCCCGCTGGAATTATTGCTGGCTCTGGTGGCAAAACATAAAATGGATCTGCACAACATTCCCATTTTGCAGCTCATCGACCAGTACACCCGCACCGTGGAGCAGGCCGACCCTGACCCCGAGACCGCCAGTGCCTTCATTGAGATGGCAGCGCATCTGGTGGAGATGAAAAGCTTTCTGCTGCTGCCCCGCAGCGAAGAGGGTGAGCGCATGAAACAGGAACTCACCGGTCAGCTCATCGAGTACGACCAGTGCCGCCGCATGGCGGCTCTGCTGCGCGCAAAAGGGGAGACTGCCCCGGTATTCGTGCGCCGTCCCATGGAGATGGAGCTGGACAACACCTATGTGCTGCACCACGCCCCGCAGATACTGGCCGATTACTGGCAGGCGCTGGCGGGCCGCACCAAGACTCGTCGCGTGCCCACCCAGCAGCAGTTCGAGCCGCTGGTCACCGCGCCCATGGTATCGGTCACCAGCCGGGTGGTGTACATCCTGCGCCGGATGCTGGGCGGCACCGTGGCAAAGATGGAGCAGCTGTTTTCTCGCAGCCAGAGCCGCAGCACCAACGTAGCCACTTTTCTGGCGCTGCTGGAACTGGTGCGCGGCGGACGCATCGCGCTGGACGACCGGGGAGCGCTGACCATGCGCCGCACCCGCCCGGAACGCAATAAGGAGAATCCATGAACCAGAAACAAACCCTTGCCGCCGTGGAGGCCATGCTTTTCGCCTGCGGCGACCCCATAGGTGCCGATAAGCTGGCACAGGCGGTGCAGCTGCCCCAGTCCAGCGTGGATGCTGCGCTGGAGACCCTGCACACCCGCTACCAGCGGGAGGACAGCGGCCTGTGTCTGCTGCATCTGAATACTCGGTGGCAGCTGGCCACCAAGACCCAGTGGGCAGACTGTGTGCGCCGTGTGCTGGACAGCCGCCGCGCCGTACCGCTTGGCTCTGCGGCTATGGAGACTTTGACCGTCATCGCCTACAATCAGCCGGTGTCCCGCGCCTTTATTGAACAGGTGCGCGGCGTGGATTCCTCCTCCAGCGTGTCCGGTCTGCTGGAAAAGGGGCTCATCGAGGAAGCCGGACGTCTGGATCTGCCGGGTCGCCCGGTCAGCTTCCGCACCACCGATACATTTTTGCGTGTGTTCGGTCTGTCCAGTCTGGCAGACCTGCCGCCGGTGCACAGCGACGCACCGGCAGATGATCCGACCGAAAGTGAGGGTTGACCCATGGGCATGGTTCTTTCCGCAGTGGGCACTTGTCTGCTGTTCATCCTCAAGGCGGTGGGCATCCTGCTGCTGATCGTTTTGGTACTGGCGGCGCTGTTGCTGCTGTGCCCCTTCTGCGCGGATGTCTGCTGGCAAAACGATATCTTTACCGTAAAAGCCGGGGCGCTGGGCATCACCTTCCCGGTGTTCCAATACCCCAAACCTGAACCTCCCGCCCAGCCGGAGGAGCCTAAGGGCTTTACCGGCAGGCTGAAAGCAAAATTCCGCGCATGGCGTGCAGATCGCAAGCGCAAAAAGGCTGAAAAAAAGGCCGCGCAGCCCGCAAAGCCCAAAGCGGAAAAGCCGCCCCGCCAAAAGGCAAAAATCACGCTGGATGCGCTCTGCACCATGCTGCGGGGTGTGGGCACGTTGCTGCGAGCAGTGTTTGGTGCCATCCGCTTTACAAAGATCTCGGTCTGCCTTGGCGTGCGCGGCGACGACCCCGCCGCAGCTGCCCGCAATTACGGCAAGCTGCAGGCGTGGCTGTACCCGACCCTTGGCGTGCTGGATCACTTTTTCTTTCTGGAATTTGACCAGCTGCGCGTTCTGCCGGACTTCGGCAGCGCCCAGCCCACCGTGCAGGACAAGGTGTCCTTCCGGGTCAGTGCGCAGGCGCTGTTCATCGTCATTGCTGCTGTGCGGGTGCTGTACGAGTTCTGGCGTAAAAAAGTATTGGACATTTTTATTTGAAGATGATACACTAAATCTATATCAGAATGCTTTCCGGCGGGCAATTGCCTGCACGGATGAATAAAGGAGAGTTGTTTTATGGCAGAGCATCCTATTCAGGGTCTGATGAACGTTACGATGGAGAAGATTCACCAGATGGTGGACTCCAACACCATTATCGGCAAGCCCATCACCACCGAGGATGGCATCACCATCCTGCCGGTTTCTAAGGTGAGCTTTGGTTTCGCCTCCGGCGGTACCGATTTTAACGGCAAGAACGCTGCCAACAAGGATCTGTTTGGCGGCGGCTCCGGTGCCGGTGTCAACATCCAGCCGGTGGCATTTCTGGTCATCAAGGATGGCTGCGTACGCACCATCCAGCTGTCGGATAGCTCCAACAGCATTGACCGCGCCCTGACCATGCTGCCCGAACTGGTGGAAAAGCTTACCACGCTGGTCAAAAAGGACGGCAAGGCACCCGCAGAGGAGCCCAAGGCAGAGTAACCCTTTATCCAAACCAAGCCGCAGCCGCAGACCTTTTGGTCTGCGGTTTATATAGCCGCGCACCGTGCCCCGCAAAAGCAGGGGAGTGGTGCGCGTTTTGAGCGCCGTGAGGCGCACAAGGAGTAATATTATGGCAGAAGAACGTATTCAGAAGATCATGGCCGAGCAGGGTCTGTGCTCTCGCCGCGCCGCCGAGCAGATCATTGCCGAAGGCCGCGTCAAGGTGAACGGCCACCCGGTAAAGGTGGGCGACAAAATGGACCCGAACCGTGACGTGCTCCATGTGGATGACGAGCGCATCTACATCCAGAAAAACCAGCAGCTGTACTATCTGGCGCTGTATAAGCCCCGTGGCTATGTGACCACCGCCAGTGATGAACTTGGCCGCAAGACCGTGATGGACTTGGTCAGCGACATCCCTGCCCGCCTGTATCCGGTGGGCCGCTTGGATAAGGACAGCGAGGGTCTGCTGCTGATGACCAACGATGGTGCCTTTGCGCAGGCTGTTACCCATCCGTCCGGCGGCATCTCCAAGCTGTACCGCGTTACCGTGCAGCCCCGCGCCGATGAGGCCACCATCCTCAAGCTGAGCAGCGGTGTTGTGCTGGACGACGGCACCAAGACCATGCCCTGCGCCATCAATGTGGTCACCGACGAGCCCGGCCGCACCGTGATGGAGATGACCCTGAAAGAGGGCAAGAACCGCGAGATCCGCCGGATGTGTGAGAGCGTGGGTCTTGAGGTGGTGCGCCTGAAGCGCAACGCCGAGGGCGTGGTCAAGCTGGGCATGCTCAAGCCCGGTACCTACCGCGAGCTGACCAAGGCCGAGGTGAACGGTCTGCGCGCCGCAGCGGTCAAGGGACGTGCACAGACCCGCTCTGCTGCCCAGCAGTCCAAGGCTGCCGAGCGCCGTCCCCGCGGCCCTGTGGGCAAAAACGCACCCCGGAAGCAGAAGTAAGGAGTTATCACATCATGGAACGAGAAACTCTGAAATCCCGTCTGGGCTTTATTCTGCTTTCCGCAGGCTGCGCCATCGGCATTGGCAACGTATGGAAGTTTCCGTATATTGCCGGTCAGGGCGGCGGCGGTGCTTTTGTGCTGTTTTACCTGATCTTTCTGGTCATTCTGGGTCTGCCCATCATGACCATGGAGTTTGCCGTGGGACGCGCCTCCCGCAAAAGCCCGGTGCGTGCATATCAGGCACTGGAAAAACCGGGGCAGAAGTGGCACATCCACGGCTACTTCACTCTCATCGGCTGCTACCTGCTGATGATGTTCTACACCACCGTGGCAGGCTGGATGCTGCACTATTTCTACATGACCGCCGTCGGCAAACTGGAAGGACTCAACGCCGAGCAGGTGGCCGGTAAGTTTACCGAAATGCTGGCCAGTCCCGCCACCATGACCTTCTGGATGGTATTTGTGGTGGTAGTGGGCATTCTGGTGTGCGCCAAGGGTCTGCAAAGCGGTCTGGAGCGTGTGACCAAGGGCATGATGATCGCCCTGCTCCTCATTATGGTGGTGCTGGCTGTCAACAGCTTGTTCATGCCCGGGGCAAAGGAAGGCCTTTCCTTCTTCCTTGTGCCGGACTTTGACCGGATGCAGGAAGTGGGCGTGGTCAACACGCTGGTCTCCGCTATGAATCAGGCATTCTTCACCCTCAGCCTTGGCATCGGTGCTATGTCCATTTTTGGCAGCTATATCGGCAAGGAGCACTCCCTGCTGGGCGAGTCTGTCCGCATCGTGGTGCTGGATACCTTTGTAGCCATCACTGCCGGTCTGATCATCTTCCCGGCCTGCTTTACCTACCATGTGGACCAGACCAGCGGTCCCAGCCTGATCTTCATCACCCTGCCCAACATTTTTGCCAATATGTCCATGGGGCGGCTGTGGGGCAGCCTGTTCTTTTTGTTCATGGCCTTTGCAGCCATGTCCACCGTGCTGGCAGTGTTCGAGAACATTATCTGCTGCGGCATGGAACTGACCGGCTGCAGCCGCAAAAAGTCCAGTCTGGTGAACCTTGTGCTCATCATCCTGCTGTCCATGCCCTGTGTGCTGGGCTATAACCTGTGGGCATGGGATGGCTTTGCGGTGTTCGGCGGCGCTGTGCTGGATGTGGAGGATTTTCTGGTCAGCAACCTGTTCCTGCCGCTGGGCAGCTTGGTATATCTGCTGTTCTGTGTCACCCGCTACGGCTGGGGCTGGCAGAACTACAAAAAAGAGGTCAACACCGGCGAGGGGCTCAAGGTGCAGGATTGGATGCGCAGTTATCTGACCTATGTGCTGCCGCTCATCGTAGTGTTCATCTTTGCGTTTGGACTCTACGACAAATTCCTAGCATAAGACGTCTGCTCTGCCTTTGATT
This sequence comes from uncultured Faecalibacterium sp., assembly GCA_934525325.1. Lineage (GTDB taxonomy): Bacteria > Bacillota > Clostridia > Oscillospirales > Ruminococcaceae > Faecalibacterium. The sequence continues at coordinate 13,393 of CAKSZE010000015.1, forward strand.
GACGAACGGACGGGACAAGTGTAATATAAAAGCATATAGGGTGCTTCTCCCGGCGGGGGGACACTGCTATATGCTTTTTTGTATTCAGAAGGAGGAAACACCCCATGCACATTCTGGTCTGTGACGATGATGCAGTCTTTGCTGCGCAGATGGACGAGTACATCTCGGAGTGGTTCCGCGCCCGGGAGATCCAGGTGCAGAGCACCGTCTGCACCAGCGGCGAGCAGCTGCTTGCCACCCCGGAACTGGAACGCTACCAGCTTGCGTTTCTGGATGTAGACCTGAAAACCACCGACGGCATTGCGCTGGGGCGCAAGCTGCGGCAGGCTGCCCCGGATATCGTGCTGGTGTACATCTCGGCTTATCTGGAGTTTGCGCCGCAGGGCTACACGGTCAATGCCTACCGCTATCTGCTCAAGCGGGATATTGCAGCCCAGCTGCCCAGCTGTCTGGAGGATATTTTCTCCGGCATGACCGACCCCCGAAAAACGCTGGAGGTGCACCACAATCGCACCACCAGCGAGATCCCGCTGGATCAGATCTATTATCTGGAAAGCAATCTGCGGCAGATCAATGTCTACGGCGATATCCCGCACCAGCCCATCTGCACCTTTTATGGCAAGATCGCGGATCTTCCCGCCATGCTGTACGAAAACGGCTTTTTGCAGGTGGGGCGCAGCGATGTGGTCAACCTGCAATATGTGCGCTCCATCCGCAACTATAAGGTGGAGCTGCGCAGCGGGGTAGAACTGAACGCGAGCCGACAGGATTTTCCGGCTATCCGCAGCGCATGGCTGGAATGGAAGGGGCAGTTCGGCAATGAATGAAGAATTCTGGCGCTGGTATGTGTACGGCCACTGGGTCTGCATAACCCAATGGGTCGGCTTTATCATGGTGGAATATGCTTACCTTGGCAAAGGCAGGGTAAAGCACCCGCTGGTGTGGTCCGGCGTTATGACCATGCTCACGATGATCCTCTCGGTCGTGCGCAGCTATGGATTTTTTACGCCGATGGCAGTGGTTTACACGCTTCTTTTTCTGTTCATCACCGTCATGCTGTTTGGCGGTACGCAGGGGCAAAAGTTTACCGCCTGCCTGATCAACGGCACGATGTGCCTGTTGGTCGAAAACAGTATGCGGTATGTCATATCGTGGATACTGAAGTGTGAGCTGCAGCAGGTCATCCGGCGCGCAGATTGCCTGATTATCATGGCAGTCGCAAATCTGGTAGTCAGTGCGGGCGTTTCCTTCTTTGTGGGAAAGTGGCGCCGACATAATGCACTGGAGCCCTTGCAGGCGCTGGTTATGAGCTTTTTCCCGGGCGTGGTCGTGGTGCTGAACATTCTGCTCATGCTCACGGATAACAACAAAAGGGCCACCATGGCCACAATGGGGATGACGGTGGGGCTTACGGTGGCTGTCATGGTGCATCTGTGCATCGTAGCGATGTTTAACGATCAGGTCATGCAGCGGCGCAGTCTGCATTTTCAGGCCGAATTGGAGCAGCAGCGGGCCTCGGCTTTGCTGGATTCCTACACCGCCCAGCGCCGTCTGACCCATGAGTTCACCAACCATATCGGTGCGCTGCGTGCTTTGTTGGCGCAGGGAGATGTGGCCGGTGCACAGAACTATATTGCCGGTGTGGATAAGGCTGTGGCGGCCAGCACCACCATTATGGATACGCACAACCCGCTGCTGGATTCCATCCTGACCCGCAAGTATGAGGAGGCCGCCCGGCAGGGCGTAAGCGTGTATTTTGACCTTTGTGATATGCGGGATTTTCCCTTAAGCGGGGTGGATATGGTCACCGTGCTGGCAAATCTGCTGGATAACGCCATCTGTGCCGCAGCGCAGGCGTACCCGCCGGAGGTGTATGTGCGGGTGCGCAAAACGGGGGAGGAATATCTTCTCTCGGTGCGCAACCGGGTGCAGCGGGATGTGGAGCTGCCGCCGGACGGCCAGCTGCCCCGCACCACCCGCAAGGAGCCCGGCCACGGCATGGGGCTTTCCAACGTGCGGGATGTGCTGCTGCGCCACGGCGCAGAGTATACCCTGAGCTGCCGGGACAATTGGTTTCGCTTTACCTGTGCGGTGCCCACCGACAATTCATGACATCTGCACCGTCAGAATATGACAGTTTGTGTGCAACAGAAGCGTAACTCTGCTATACTAAAGCCAGTAAAGGAAGCCTTCCGTGCGGACATGGTCACGTTGCGGTGGGAGGGGAGCACCCTTCTTTTTAAGAGCTTTGTTGCTGGATGGAAAAACAGCCTGCGGTGCGTGTAAGCGGGCTGTCTACCTTTGCTTTTTGGGCTGTGCAGGAATGCGCAGTACCTTGCTGACGGGACTTTCTGCGGCGGGCCTTTTTGGGGGTTGTAGTCGATAAAGTTACTCGATGCGTCGCAATTCCGGCTCTGTCTGCTGTACGGGAATGGCATGGGCAGGCCGGGGTATCGTGCGCTGCAAAGAGTTCCGTCAGTTTTTTTTGTGTAAAAAAGGACTGCTCTACATGGGTTTTGCCCAGTAGAACAGTCCTTTTTATGTGTTATGATCTCTCGGTCATCGCTGCGCTCTGCCGATTTCCTCAAAGAAAAACTTTGGCTCTATAAACCAACGGATGAAAAAGCTTTCGATGATGGGATGCTTTCCTGATGCGGCGGTCTGCCCGCCGCGCGACTGTTTCCGTAGGAAACCAGCGCGGCAGCTGCCGTTTCCTTTGAGTCCCTCCTGTGAAAAAGCAGCTCAGCCAAGCCCGCAGGCTTGGCTGAGCTGCAAAACTAAAATGCAATTCCTTAAACTATGCGCAGAGCGAAGCGGAGCGCATTTAAAATCGTAAAAAGCGCAGTTACTCCGGCTTTACCTGCAATTCCTGCTCGCAGTAGATGCAGCGGTATTTGCCGTTGGAGCTCAGCTCAAAGATCTGGTCGCACTCCTCTTCAATGCAGGAGATGCAGCGGGGATTCTTGCAGCGTACAATGTTCACCAGACGCTTGGGGGGCTTGGGCTGCTCCTTGCGGACAGCCTTGCCGTTCTCAATAATGGTCACGCTGATGTTCGGGTCCAGATAGGCCAGCACATCCAGGTTCAGCCAGGAAGCGTCGCCCTCTACCTTGATGATGTCCTTGCGGCCGCTGGCCGTCTTTTTGCTGCGTGCATTCTGGATCAGTGCCACGCTGGCAGTGCGGTTGCCCGCAATGCCCAGCAGGTCCATCAGACCAACGGCAGTACCTGCCTTGATGTGGTCGATGACAATACCATTCTGGATCTCGTCAATATTCAACATATCAGTTCTCCTCCTTCGGTGCTTTGGGGTCTGCAAGCCCCAGCAGGGTCATGATCAGTGCCATGCGGACATAAACGCCGTTCTGCACCTGCTCAAAATAGGCGGCGCGGGGGTCATCGTCCACATCCAGTGCGATCTCGTTTACGCGGGGCAGGGGATGCAGTACCGCCATGGTAGGCTTAGCCTGCGACATCTTTTCGCGGGTCAGCACATAGCTGTTCTTCAGGCGGATGTAGTCCTCCTCGTTGAAGAAGCGCTCCTTCTGCACGCGGGTCATATACAGGATGTCCAGCTCCGGCATGGACTCCTCCAGACTGCGGGTCTCCTTGTAGGGGATGCCGTTGGCCTCCAGCACATCGTTGATGATATAATCCGGCACCCGCAGCTCCTCCGGGCTGATCAGCACAAAGCGCACGTTCTTGCAGCGCGCCATGGTCTTGAGCAGGGAGTGGACAGTGCGGCCGAATTTCAGATCGCCGCACAGACCAATGGTCAGATCATCCAGCTTTCCCATGCGGCGGCGGATGGTCATCAGGTCGGTCAGGGTCTGGGTGGGGTGCTGGTGGCCGCCGTCACCGGCGTTGATCACCGGAATGCGGGAATAGCGGGAGGCACGCAGCGGTGCGCCCTCCTTGGGGTGGCGCATGGCAACGATATCGGCATAGCAGGACACTACCCGGATGGTGTCGGCTACGCTCTCGCCCTTGGTGGCGCTGGACACGTTCTCGCTGGGGAAGCCCAGCACATGACCGCCCAAGTTCAGCATAGCCGCCTCAAAGGACAGGCGGGTGCGGGTGGAGGGCTCGTAGAACAAGGTAGCCAGCTTTTTGTGGTTGGCCACCTCCTGATAGGCGGCAGGGTCGGCGCAGATACGGTCGGCAAGATCAAGCAGCTGTGTGATCTCCTGCTGGGTGAGATCCAAGGGATCGATCAGATGACGCATAGATAGGATACCTCCGTTTAAAGCAGTTTGCGTAAGATGGAAAAATCAAAAAAGTTCGTGTAGTAGCTCAGCGAGCGCATCACCGGTCTGCACAAACGATTGAAACACACTTCGTCCAGCAGCAGCATGGCCTCGCCCGGGGCAAGCCGCATGGCTGCGCGGATGGCTTCGTCGCCGCAGCTGGCCTTCAGGTGTGCCACGTTGGAAGAGATCTGCTGGTGGCACTCCTGCTCTAAGATCTCAAAGATGTCGCCGGTCAGGTCGATGCGGGTGTAGTCCCGGTTGCCGAACAGGCTGCGGGGCAGATAGTCGATGGAATAGATCACCGGGGTGGTGTCGGCAAGGATGCGCTTTTTGATGCAGATCACCTCGTCGCCGACTTCCAGCGCCAGCGCATGCGCCATCTCCTCGCCTGCACGAAGAAGCATCACCTGAATGCCGTCTGCATGGGGGTAGCTGCCAAAGCTGCGGATCAGCGGGTAATATTCCAGTTTCTGGTCCAGACGGCTGCGCAGCCCCAGTACAGCGCGGTTCACCACTGTGCCAATGCCGCGCACTCGTTCCACATAACCGGCGCGCTCCATCTCGCTCAGCGCGTCACGGATGACGGTGCGGCTCACCCCCAGCTCGGTGGCAAGGTCTACCTCGGCGGGCAGACGGTCGGCTTGGGCATAGCGCCCGTTGGACAGCTCCTCCAGCAGGCTTGCAACAACGCGGTCACTGATCACAGCGCCGCCCAAGCGGCTGGACGATGCCAGTGCGGGATCTTTCATGGATGGTTCCTCCGTTTCCGGGCGGCAAGCCGCCCCGAACTTCATACAAACGGGCAGGGAGGATCCCTCCGCAGCCCCTTCTCTCCTATTATAGCATAATTTGACATTTAGAAAAGCGTCATTTATACTGGAATCTGCTGAAAAGTACGATTTTATTTTGGAGGGCATAGTACAGATGGACTATTTTCTGCAAAAAGTATGCGGCAAGCCCGCCCGGCAGGCCGTTACCCTGCGGCGCTGCACCCCCGCCGAGGCTCCGGCAGTGTTCGCGCTGCAAAACGAAGTGCGCGCCGCCATGCCGCACCCGGAGCAGTTCGTGCCGGATACGCTGGAAAACATTACTGACTATCTGCGTACTGGGATATGTATCGGCGCGTGGCAGCAGGGGCGGCTGGGCGCGTACCTCATCCTGCGTCTGTGCAGACAGAGCGATGAAAACTACGCCGCCTTTCTGGGCGTGCCGAAAAGCCAGTGGCAGCACTGGGCGAATGCGGACAGCGCGGTGGTGCACCCAGCCTGGCGGGGCAACGGCCTGCAGCGCGCCATGCTGGAAGCGGCCCTGCCGCTGCTGCCGCCGCAGATCACCCATCTGGGGGCGACCGTCAGCCCAGATAACGGTTACAGCCTGCGCAACGCACAGGCTTCCGGCTTTGTCATCCGCTGCCGCCGGGAGATGTACGGCGGCTACGACCGCTATCTGCTGGAAAAGCAGCTGTAACTCCCGGTAGTTTTTATGTACAACTATTTTGAAATGTGTTATACTATACGGTATGAATAACAGCGAAGGAAACAGGTGAAACCATGGCAGCATCTCTCGGGCAGGAATTCTGCACCCTGCGTGATACTTACATTGAAAAGCAATTCGGCCGCCTGAACGATATGCAGCGGCAGGCTGTGTTTACCACGGATGGCCCGCTGCTCATCCTTGCCGGTGCCGGCAGCGGCAAGACCACCGTGCTGGTCAACCGCATCGCCAACCTTATCCGGTTCGGCTCGGCGCACGGCTCCAAAGAAACGCCCCGCCCGGTGACCGAGGAGGACGTCAAAGCCCTGCGCACCGCCATTATGACCGGTACAGACGCCCCCAGCTGGCTGGACGGGATGCTGCGCCGCAACGCGGTGCGCAGCTGGAACGTGATGGCCATTACCTTTACCAACAAGGCGGCAGGGGAACTGAAAGAGCGTCTGCGCCGGATGCTGGGCAGCGAGGACGGGGACGAGGTGTTCGCCTCCACCTTCCACTCGGCCTGTGTGCGCATCCTGCGCCGCTGGGCGGAGGAGATCGGCTACCCCCGCAGCTTTACCATCTACGACACCGAGGATGCCCAGCGCGTGATAAAAACGGTGTATAAAGAGCTGAGCATCGATGATAAATTCCTGCCCGTCAAGGCCGCCATCAACCAGATGAGCCGCTGGAAGGATCAGCTGGTCAGCCCGGAGCAGGCGCTTGCAGACCACGCCAGAGACGTGAAGAGCACCCAGACCGCCCGCATCTATGCAGCTTACGAGAAAAAGCTGAAGGAAGCAGGTGCGTTCGATTTTGACGACCTCATCTACCAGACCGTGCAGCTGCTGGCTGAACACCCGGACGTGCGGGAATTCTACCAGAATAAGTACCGCTATCTGCTGGTGGACGAGTATCAGGACACCAGCGTGGCGCAGTTCCGGTTGGTCAGCCTGCTCACCGGGCCGGAGCGCAACATCTGCGTGGTGGGCGATGACGACCAGAGCATCTACCGCTTCCGCGGCGCTACCATTGAAAATATCCTCAACTTTGAAAAGCTCTATCCCGGCACCAAGACCATCCGTCTGGAGCAGAACTATCGCTCCACCTCCAATATCCTCAACGCAGCCAATTGCGTCATCCAGCACAACACCGAGCGCAAGGGTAAGACCCTGTGGACGGACAACGGCGAGGGCGATAAGGTGCAGGTGTATACCGCCGAGAACGAGCAGGACGAAGCCAGCCATATCGCGGATGTCATCGGCCAGCATCTGAAGGCGGGCGGGCATCTGGCAGACCATGCCATCCTCTACCGCATGAACGCCCAGTCAGCCCCCATCGAAAGCTACTTCACCCGCGCGGGCATCCCTCATAAGATTGTGGGCGGGCAGCGCTTCAACGACCGCAAGGAGGTCAAGGACATCCACTCCTATATGTCCATCGTGGCCAACCCCCGGGACGATGTGCGGCTGCGCCGCATTATCAACGAGCCCGCCCGCAAGATCGGTGCTACCACCGTGGATGTCATTGCAGACCTTGCCGGGCAGCAGGGCGTCAGTATGCTGGATATCATCAGCCATGCGGACCAGTACGCCAAGCTCTCCCGCGCGGTCATGCCGCTGCTCAAGTTCTGGCAGATCTACCAGCGTTTGCAGGATTCTCTTGCTACCCGCACGCTGGACGAGTTCGCCTCCGATGTCATTGAGCTGACCGGTTACAAGGCCATGCTGGAAGCGGACGCTGCCAAGGGGCACGAGGATGCCGCCGACCGTTTGCAGAACTTGGGTCAGCTGGTGAACAACGTCAAAAACTACTGCGACCAGCACGGCGAGGAAGCCACGCTGGAGGGCTATCTGGAGGATATCGCCCTCATCAGTGATATCGACAGCTACAACGAGAGCAGCGATCAGGTGGTGCTGATGACCATCCACTCTGCCAAGGGCTTGGAGTTCCCTTATGTGTTCCTCATCGGCATGGAGGAGGGCGTTTTCCCCAGCGAGATGAGCAAGTACTCCGAGGCAGATCTGGAAGAGGAGCGCCGTCTGGCTTACGTTGGCATCACCCGCGCCAAAAAGGAGCTGTACATCTCCAACAGCGTCACCCGGATGCTGTATGGCCGCACCCAGCGCAACGAGCCCAGCCGCTTTCTGCGGGAGATCGAGCCAGAATATATCGAGGAGACCCGCAGCTCTGTATTGGAACAGCGTTCCCGTATGGGCGGCTGGGGTTCCGGTTACAGCGATACCGTGCCCGGCGGGGCATCCGATTACTCCGGTCCCTCCGGTTACAGCCGCAGTAGCTACGGCGGCGGTTATGGCTCGGGTTACAGCTCGGGCAACCGCAGCGGCTATCTGAACCGGGAATATAACGCCGGCGAAAGCCGCAGCTTCGGCTCCTCTTATGGCGGAAGAAGCACCGTTTCCTCCGGTTTTGGCAGCCACTATGGCAATAGCTCTAACCAGCCGACCACAAGAAACGGCGGATTTGGCTCTGCATATTCCGGCAGCAGTACGACGAAAAATGCTGTAAAGCAAACAGCCTTTACAGCGAATTCTGCCGTAAAACCGGCGGCTTCTGGCGCAAAGCACTATGAACCGGGCGATATCGTGGAGCACAAGGTGTTCGGCCGCGGCACGGTGCTGAAGGTAAAGCCCGCTGCCGGGGATCAGATCGTGGAGATCAACTTTGAAAAAGTGGGCATCAAGAAAACGATGGCCAATTTTGCGCCCCTGACCAAGATTACGGAGGAAGAATGACACTATGATGACTGTTCGTTTGATCGCCCATACCCCGGAACCGGAAAAGGTGGTGGCGGCTGCTGCAAAGCTCTGCTACTCCGACGCCCACATCACCGACCTTCTGGACGGGTTGGACGAGGAAAAAACTGCAAAATTTCTGACCATGCTCAGTGACCTTGGCCATGCCAGCCCCATCGAGCACGCCAGCTTTACCTTTGGTATCGAGGGGGTCAGCCGCACCCTGCTTGCCCAGATCACCCGGCACCGCATCGCGTCCTTCAGCGTGCAGAGCCAGCGCTATGTGCGTCTGGATGATTTCCGCTATGTGACGCCCCCGGAGATCGAAGCCATCCCGGAAGCAAAAGCCGCTTTCCTTGCCAGCATGGAAGAGGACGCCCAGCGCTACCTCGACCTTGCCCATAAGCTGGAGGAGGGACACACTGCCCGCCTGATGGCCGAGGGAATGCCGGAAAAGCAGGCCCGCGCCAAGGCCTCCAAGCAGGCCAACGAGGACGCCCGCTTTGTGCTGCCCAACGCCTGCGAGACCAAAATGGTGGTCACCATGAACGCCCGCAGCCTGATGAACTTCTTCCAGCTGCGCTGCTGCAACCGCGCCCAGTGGGAGATCCGGGAACTGGCCGAAAAAATGTTCGCGCTGGTATACCCAGTGGCACCCCATATCTTTGCCAAGGCCGGTCCTGCCTGCCTGTGCGGCCCCTGCCCGGAGGGCAAGATGTGCTGCGGCAAGACCGCCGAGGTGCGCGCGAAATATGCCGCTATCAAGGAAGGTGCCGCCGTATGAGCAAGGGCAAACTGATCGTGCTAGAAGGGCTGGACGGCAGCGGCAAGGCCACACAGGCAAATCTGCTGGCAGAGCATCTCACCGCGCAGGGCGTGCCGGTGCAGAAAATCACCTTTCCGGATTATGCCAGCGATTCCAGCGCACTGGTAAAGATGTATCTGGCGGGGCAGTTCGGCCAGCACCCGGACGATGTAAACGCCTATGCGGCCTCCAGTTTTTACGCGGTGGATCGCTATGCCAGTTATAAAACCAGCTGGGGCAGCTTTTATGAGCAGGGCGGTGTGATCATCGCCGACCGGTACACCACCTCCAACGCGGTGCACCAGTGCTCGAAACTCCCGCACGAGCAGTGGGAGGAATATCTGCACTGGCTGTTTGATTACGAGTTCCATCTGCTGGGTCTGCCCGCACCGGACAGGGTCATCTATTTGCAGGTGGACCCGGCGGTCAGCCAGCGGCTGATGACCCAGCGCTACCACGGCGACGAGAGCAAAAAGGACGTGCACGAGAAAGACACCGCCTATCTGGCGCGCAGCCGCGCCGCTGCCGAGTTCTGCGCCCGGCATCTTGGCTGGGACACCGTGCATTGCACCAGCGGGGACGCTATGCGCAGCATTGAAGAGATCCAGCAAGAGGTACAGCAGCTTGCCCGGAAAACACTGGGCTGAACGATAAAATATGATAAGAGGGGGCATCCTGAACGATGTATCGTCTGATGCAGCCGTCCGACGAGGCGGCAGTGCTGGCTTTGTGGCAGAGCCAGCATCATGATACCGAAGATTTTGCAAAAATGGTACTGGAACGCTTTGCCGGCGTGCAGAACATTTATGTAGCCGATGAAAACGACACCATCGTGGCGGCTGCGCTGGCTGTGCCGGTCACCCTGCAGGGGCGGGTGGGCAATTACCTCTGCCTGTGCGGCGAGGGCAGTCTGCTGCTGGCGGGTCTGCTGGATACCCTGTGCGCTCAGCAAAAACTGCGGGGCGCAGGCTTTACGGTGGCAGTCCCAGCAGATGCAGCACAGGCTGCTCTGCTGCAGGATAAGGGCTTTGCACAGGCCTTTGCCCTGCGCTGTCTGCCCCGCGAGGTGAGCCGCAACCTGTGGAGCCAGGCGGAATTTGACACGGTGACGGCCAAAAAGCTGTGCGAGCTGCGGGAGCAGTTCTGGAAGGATACCGTGCAGCTGAGCCCGGAGCGCATGGCGGTGGTGCTGCAGGAGCTGTATGCCCGGGGTGCTACCATCGTGTCCAACGAGCATGGCTACGGCATTTACTTCCGCAAGGAGGATACCCTGTATTTTGTGGAGATGATGGCCGACAGCGACCGCGCCGCCGAGATCCTGATGGAAGCCGCCCGCGAGAAGGAAGTCATCGTGGAAAAGGCGGTCATCACGGTAGGCGCTGCCCAGTCGCTGTTTCTGGGCGAGGGCACCCGGCAGGAATACGGCATGATCCGCTTTGACGCAGAGCCTTTTGACGTAAGCGAAAGCTATCTGCGTCTGATGCTGGAAAACTGAAAAAAGGAAGGTGCGTATGGCACACAACGATACACACGCAGCCCACAAAAAGGGCGGTGCAGGCAAAATTCTGCTGGTGGTGCTTCTGCTGCTCCTTCTGGCAGCGGGCGCGGCGGTGCTGTTTGCCCGCAGCGAGATCCACGGCAGCAGCAAGCCCGGCACGGCGGTCACTGTAAGCATCCAGCAGGGCAGCGGCGTAGCCACGATCGCCAACAAGCTGAAGGACGCAGGCGTCATCCGCTCTGCCTACCTGTTCCGCTGGTATGTGGGGGAAAAGGGCGCTGCCGCAAAGCTACAATACGGCGATTTTGAGCTGACCACCGGCAGCTCCTACGATGCACTCATCAGCACGCTTTCCCAGTATGCCAAGGCAGAAACGGTGCGGGTGACCATCCCGGAGGGCACCACGGCTATTGCCATTGCCCAGAAGATGGAAGCCGCCGGTCTGTGCACCGCCGAGGAGTTTTTGAAGGAAGCCAACGAGGGCGATTTCAGTGCATACACCTTCTGGCAGTATGTCCCGGAGGATAAAGACGCCCCGAACCGCTTTATGAAGTGCGAGGGATATCTTTTCCCGGAGACCTACGAGTTTTTGAAGGACGATACGGTGCACAACTATGTGGCCACCTTCTATGCGCAGTTCGATGCGCAGTTCACGGAGGAAATGTACGCGGCGCTCAAGAAGCAGGGAATGACCCTGTCGGAGCTGGTCACCCTTGCCTCCTTTGTGCAGGAGGAAGCGGGCAACAGTCAGGACTCCAACGTGGCGCAGGTGTTCCGCAACCGTCTGGCGGAGGGCTCGCCCTACCCCATGCTGCAAAGCAACACCTCCAGCCATATCCAGAGCGACGCCGACAATAACTATCTCTGGAACTGGGTCGCGCCCTACTACGGCGGCTGGGACAACATCCCGGAAAACATTCTTGCGGCCTACGACACTTACAGCTGCACCGGCCTGCCCGCAGGCCCTATCTCGAACCCCGGCCTTGCAGCCATCAAGGCAGCGCTGGAGCCGCAGCCCGATGAGGAAGTCAAGGACGCTTACTTCTTTGTGACCGACCTCAAGGGCAACTACTACTACGCCCACACGCTGGCAGAGCATAATGCTAACTGCAAAACTGCCGCAGCTGTGAACAAAAGCCTGAAAAACTGAGGAAAGGCCGCTGCACAAAAAACACGGTGCAGCGGCCCCTTTCCCGTTAAAAACTGTGATACATAAGAGAGGAACCTACAAATGCTACAGATCCCGGAACTGCTTGCCCCGGCGGGCGATGCAGAACGTCTGCGTTATGCCATCAACTACGGTGCCGATGCCGTTTACTGCGGTCTGCCGGAGTTTGGTATGCGCTCTGCCCCGGCCAATTTCACCCCGGAGCAGCTGACGGAAAGCGTCATCTACGCCCATGCCCGCGGCCGCAAGGTCTACCTGACCATGAACACTCTGCCCACCAACGAGGAAGCCGACCGCCTGCCGGAAGCCATCAAGGAGGCCGCCAAAGCCGGTGTGGACGCCTTTATCGTGGCAGACCTTGGTGTGCTGGACGCCTGCAAGACCTTCGCCCCAGACATTGATGTGCATCTTTCCACCCAGACCGGCATCACCAACTGGGCAGCCGCCCGCGCCGCCTACAAGATGGGCGCAAAGCGGGTGGTGCTGGCCCGGGAGATGACCTTACAGGATATTGCCATCCTGCGCGATAAGACCCCGCCGGAGCTGGAAATTGAAGCCTTTGTGCACGGTGCTATGTGCATGAGCGTGTCCGGCCGGTGCCTGCTGTCCAACTACATGGCCGGACGTGACGCTAACCGTGGCCAGTGCGCCCAGCCCTGCCGCTGGAAGTACTACCTGAGCGAGGAGACCCGCCCCGGCCAGCTGTACGAGATCGGTGAAAATGAGAACGGCAGTTATATCCTTAATGCCAACGATATGTGCACCGCGCCCTTCATCGACCTGATCTGCAAGGCGGGCGTGGACAGCCTGAAGATCGAAGGCCGCGCCAAAACTTTCTACTATGTCGCCAGTGTCACCGCCGCCTACCGCAAGGCACTGGACGCCTATCTGGCCGACCCGGCAAACGATAACTTTGAACTGCCGCCGGAGGTGTACGCGGAGCTTACCCGTACCAGCCACCGGCACTATTCTCCCGGCTTCTATTTTGGCCGCGAGCAGGCCAAGCAGGCCACCGACAGCGCTACCTACATCCGCGAGTGGGAGTTCGTGGGCACGGTGGACAGCTGGGAAAACGGCATCGCTCACTGCCAGCAGCGCGGCAAATGGAGCCTTGGGGATACGCTGGAGGCGTTGTGCCCGGACGGCCGCAGCATCCCGCTTGCCCCGGAATGGATCGAAAACGAAGCAGGGGAGCGGGTGGAAAGCACCCCGCACGCCATGGAAAAATACACCATGCCCACCCCGGAGCTGCCGCCCATGAGCCTGCTGCGCCGCAAAACGGTGTAACAGCGTGACAAAAAGGAAGGAAAAAGCTGTGAAGCAACATAATGCTTCTGCCCGCTACGCCCTTCTGGACGAGCTGCGCGGGCTGGATCTGGTCAGTATGATGCTCTATCATGGCTGCTGGGATCTAGTCAATCTCTTCGGCATTCAGGCTGATTGGTATTATGGCTTGCCCGGGCATCTGTGGCAGCAGAGCATCTGTTGGGTGTTTATTCTGTTGTCCGGCTTTTGCGTGCAGCTGGGGCATCATACCTTGCGCCGGGGCGCACAGGTGTTCGGGGCAGGGGCGCTGGTCACGGCGGTCACGCTGCTTTTTATGCCGGAGGACAGGGTCATTTTTGGCGTGCTGACCCTGCTGGGCAGCGCCATGCTGCTGACTGGCCTTTTGGAAAAGCCGCTGCGGCGCATTCCGCCCGCAGCAGGGTTTGCTATCTCCGCAGTGCTGTTTGCCCTTACCCGCAATGTCTCGGCAGGCTATCTGGGCTTTGGCAGTCTGCGTCTCTGGCTGCCGCAGACACTGTATGTAAATTACGCTACTGCGTATTTTGGCTTTTATCCGTGGTGGTTCTATTCTACAGATTATTTTGCCCTTCTGCCGTGGCTGTTTCTGTTCTGGGCAGGGTACTTTCTCTACGGCATTGTAGGGCGGCAGCGCATGGAGCCCTTGCGCCGCTCGGTCTGCCCGCCGCTGGGCTGGCTTGGGCGGCACTCGCTGCTGTTGTATCTGCTGCACCAGCCGGTCATCTACGGGGTGCTGTTGGTGGTTTTTCGCGTATTAGGCGGCTGAAACACACGCTTCATGCACTTTTGAGAAAGGCGGCATTGTTGCACCGTGCAAACATTGCGCTAATGCCTTGACAAGCGGGGTAGGGCTGTGGTATCCTGTTGACGGTTAGAAAACACTAACTACAAAAATGCGTCATGAAACACGGACGCATTTTTACAGAACATGAAGTTATTCTGAACTAACTACACGGAGAAAGAGGTAGAGTTTTATGAGCAAAGTAGCAATCGTATTCTGGAGCGCCACCGGCAACACCGAGACCATGGCAAACTGCATCGCCGAGGGCGCAGGTGCCAACGGCACCATCGTACCCTGCGCCGAGATGACCCCCGCAAAGCTGGCAGAGTTTGACGTGGTGGCCTTTGGCTGCCCGGCTATGGGTGCAGAGCAGCTGGAAGAGAGCGAGTTCGAGCCTATGTTTGCTGCTCTGGAAGGCTCCCTGAACGGCAAAAAGATCGCACTGTTCGGCTCCTACGGCTGGGGCGACGGCCAGTGGATGCGCGATTGGGCACAGCGCGCACAGGACGATGGCGCACAGCTGTTCAGCGAGGAAGGCCTCATCTGCAACGAAACGCCTGATGATGATGTGCAGGCCGCCTGCCGTAAGCTGGGCGCAGATATGGCTGCTTGGTAAAACTCATGTATAAACCCTTGCTCCACAGGGCAACCTATGGACAAAGAGGTGATAAGCATGGAAAACATCGGCGTGACCTGTGATGTCTGCGCGTGCTGCCACAATGTGGACGGCTGCAAATGTGATCTGCCGC
>CAKSZE010000016.1 GCA_934525325.1 uncultured Faecalibacterium sp.
TATAGGCCACCTTTTCCCGTTCCAGAATGCGCATTGCGTTGGTTTTAGCTTCTTTTCCCATTGTTATTCCCTCTTTTACATTTGCTCTGTTTTTATTCTACCACTTTTTCAGAAAAATTTCAAAATTTCTCTTGACTTCAGTTTCATGAAGTGATATCATAGCGTCACGCACTTCAGAGCACTGAAGTTTGACACTGCAAGCTGCGGCAAAGGAGCCGGTCTCCCTCGCCGTTTCACAGGATAAGAAAAGGCAAAGGAGACAAAACACTATGATCATCGTACTCAAACAGGATGCCCCCGACGTACAGGTACGCGAGTTCTGCCACGAGCTGGAGGATATGGGCCTGCAGATCAACGATTCCAAGGGCAGTGACACCCATATTCTGGGTCTCATCGGCGATACCAAGGCCATTGCGGAAAGCTGGGTGCTGGCAAACCCGGTGGTGGAGACCTGCCGCCGCGTGTCCGAGCCCTACAAAAAGGCCAACCGCAAGTTCCATCCGGATGACAGCATCATCGATGTGGACGGTGTCAAGATCGGCGGCGGGAACTTTGCGGTCATTGCAGGCCCCTGCAGCATCGAGAGCGAGGAGCAGATCACCTACTGTGCACAGCGGGTCAAAGCCGCCGGTGCTTCCCTGCTGCGCGGCGGCGCGTTCAAGCCCCGCACCTCTCCGTACTCCTTCCAGGGAATGCGCAGCGAGGGTCTGGACCTGCTCAAGCTGGCACGCCGTGCCACCGGCTCCCCCATCGTCACCGAGATCATGAACACCGAGCACCTGCCGCTGTTCGAGAACGTGGACCTCATTCAGGTGGGTGCCCGCAACATGCAGAACTTTGAGCTGCTCAAGGCCGTCGGCCGCCAGAAAAAGCCGGTGCTGCTCAAGCGCGGCCTTGCCAACACGCTGGAAGAGTTCGTGATGAGCGCCGAGTACATCATGGCCGAGGGCAACGAGAACGTCATTCTGTGCGAGCGCGGCATCCGCACCTTTGAGACCAGTATGCGCAACACGCTGGACCTTGCCGGTGTGGTCATGCTGCACAAGATGACCCATCTGCCGGTGGTGGTGGATCCCAGCCACGCCTGCGGCCACGCATGGATGGTGCCGGAGCTGGCCAAAGCCGCGGTCGCCGCCGGTGCCGACGGTCTGATGATCGAGGTGCATAACAACCCCGCCAAGGCGAAGTGCGACGGCGCACAGAGCCTGACCCCTGACCAGTTCGATGAACTGATGCAGTTCATCGGCAAAGAGGTGGAGTTCTTCGGCAAAAAAATGAACTGAGCCTTCTCCGTCCGCTCCCCCGCAAGGGGGAGCTTTTTTGTATGCACCGGCGGGTTTTCATTTTCTTTTCACGGGTTTTATGGTATACTATAGTATATTTTGAAAAAACACTGCCGAAAGAGGTTTTAAAGATGAAAGCACACATTGCACGCAACCAGAACGCCGGGGTGCCGCTGGCGCTGGGCTGGAACCTTTCCCCCGCCGACCGGGGCAAGCTGGAGGGCATGGCACCTGCCTTTGGCATGAAGCTGTTGCCCGTTGCCCCCGCCGATGCCGGCAAGACTGTTGCCCAGCTGCTGGGCGAAGTGGAGGTAAAAGCCCCCAGAACGCTGGTGCTGGAGCCGGGTGCCTATCCCCCGGCGCTGGTGCTGGCAAACTTCCGCGATAAGGACGTGGACACCCTGCTGGACCTGATGCGGCAGGCACAGGTGACCATCCCGCTCAAGGCGGTGGTCACCCCCGCAAACCGCAACTGGATGTTTGCAGACCTGCTGGCACATTTGCAGGAGGAGCACACCGCCTTTACCGCCGCAAAGGAGAGCCAGACCGTATGAAGAGCCGCATCACCCGCATGACCGCTGCGCTGCTGGCGGTGGTGCTGAGCCTTAGCCTGCTGGTCGGCTGCAAGACTAAAAAGGAACTGACCCGGTACAGCACTATCTTTTACGATGTGTTCGACACGGTGACGCAGGTCATCGCCTACTGCGAGAGCGAGGAAGAGTTCAACACCCAGATGCAGGCGCTGCATCTGGATCTGATCGCCTACAATCAGCTCTACGATATCTACAACGACTACGACGGCGTTGTGAACGTCAAGACCATCAACGAAAACGCCGGCAAAGCCCCGGTACAGGTGGATGACCGCATCCTCTCCATGCTGGAGCTGGCACGGCAGATGTACGATTTGACCGGCGGCAAGATCAACATTGCCATGGGCAGCGTGCTGGGCATCTGGCACGACTACCGCGAAGCCGCCGAGCAGAACGCTTCCGAGGACGACAACACCCTGCCCGCACAGGAGGAGCTGGAAGCCGCTGCCCGGCATTGCGATATCAACGACCTTGTCATCGACGAGGATGCCAAAACGGTCTACCTGTCCGACCCGGAGATGTCGCTGGACGTGGGCAGCGTGGGCAAGGGCTACGCTGTGGAGATGGTCTGCCGCGCCGCCGAAGCCCGTGGACTGACCAGCGCACTGGTGAGCGTGGGCGGCAACCTGCGCGCCATCGGCACAAAGCCGGACGGCAGCCAGTGGACGGGCGGCGTGGAGAACCCGTGGAACGCTTCTGAGGTGTACACCAATAGCAACTCCATCTTCGGCTCGCCCATCAACATGAGCGACCTTGCGCTGGTGACCAGCGGCGACTATCAGCGCTACTTTGTGGTGGACGGCAAGCGCTACCACCACATCATCGACCCGGACACTCTTTGGCCCGCCGCCTACTACAACGGCGTCACCGTGCTGTGCCCGGACTCCGGCATGGCAGACTGCCTGACCACTGCCCTGTTCTGTATGCCTCTGGAAGAGGGGCAAAAGCTGGTGGAATCGCTGGACGGTGTAGAAGCCATGTGGTGCACGCCCGATCAGCAGGCTACTACCTCCAGCGGCTGGGACAGCCACCTGAAAAAGTAATTTTTTAGGTGGGACGATCAAAATGGCCGCCGCTATCGGGTTGCGGCACCCAGCATCCGCTTCGTGCCTTGGGCGGCACTTGCGTCTTGCTGGCCGCTGCCCCAACAACTCCTCCCTGTTTCCGCCGCTGGCGGCGGTCGTCGTCGTTGCACTTTGGCCATCTTCAGCGGAAAAATTATTTTTTTTCGGAATAGCGGAACGTCTGCGGACGCTTCGCTATTCCCTTTTCACGGAAGGGATCGTAAAGGAAAACGGCAGTTACAGCCCACCCGTAAAAAAAGAACGTCAAATCTTGTGATTTGACGTTCTTTTTTGTGTATTTTCGGGAGTTCGAACCCTGGGCCCACTGATTAAGATGAGCCAACGTGCAACAATCGTCAATTTTCAAAATTGCGTTAATTCGTTGTTTTTATCGTTTTATCGCAAATTTGCGTTTTGCATCTGCTGCATTCTTTGCATTTGTTGTCCCGCCGTTCCGGTGTACAAAAAGTGTGCAATTTATAACGTGCTATCTCGCCCTGCGGCAGGTGCCCGGAAGATGCTGCCGTTCTTCACCGCATGACAGTCGTGGAAAGGGTCGTGGACCAGCTTTTTTGCGGGGCCAGACAGACGGCGGCGGCACGCTCGTTCCACTCCTGCGGGTCGGTCTCCGCACTGGGCAGAGAGTGCCATGGTTCGATGCAGACAAAGCGGACCGGTTTTGCCAGTGCGCTCCAGATCAGTTTGTACGGAAAACCTTCTACATTGCAGACGATGTGCCGTCCGCTGTCTTTTTCATAAATGCCCAGCGTCTTGGTCCGCAGACCTGCCATGCAGAAGCTGTCGTTGGAAAACAGTTCATCTGTCAGCTGGATCTTCTCGGCATTCTTCCATTTGTAATAGCACTTTCCGCTGAGCAGCCCATAGGGCCGGGCATCCAGAATGACCGGGCTTTCCGGCTGGTCAAACCGGAACTCGTAATCCTCTGTGGTGTGGTGACGGTCAAAGGGGATATTGAATGCAGGATGGAAGCCGATGCCGAAGCGCAGCTCTTCACTGCCGGGGTTTTCCACGGTCAGGGTGTGGCAGACCGTCCGGTTCTCCAACCGGAACGTGCTGCGCAGGACAAAATCAAAGGGGAACTGCGCAGCCTTGAGCTCCGGGCTGGAACGCAGCTCCAAGACGATCTCGTTCTCATCCGCCCGCACCAGCGTGTGCTCCACATCCCGGGCAAAGCCCTGCTTGACCACATGGTAGGTCTTGCCTTTGTGAGAGTAGGAGCTGCCGGGCAGTTCCCCGGTCCACGGAAAAAGGATAGGTGCGTGACGGGGCCAGACCTCCGGGTCAGCCTGCCATAGCACCTCCTCCCCGGCATCGTTCTTCAAACTGACCGCCTCGGCTCCATGGGTGTCCACCGTAAGGGTCAAAAAATCATTCCGAAGCACTGCCTGCATGGAAAACGCCTCCGTTTACATGGTCTTTTCGTACAGCTTGATGATGTCTCTGACGGTGCTCTGGCGGGGATTTGCCGGGATGTTGCCGCTCTTCATGGCATCCTCTGCCATTGCGGGGATCTTATCGGCGGTGACGCCCACCTCCGACAGGGTAGCGGGAATGCCCAGCTGCCGGTTCAGGCGGCGCAGCTCCTCCACCAGCAGCTCCGGGGTAAAGTTTTCGGTGGAGCCGCTGCCCTCCCGGATGTAGTTGTAGATGACCTCATAGCGGCCATGGTCTGCCAGCGCGTTGTACTCCACCACGTTGGGCAGCAGAATAGAGTTTGCCACACCATGGGGCACATTGAAATAGGCGCTGACCGGGTGGCTCATGGCGTGGACGTTGCCCAGCCGGGCCCATGCAAAGGCGATGCCTGCAAAGTTGGAGCCGAGCATCATGGCGCAGGCAGCTTCCTCATCCTGACGGTTGGCTACAAAGCGGCGCAGGTTGCCGCCGATAAGCTCCATGGCTTTTTCTGCCATAGCGTCGGAGAAAGGGGTGGCGTTGCGGGAGACGTATGCCTCCATGGCGTGGATGAGGGCGTCCACACCGCAGGATGCGGCGATGGAAGCGGGAGCCGTCATGATCAGCTCGGGGTCCAGCACGGCGTATCTGGGCAGGATCTCGTAGCTGAACACCGAAAGTTTATAGTTGCGCTCGGTGTCCGTGATCACGGCAGAGGCCGTCACCTCGCTGCCGGTGCCCGCCGTGGTGGGGATGGCGATCATCGGCACGATCGGGCCGGGCACCTTATGGTTGCCCTCGTAATCGGTGATCCTGCCACCGTAGTTGACCAGGATGCCCACAGCCTTGCCCACGTCCATTGAGCTGCCGCCGCCCAGCGCCACGATGCTGGTGGCACCGCATTTCCGGTACAGCTCCGTGGCCTCGTTGACCACCGCCACCGTGGGGTTGGGCACCACGTCCAGATAGCTGGTGCACTGCAGCCCTGCCGCCTCAATGATATCCTGCACCTTTTTGACGACGCCGATCTTTTCCAGCCCGCGGTCCGACACCAGCAGGATCTTGTCCGAGTGGCTCTCGGTCAGGATCTCCGGCAGCTTTTTCAGACTGCCCATGCCAAACTGGATGTTCTGGGGGATCTTAAAGTTGAAGTCCTTCATTGCTGTGCTTCCTTTCTATCGTTACCTGTTAAAAATGAAGTTCTGTTCTCTGGATCAGATCTTTCTGCAGCGGCTTGCCCAGCTCTACAAAGTAGGCGCTGTAACCTGCCACGCGAACCAGCATATCCTTGTAATCTTCCGGCTTTTTCTGGGCAGCACGCATGGTTGCAGCACTCATAATGTTGAACTGGACGTGCATTGCTCCCTTGTGGATGTATTCTTCAATAAAGGCTGCCAGATTGTCGCGTCCCTCGACGCCCGCCACCGCCTCCTGCGGGAAGCGGAGGTTCATCAGGGTGCCGTTGGTGGCAAGACTGTGGTCCACCTTGGTCAGGGAATTGACGATAGCGGTGGGGCCGTTGATATCATGGGAGCCAATCTCCGTATGGACCGGGCCCATATTGTCCGAGATGGCCTCCCCTGCCTTGCGTCCATCCACCGAGGCGTTGGTGTTCAGACCCATGGCAACGTTGGCATTGACCGAGTAGACACCGGGGCTGAAGGTCCCGCCCCGCGGCGTTTTGCGTCCGGCAATGTGCCTGCAATAGGTCTCGAACATGAACCGGAACAGTTCATCGGCGTAATCATCGTCGTTGCCGTAGTGGTGGACCTTGGAACTGTTGACGAGGGCGTACAGCTTCTCATAGCCCTTCCAGTTGTGCTTGACGGCTTCCAGCAGCTCGGCACCTGTGCAGCGCTTTTCGTCAAAGACCAGCTGCCGGATCGCAGCCAGCGAGTCGGCACAGGTGGCGATGCCGCTGGCCTGCGGACCGATGCCGTTGTACTTGGCACCGCCCTCTGTCAGGTCGTGGCCGGACTCCATGCAGTCCTCAAACAGAGCCGAGACGTAGGGCAGCGGTTTGAGCGCCCGGTGGGCATTCTCAATGACACAGAGGCTGGAGCACATCTGGTTGGTCCAGTACTCAAACTGGGCATCCACGCTCTGCTGAACCTCTTCAAAGCTGGCATAGCGGTCCAGACTGCCGGTATCGGGGCCAAGATGTCCGCCCAGTGCGCCGCACCGGCTCCAGCGGGGGCAGTGCGGGCCGCAGTCAAGGCAGCGGCCTCCGTTGAGCACCATCTCCATCATCTTGGCGGTGTTGACATAGGCAGCGTCGTGCCAGCCATATTCCCGGCCCGGCAGACTGATCTCCACACAGCCCACCACGCAGTAGTCGCGGGCTTCTTCCAGCGTCATCCCCTTACGCAGCATACCTTTGATCGCAGCGCTGTCGTTGAAAAGCTTGGGGTGGCCGTAGCCGGCGCGGATGCACTCCACCGCCTTGATGCGGAGCTCTTCCGGGGTGCCCTCATGCATCCGCACACAGACCCACGGGTTCATCATCCGGGTGTGGGCAGAGGCTTCCAGCATCAGCATGGTCAGATCGTTGGTGGCGTCGGTACCGTCCCGCTTCACGCCGCCAATGGTCAGGCTCTCGCCGCCAAAACCCCGGCCATTGCGCAGCGCCATGCTGCCCCGGTCTTTGAGCTTGGTGGGGTTGTTGAGCTTGACATACTCCACTTCCAGCAGTTCCAGCGCAAACTCTTTGGAGAGGCTTTTGTCCGCCTGATAATAGGGGTAAAGCCACTGGTCCATCCGTCCATAGGAGATGGAGTGGCCGTTAGACTCCACACAGATGAGCATGGTGGCAAAGTGGAACAGCTGCAGCGCCTGCCAGAAGGTCTTTGGCGTGCCGCCTGCCACAGCGCGGCAGTTCGCGGCGATCTGTTCCAGCTCAGCTTTTCGCCCGGCTTCCTGCTCCCGAGCCGCCATTTCCTCTGCCAGCACTGCATACCGCAGGATGTATTTTTTCACAGCGCCGTACATGATGATGACCGCCTGATAGAATTCCCGCTTGGTGCAGAACTCAGGGTCGTGCATATCCAGCGCCGCCAGCTTTTCCCGGGCACGCTGCAGCAGACCGTCAAAGCCCAGCTGCATCAGGCGGGCGTAATCCACCGCCAGATGACCGGTGCCGGCGTAGTGGTAGAGATTGGTCTGGTAGATTTTTTTGCCCGCCTCGGAGCCCTTGAGCTGGTCCTCGTCCAGACGGACGTTGATATAATCGTCCAGCGTGTGGCCCTTCCACCAGCGGCACAGCTCCAGGATCTCCTGCTTTTCCTGTTCGCTGCGGATGGTAAACTGGTCATGCTCCCGCTGCTCAAAGGGGTGGTTCTGCACTTCGTCCAGAATCCAGTTGACCGAGAATTCCGGGTAGATGGGGGCAGATTTGATGGGCGACGCGATCTCGCCCACAATAAGGTCGTCGTCGTAGATCTCTATGCCGCAGTGCAGCAGCACATTTTCAAAGGCGTAGGCAACCTTCAGCTTTTCGGGCAGGTGTTCGTGCTGCCGGTAACTCTCGGTGACAAGGCGCAGACGCTCCACGTCCACGTCGTAGCCCCGATCCAGAAACGTCTGGCGCAGTTTATTGATGCGGGGATAAGGGGACCAGTCCTCGTGATGGACCTGATAGCCCAGACAGTAAACTTTATCATACGGCTCCGTGCCGCGTGCATTGGTGTGGACAACTGCCATAACGGTTTCCTCCTTGGTTTGATGTGCTATTCCGGTCGGTTCTCTTCTTTTTCCCGGGTACCCACCAGACAGTGGATGCCCCGGCTGTTGAAATACTTTGCGATCTCATCGACCCGCCGCTGGAAGGCCCGGCGCTGCAGGTGCACGGACTCCATCTGATACGGGATGCCCAGCGACCGGTACTTTTCCTCGCCCAGCCGCATAAAGCTTAGCAGCTGCAAGGTCCGCACCTGCCCGCCCAGCTGTTTAAGGATAAAATCCGCGCTGGCCTCGATGTTCTGCCGCCCATCGTTGACGCCCGGAATGACCGGGATGCGAAGGATCATCTCCCGGCCCTCCTGTGCCAGACGGTGCAGGTTTTGCAGGATGCGCTCGTTGCTCACCCCGGTGTACTGCCGGTGAAGCTCCGGGTCCATCAGCTTGAGGTCAGAGATGATGAGGTCGGTGCAGGGAAGGATCTTTTCCACCGCATCCCATCCGGCATGGAAGGTGGACTCGCAGCAGGTGTGGAACCCCTCCTGCCTGCAAGCTCGGAACAAAGCCGCCACAAAATCGCTCTGCACCAGCGGGTCGCCGCCCGAAACGGTAACTCCCCCGCCCGAGCGCTCATAATAGCCCTTGTCCCGCCGGACGATCTCCATGCACTCCTCCACCGTCATCGGTCTGCCCCACTGCTTGAGGGCATCGGAGGGGCATTCCTCCGCACAGACCAGACAATCGCGGCATTTTGTCCGGTCAATGCCCGCCAGCCTGCCTGCGGTAAACCGGAAGATTTCGCCCTGCGGGCAGCTGTCCTCGCAGGCACCGCAGGCTTTGTGCCCGATGCACTTGGTCCGATAGACCCCCACCTGCGGCTGCAGTGCCCAGCTTTCAGGGTTGGAGCACCACTGGCACCGCAAGGGGCATCCCTTCAGAAAAAACTCTGTCCGCACCCCGGGGCCGTCGTGGATGGTGAAGCGCTGAACATTGAACACGATGCCGGTCTGATCCACAGCATGCGCCTCCTTTTCCCACGTTTGTTTCTGCGTTTATTTCTGCTTTGATTCTACCAAAAGCCGCCGGGGAGAAACAGTGGACAATCGGTCGATTTTATATAGGGAATTCTCCCTATTTTTGCGCAGGAAACCACAAAAAATGCCGGGCAGAAACGTCATTTCCGACGTTCTGTCCGGCTTTTTCTGCAGAATGCTGTTTTTGATGCACTGTGTTATTTTGGGGGGTCATTCCGCTCCATCCAACGGTAAAGCTGGAACCGGGAATTGACTCCGCATTTCTGGTAGATATTCTGCACATGCTTCTTGACTGTATGGTAGCTTACCACCAACTGGTCGGCTACGGCCTGATAGGTCAGCCCCTTTGCCAGCAGCCGGGCCACCCGCAGCTCCGCTTTGGTCAGCGGCTGCCCTGTGCCTGCGGGCAGAGCTTCTCCGCTCCGGTCGTTTGCCGCCGGCTGTTCCGCCCGGGCAATGGTGATCCAGTGGTAGCGGTCCACGATGCCGTTGGAATAGCGCTGATCGTAGGTGTAGATCTTAAAGATGTAGTCCCGGATGACCCGGGTCTGCACCCTGTTTTCGGCGTGGTCCAGCTCGCTGCCCAGCAAAAAAGGAAGCCAGCTGCAGGGTCTGCTGCCATCCAACCCCTCGGCGGCGCCGCCAAGGATATCGTCCAGACAGCTCTTTGCCGCATGGTTGCAGCTCATAATGTGCATGAAATCATCGGTGACGAGATAGGCTTTCTCCCCGGAGAGGATGATCTCGCTCTGGATGTTGGCGATGATCCGCGCCTGCTCGTATTTTTTGAAGTTCTTGTAGTCGTTGGCGATGTAAACGTAAATCTGTTCCAGCTGTGAAAGCTCCTCGGGGGAAAAATCCCCCTCGGCACGGCTCTTGAAAAATGCCACCTGAATGTAAGCGTTGATGCCAAAGGCCATGGTCACGCTGTAATACGCCCCGAACTGCTCCTGAATGAACTGCACATAGCTGCTTTGGGCGTAATCCTCCGGCGGGATCAACCGGGTGGCATGGTACAGCCTTGGGGTCACATTGTAGTAGGTCAGGTTATCCCGCACCGCCTCACGGTACAGGGTCTGGCGCACCACATCATCGGGCTGGCAGCTGCGATACGGATGCCCCTCGTGATCCGCCAGCACACCGTTGCGGTGGGTCCACGAGAGGAATCTGCCCTGCGGATCAAAATACGAGATGAGCACGTTCTTCAGCCCGAAATTGCGGGCCAGCGAGTCCAGAAGGACAACGTTGAAAAACTCATCCGCTGAGATCTGATGCTCCGACAACTCGGAGAAAAAGCGAAGGTCTCCGTCCTGTGCACGGTTCATGGTTCATTCATCCTTTTTCGGTAATACAAAAACTGTGGGGCAGGCACCGTCCAGAGCTTTGCAAAGCCCTTGCACTCTCCTGCTCCACAGCACGCTTTTTTAGATCTGTGTTTTATCCCTGATAGAATAGATCGTTGGTCACCACCGCCAGCGGACCGATGTAGGCGATTCTCTGATCCAGCTCCGAGATGCGGACATAGTCCTCATCGTAGGCGGGGTCGTACCGCTTGCAGGCGGCAAGGAATTTCTCCCGGAAATGCGGCAGCTTGAACATATCGCCGTACAAAATCAGATGATCCGGCGTCAGCATAGTGAGCATCGCGCCCACCACGTCTGCCAGCAGCTCGATGTCCGCATCCAGTGCCTCCCACATGGCGGGTTCGTCCAGCGCAGCAAGCGCCTCCAGATCGTGCACCGTGATCTTTTCGGGGTGCCCGTCCACCGCAGCCCACAGCAGCGGGGTCTTTTCCGGGCTGCACACCTGCCGCAGATGCCGGGCAATGGGGTGGCTGGCCACCCGGGTCTCCAGACAGCCATACCGCCCGCAGCGGCAGAGCCTGCCGTTCTTTTCCACCCGCACATGTCCGATCTCTGCCGACCGGTACTTCCCGCTCTCATAGATGCGTCCCTGTGCGATGATGGCAGAGCCCACACCGGGGCCCCACTTCAGCAGCAGCAGGTTTTCCTGCGTCCGGCCCAGGCCGTAGGTCAGCTCCGCACGGGCAAACGCCTTGACGTTGTTTTCCAGCAGGATCGTGCACTCCAGCGCCTGCGCCAACAGAGATGCCACCTGCACGGGCTGGTTCCAGATGCGGTAGGCGTGGGTGCTGACTCCTTTTTCCCGATCCACCGGGCCGGGAACGGAGACCCCCGCCCCCAGCAGCTGTTCGCGCCCAATGCTGTTTTCCCAGAGCAGTGCTTTTCCCACGTTTGCCACCTGCATCAGGAACTGTTCCGGCAGCGCAGTGGTGTCAGTGGGGATGCGCCGGGTGATGCAGTGTTCGCCCCGCAGGTCACACAGGGTGATGCAGGTGGACGGCATCTCGATGCTGATGGAAAGGACATAGCGGTAGGTGTAGTTGATCCCCAGCAGGATCTTCCGCCGCCCGGCCCGATTACCCTGCTGCACCTCGCCCAGCTCGACCAGAATGTTCTGGGTCAGCAGCTCTGCGCACAGCGTGGTCACACTGGCAGGGGTCAGACCCAGCTGAGCCGAGATGTCCTTACGGGACATGGGGCCGTGGTCGTTCAGCAGCTTCAGGATGGAACTGCGGTTCTGATTTTTGACGTTCTCCAGATTGAGCCCATTGTATGCCATCCTGTCCCCCCTTTCTCGGAACTTTTCCGTTCTTCAACTATCCTGTTTAGTATAACGCCGCTCTGCCGCGTCTGCAAGAAAATCTGACGTTTTCTCTGTTTTTCCAATTTTCATTCTTGATTTTTGGAGACTATTTCTCAGAACTTGCAGACCTCGACGCCCAGCATGCTGCCCAGTTTTTCCAGCTCGTTGGCGACCCGGCCGTACACCACCACAAAGTGGGGTTCCCAGCCGCCCTTGACGGTGCCATAGACCACCTCTTTGGCGCTGGCTGCGGTCTTAACGACCACAGAGGTGCCGTTGAACTGCTTGGGCTTGTCCAGCGCAGCGCCCTCTGCAACGAAGAAGCGGAAGCTGCCATCGGGCTTGCGGCCCACACGGAAGAGGGTGACGGACTCGCAGGCCTCGCAGCCAAAGTCCATGACAGGACCGATCTTGCGGTTGGGGTGGACGCCCACCTGTGCGCCGGTGTCCTTGCGAGCCAGATCACAGGCAGCCATGCCGCAGTGCCAGAAAGTGATGGTGCCCTCCTGCTCGTTCATCGAGACGGGATCGCCAAAGAAGCAGGAGCGGCCGGTCAGATCGCTGCCAATGAACATGGAGAGCGCACCGTAAGCATCCGACTCGCAGCTGGCAGAAACACCGTTGGCGTTGAGCAGCGAGAGCACGCTGCACACCGGGGTGCCGAACTCGGTGAAGAAATCCGGCCAGCAGCGGGAGCACAGAGCGCCGATCTGGTTCTCGCCCACATAGCTCTTATAGGCCTTGTACAGGCGGGCAAAGTTGACGACATTCTTTTCGGGGATGGTGTCCAGACCTACGATGGTTCTGCGGGCCTCGGCCAGCTCCTCTGCCAGTTCCTCCTCGGTGTAGCCCTTGGCCTTGTTGATGAGTTCCCGGGCCTCGATGGAATCCAGCGTGGTGCCGAAGGTGCTCATCATCTCGGCATCCAGCGCACGGCCAAAGCCGAAGCCCTGCGGGGTGTGGCCGATGGAGATCATCTTCAGGCGACGCAGATTATATTTGACCTTGGCGGCGCGGATGGCAGCGCCGATCTCTGCCTTTACTTCCTCCTCTGCGGGTGCACCGAAGATATACTCAAACTTGCCTGCACCACGGAACGCTGTGATGGCATTACCCGCAGAGTATGCGCCCGTCAGGCTGTTGAGGCGCAGGCGGGTACCGTCGATGACCGGCTCCCGCAGCGTCCACAGGACGATGGGACAGTCAAACCGCTTGAGTACCTCGCTGGCGTAGGCGGCATTGGCAAAGGTGATGTTCTGCAGCACGATGAGGTCGGGGGAAATGGTGTCCAGATATGCGTCCAGATCGTTGATGGTCAACAGCATCTTCTCGGGCGCCACGCAGTCTGCCGTCAGACCCCTGAGCATGGAGATCGATTTTTCAAACTGATCCTGTGCACTTTCCAGATGGAAGGTGCCAACGCCGATAGGCACATACGCTACTTGAAATCCCATAATATGTTACTCCTTTTGATGACTCTTTCATTTTTGGTATTCGGCTCCAGCCGCTTATACATTCTCCATCTTTGCGTGCTCGGAAGCCATCTGTGCCTCCTGCTCCTCGTTCAGCTTTGCCACACGGCGGTTGACACGGATCATGGAAACCAGCAGCACGATAGTGATGATCAGGATGACTGCAGAGATGGGGCGGGTGAGGAAGATACTGTAATTGCGGTCGTAGCTCATGGAAGCGGTGACGAAGTTCTGCTCCATGATATCTTCCAGGATCATACCCAGCATCAGCGGGGTGTTATCGATGTCCAGAACGGTAAGGATGTAGCTGAAGATCAGGATGCCTGCGCAGAGGATCAGCTCCTTGGTGTTGCCGGTGGCGGCAAAGGCACCGGCAAAGCAGAACATGATGATGACGGGTGCCAGATAGGTGTAGCGCACCTGCACGATCTTTGCCACAATGCGGGTCATGCCCAGACCCAGAGGAGCCAGCAGCACATTGGCCACCAGACAGCCAACGATGATGGTATAGGCCATCACGCCCTGCTTGGTGAACATGGTGGGGCCGGGCTGGATGCCGTGGAGCACGAACGCACCCAGCAGCAGAGCGGTGACGCCGTCACCGGGGATGCCCAGCGTCAGCAGGGGGATCATGGCAGAACCGACCACCGCATTGTTGGAAGATTCTGCTGCGGCAATGCCCTCCAGACAGCCTTTACCGAACTCCTCGGGGTGCTTGGAAGTACGGCGGACCTCGTTGTAGCACAGGAACTGAGCCACACCGCCGCCAACACCGGGCATAGCACCCAGAACACTGGCGATGGCAGAGGAGCGGAAGCAGGCGGGCAGGATGCTGATCATCTCTTTCTTGGTGATGCCCTGCTTGTCGATCTTGCGGGCATCGTCCAGCTTGCCGCGTGCCACCTTGAAGTCCCGGAGCTTCTGCACCACCTGCGTCAGCGCGATGAGTGCGATCATGGCAGGCAGCATATCAATGCCGTATTTCAGAGTGGCAGAGCCGAAGGAGAAGCGGGTGACGCCCGTGACTGCATCCATACCGACGCAGGCCATCAGCAGACCGATCATACCGGAGATGAGGCTCTTGGGCAGGCTGCTGCCGGAGACACCGGCGATAAGGCTGATGCCCATGATGCCCAGCGAGAAATACTCCACCGAGGTGAAGTTTGCCACCAGCTTGGTGATGAGGGAGGCACAAAGCAGCAGCAGGACTGCGGAGAACAGACCGCCGAACACCGAAGCGAACAGAGAGGTGTCCAGTGCTTTCTTGACCTTGCCCTTCCTTGCCAGCGGGTAGCCGTCGAAGGTGGTCGCAATGGCAGAGTTGGTGCCCGGCGTATTGAGGGTAATGGCAGAAATGGAGCCGCCGTACATGCCGCCAACGTAAACAGCCAGCAGCAGGATGATGGCAGAGGCCGGGTCACTGAAGGTATAGGTCAAAGGCAGCATCAGGATGATGCCCAGTGTCACGCTCAGACCGGGGACGCAGCCGATGACCATGCCAAGGATCAGACCGCCGAAGATGAGCAGCATATTATACAGGGTGAACACCTGCGGGATAGCCTGCGAAATCATTGCAAAATCCGACATCAGATGATCCCTCCCAACAGACCCAGAGCGGGCAGCGAAATGTTAAAGACGTTCTTGAAGAGCAGGAAGATGACGAACGCCGCGATCAGGACCACGATGTAAGGGCCGGGCTTGCGTTCGCCCACATAAAACAGCACCAGCGGGAAGATGATGAGCGAAGCCAGCACATAGCCAATGCAGAGCATCAGGCCGATGTAGGCACACATTCCCACAATGAGCAGGATGGCGGGCTTTTCCTTCTCCCAGTCGAACTCCACCACCTTTTCCTGCTTGAGGACAAGGCTCTGGATGATCAGGGCAATGGACGACACCAGCATGATCGCCAGACAGATCCCGGGGATGATGCGGGGGCTGGGTGCACCGGAATCATAGGCCGGTACGCGGATCTGGTTGGGAATGCACAGGATCAGGATCAATGCGATCGCCCCCATGATGATGCCCGAGACCAGATTGGTCTTGATTTTGAATTTCTTCATCGAAATCCATTCTCCTTTCATACGGCAAACCAGTGCAGGCTCCCCATGGGGGGAAATCCTGCTTTTATTTTTTCTGACAAAAAATGCAGACGGGCTGCATCGGCAGCCCGTCTGCGCAAGATCCATGCGAAACGTGACCGATCCGGCACTTGTTTCTGGATGAGTTCAGCGCTCAGGCCTGACCGCTCAGGTTCTTGTAAGCGTTGATAGATTTCTCGCAGGCCTCGTTGATGAATGCCTCGGCCTCATCGCCATAGAGCTCAAAGCGGTTCAGCAGAATGGAAGCGATCCACTCGTTGTAGTCCGGCTCATTCCAGACGTCCTTCGTGATTTCCACCATCTCATCAATGAATGCCTGATCGGTCCCCTTATGGGCCGCCAGCACGCCGCCTGCAGGCAGGATGCAGCTCTCGTAATCGTTGGCGGCGTTCAGCTCGGGAGCTTTGGACTCACCGGCGCAGGTGGGAACGGTGATGGCACCGTTCGGCGTGACGAAGCCCTCAAAGGGACGGTCGTTCATTGCCAGAATGGGGATCAGGGTGCCGGCCTCGACCTCGTCCTTGGCGGCCTGCGTGGTACCCACAAAGACATCGACCTCGCCGTCGGTCAGGCCCTTCTTCTGATTTGCACCGCCGTCATACGGAACGACGGACACCTTGCCGCCCTCCATGGCGATCAGAGAACCCCAGGACAGGTGGCAGTCGGACAGGGGATTGCCGCCGGACATCTTGATACCGCCGTTCTTTGCCTTTTCCAGAATGGAAGCCAGAGACTGATCCGGCGTGGTGTAGACGATCCAGGTACGGTCGTCAATGGTGCCGATGGGGTACATCTCATTGCGGTCAAAGTCCACTTCTTCAGTGCCGAACTCCTTGCCCAGATCGTGGCGGTAGCACACACCGTAGCCAAAGACCAGCAGCTCCTTGGTAACAGAGGTATCACTGTCTGCAAAGTAGGTGGCTGCGGCAAAGCCGTCGCCGCCGGTCATGTTCTCCACGATGAAGTTGTACTTCTTCTGGAGCTGGTTTGCCACCTGACCATACTTGCGTGCCACGATGTCTGCCGTGCCGCCGACACCGTAGGGGCAGATGATCTTGACGGTCTCACCGCCGTTGCTGGGCTGCTCCGAGGCAGCAGAACCTGCGGTGGAAGAAGCAGTGCTGCCTGCATTGGAAGCGGCACAGCCTGCAAACAGCCCGGCGGCAGCCAGAACAGCGCTCATGGACAGAAATTCGCGACGTTTCATAGTAGTGTTCTCCTTCAAATTTTTACTTTTTCGTGTTTTGCGTACATTCAGGTTGCGATCTTTACGGGGGTTATTTCACCAGAAGCGAAAGCCCCGAAATAAACAGTAGCACATAGGTCAGTTTCATAAAGACCAGCTGGCTCATACGGGTCACCAGCTTACTGCCGATGAACATCCCCGCCAGCAGAAACGGCACCGAGATGCCAAGCATCTTTACGGTAGAGGGCACCCACAGCCCCGCCTGCACATCTTCCAAAAAAACAAGGGTGTTCAAAAAGATCCATACCGTAGAAATGGTCGCACGGAAAGCGGTCTTGTCCTGGATCCTCTTGGTCATGTACCCTGTCAGCAGCGGGCCGCCGCTGACAAACAATCCATGAATGATGCCTGCCAGCACCAGCAGGGCGCAGGTTCCCGCATTACGCGCGGCGGTCTGACCCGCTGCGGGCTTTTCCGCATCCGGCTCCGGCTTGTGCACGAGCTTGTAAAACCCCTGCACCGAAAGCCCGATGACCAGCAGACCCAGCAGCTTGTAAAGCAGATGCTCCTTGCCCACGAACAGCCCCTTGATGTACACGGCGCCAAGAATGCCCAGCGCCATCACCACAACGATCCGGGCAAGCTCTTTCCAGTTGATGCTTTTGTAGTTTCCCACAAAGACGTACACCCCGGAGAAGATTGCCAGCACGTTCAGGATGGGCTTTGCGATGTCGTAGCCCACCAGCATCAGGCTGGGAGGCATTGCCAGAATGGTGCCTGCAAAGCCTGTGATGCCGTGGATGATATTGGTCAACAGGATAACGATGTAAAACAGGATCTGATTTTCCATAGTTTACTTCCCGTATTTTTCCCGGATGCTGTCAAACAACTCCGTCCACCGGGAGCCCTTGCGGCAGAATACCGGGATGTCGCCCATCTCTGCGGGGACGGTGTGGGTACCCTTGCCGTAGACCTTGCCGGTCCACAGGTGAACCCACGCATCACCGGGCAGATAGACCTCCCACTCGGTGGCTCCGCTGTGCCACACCGGAGCCACCAGCAGATCCGGACCGTAGAGGTACTCGAACTGCTCGGTATAGCTGCGGGGGTCGTTTTCGTAGTGGAGGAAGAGGGGGCGCATGACCGGGGTGCCCTTGGCGGCGTTTTCCGCCACCAGCGTTTTGGTGTAGGGTGCCAGCATGGTATAGATATCCACCAGACGCGCCAGCTGCGTCATGCAATCTTCATCATCGTAATACTGGAAGTTGGTGTCCGGGCGGTTGCCCTCGTGGGTGCGCATCACAGGCATGAAAGCCGCCATCTCTGCCCAGCGGAGGAATACCTCCTTGGTGCGGCAGTTGTCAAACAGTGATGTGTAGCCGCCGATGTCGCAGTGGTTCAGTCCGCAGCCCACCATGCCGGAGCTGAGGGCCGCGCAGATGACGGTGCACAGACCGTCGTGGCGGCTGAAATCCACGCTCTGGTCACCGGCCCACAACAGCGTGCAGTACTTCTGGCTGCCGGTGCCGCCGGCCCGCATAAAGTAGACCACCTGCCCCAGCTTGCCGCTTTCGGTAACGGCATCGTAGTTGCATTTTGCCCAGAGTGCCGGCCAGTGGTTGTGCTCGATCATGGGGCTGACCCCGTTGGAAAGCACCAGATCATCGGTAGGGAGATACTCGCCAAAGTCTGCCATCCAGCCGTCGATGCCGATGTCCAGCGTATACTTTTTGATGACCTCGTCCTTGAACCAGCGGTAGGCCTCCGGGTTGGTGAAATCCACCACGCCGCAATCGAACTCGCCAAAGTCTACCAGATAATCGGACCCGTCGGCCTTTTTGGCAAAGACGCCCCGTTTTTTGCCCTCGGCATAAAGTTCTCCGTCCTTGACGAGGTACGGGTTGATGTAGCCAAGGAACCGGATGCCCCGGGCGTGGAGCTCTTCAATGCGCCGGGGCAGGTCGGGGTACATTTCCTTATGGTAATGCCAGTCCCACTGGAGGCGCTTGCCGAAGCTGGTCACCCGCTTGCCGCACCAGTCCTGACACCACAGACCGGAGACCTTGATGCCTTTTTCCAGACTTCTGTCCACAATGTCAAAGCTGCGCTGGCTGCCGCCCTGCGCACCGATGATCAGGCCGTTATAGACCCACTCCGGCAGCTCCGGCTGGCGTCCAAGAAAAGCAGTGAGCTTTTCCAGCAGCTCCACAAAGGTGGGCGCTGCCTCGATGCGGATAAATCCCGGCACGTTCCAGCACTGCAGCTCGTGGTAGTGGGGATTGCGAAAATCGAAATCGCCGTAAGCGGTGGTATCCATGTGGAGGTAGTAGTGACGGCTGGAAACGTAGGTGGGCTCCGGGTAGTTGGTGTTGTAATAGTCACCGCCCGCACCGCCGTTTTCCACGTCGCTGCGCCATGTCACATAGGTAGTCTTGTCGCGCCCGACGCCCGGCTCACTGGACCACAGGGGGAAGTGACGACCCCGCAGATCAAAGTAACTCATCTGCTCGCCGCAGCCGTAGACGTGCTCGTCCTTGGCAGCTTCCACCCGAAGCCAGAAGCGGTTGATCTCCTCTGCCTTCTCAGTCACGGTCAGGGTGACTGCGCCGTTTTTCTCGGTGACCAGCAGCTTGAGCCGACCTTCCAGATCCAGCTCTGTCCCCTGTTGTGTCACGCGGGTCGCAGTCAGCGTCAGGGGGCGGCGCTCCAGCAGATGATCCTCCAGCTTGAAGTTGCCGCGGTACATCTCCACCCGCTCCTCGCCGCAGCCGACATAGACCATGGGGGTATCGGCGTCGGTGTGCAGCAGCACATCGCTGCCGTTTTTCAGGGTAAAGACCCGGTCTTTGCAAATGATCTCCATGGTTGCCCTTTCTCAGCCATTCGGCTCTTTAATAGTGGAGTTCCCGGTTCTCGCCCAGCAAGCCGGGATAAGCTCCCTGCTTGATGAGCGGCTCCCGCTCCGGGTGGGCGATGACCCACTTGTTGCGCTGGAGCAGCAGCCTGCTCTCCGGGTCATCGCCCGGGGTCTTGTCCTCCAGCGGTGTGTTGGTGCCCCGGGGCAGGATGACCACGCCCTTGAAGCCGGCATCGCAGACCCGGCAGGGAGACAAGTGGAGGGTGGTCTGGTACATTTCCACCGCCGTGCCCTGCGGTACAAAGAACACCTTGGCGTTCTCAAAGCGATAGGTATTGTTCTCGATCTGCCACACATGGCCCAGAATCAGCATGAAGTCCGTGACTGCCACATTGATCTCGCTGCCCTTGTGGTACTCAAAGCCGTTCCATGTAGTATTGCGTCCGTTGCAGTAGCCCACCTCAATGGGCATATCGCCGTAGAACTTCTTTTGCAGTTCGGCGGCTGCGGGCAGAGCTTCCATCTCCGGCACGCTGGCAACGTAGACATTGCCGTTTTCCGGGATGGGGGTGTTCTGCTCCATGTAGGCGATCATCTCGCTGAGATCATAGCCTGTGACCACCCGGCCGTAGGAGGCAAACTCCGGGTCCAGCACGCTGTACACCGGAACATCATTGACCTGATTCAGGTGCTCCAACAAATTTTCCATTCCTGTTCTCCCTTTTCAGTGACCGCGGACCAGCTTGAAGGTCGAGCGCCAGTCGTCGCCGCCCATGCCGGCCTCCATGCCCTTGTCGTAAACCTTTTTCACGTTGGCCTCGCCGGGCATCTCCAGACCGCACTCCTTTGCCAGCTCCATGCAGATGCCCACGTCCTTGGCGGCATTTGCCAGAGAGAAAGCAGTGGTATAGTCCTCATCCCGCAGCTTCTGCCACTGACCGTCCAGATAGAAGTTCTGCCCGCCGCCGTAGGAGATGGCGGTAGCGTAATCCTCCACCGTGATGCCGTTGAGCTGTGCCAGAGACAGGGTCTCGTTGACACCGTTCTGGATCTGGGTGACCAGCGCGTTGTGGCAGATCTTCATCACCAGCCCCTTGCCGTTGCCGCCCATGCGGATGATGTTCTCGCCCATGTAAGCAAGGATGGGGCGCATGGCTTCACAGGTAGCTTCGTCGCCGCCCATGTAGATGCCCAGCTTACCGGCAATGGCGGCGGGCTTGCTCTTGACCACCGGGGCGTCCATAAAGGCAGCACCTGTGGCCTTGACCATTTTGCTGATCTCTACCGAGACACTGGGGTCGATGGTGGACATATCGATGCAGGTTTTGCCCGCACCCAGCACCGGAAGAATGGTCTTGTAGACGCTCATGGAATGCTCGGACTTGGGGACCATGGAGATGATGACGTCGGCTTTGGTTGCCAGCTCCACGGAATCCTTGCAGGGCACCGCTCCCTTGGAAGCCAGCAGCTCCACCTTTGCGGGGACGAAATCGAAGCAGTAGACGGTGTCGTCATGCTTCTTGACAATGTTTTCGCACATGGACTCGCCCATGATGCCCAAACCGATAAAACCGATCTTCATAGCCTTTTCTCCTTTAACTCTCCGCAATTTCCTTTATTCCGGACTTACTCTGTCACGGTGTTGTCCCACGCATTGATGAAGGTCTCAATGCCCTGACGGGTGTAAGCGTGCTTGATGGCGTCCTGATAGACTGCCAGTCCGGTGGTGACGATGTCGGCACCTGCCACAGCGCAGTCCACGATCTGCTTGGGGGTGCGGATGGCGGCGCAGATGATCTGCGTCTTGCCGTAGAAACCGTAGTTCTTGTAGATGTCCACGATGTCCTTGATATACTGCTTGCAGTCCTCACCGTTGGCTTCCTTCCAGCCCAGGAAGGGAGAAACGAAGAGAGAACCATTCTTGGCAGGCCAGATGGCCTGTGCCGGGCTGAACACCAGCGTCACATTGGTGCGGATGCCTTCCTTCTCCAGACGGCGGGCCGCAGCCACGCCAGCCTCGGTGCAGGGGATCTTGATGACGAAGTTGCTGCAGATGGCAGAAACCTTTCTGGCGGCAGCGATCATCTCCTCGGTGTCATCCAGATGGGGGTTGATCTCCACAGAGACCGGGAATTTCTCGTAGCCTTCCAGACCCTCTTCTTTGATCCAGTTGGCAATGTCGGTGATGGCAGTCAGGAAAGGCTTGCCGCTCAGCATGATGTGGCGGGGATTGGTGGTAACGCCGTCAATGCCGAAGGTGTTGTAAGCAAGCTTGATCTCGTCGAGTTTTGCGCTGTCCAGGAAGTACTTCATAGTCGTTTCTCCTTCTTTGATTAAAAGTGTTGATTAATTGTGTTTTGCAATCAGCTTTTCTTTTTTCTTCAACGATACGCTTCTTTTTTCAGGCTTTGGTTTTTTTCTACGCTAAGTTTCTTTAATTGATTAATAGTCTTAATCAATTGTTGTACCTGCATTATACCGCCGTCCAAAGCAGATTGTCAATACCTTAACATCAACTTTTACAACATTATCTTACAATGTTTAGGGATTTCTTTTGTGCTTATTGCACATTAGCGTTCACTTACTATCCGTCTCATGCGGTTTTTCCCTCCTTTCCCAATGAAACTTTTATTCCCAAGACCTGACCCCGGAAGGCACTTTCATCTGGCTGGCGGATGTGGAGCTAAAACCGTACCAGACACTGCTGGTAAAAAACAAATAAGTAAAGCGAGAACCACCCCGGCAGCTTCCCAAAAGCGAAGCTGCCGGGGTGGTTTTTCAGCGATGCAATCGCGCAGCCTGCATCCATCAGATGCAGTTCACGGGTTTGGGTGTTCCCAACAAGCATTTTGCAGAGCAAAGTTCACGTTTGCGCAGCAACAAATCAACCACCTTCATATTCTCCCCCGATCAGTGCCACAGCCACATCATTGACGTTGGTGCCGGTGGCTCCTGTGATGATAAGTCCCTCCACAGCTTGCAAGGCGTGGTAGGCATCGTTGTTTTTCAGGGTGTCGAACACGTTCCAGCCCTTTGCCGTCAGTGCGGCGGCGGTGTCACCGTCCACATAGCCGCCAGCGGCATCGGTGGGGCCGTCAGTGCCGTCGCTGCCCACGGAGAACACTGCGGCGTTCTGTCCCGCCAGCGCCGGAACTGCGGCCAGTGCAAGCTCCTGATTGCGGCCGCCCAGACCCTTGCCGGTCAGGTGCACCACGGTTTCCCCGCCTGCAATAAAGGCCAGCTTTTTGCCCTGCCCCGCATGGGTGCGGGCGATAGACCCCAGAAAGCTGCCTGCCTCCTTGGCTTCGCAACAGAGCTGGTCGGTGAGGAGAATGGGCTCATAGCCCAGATCCCGGCAGGCTTTGGCGGCGGCAGCGCAAAGTTCTCGCACACTGCCGGTGATCTGAGTGGTCACGTTGTCGAGGACTTTTGGCGTCTCCTGTGCCAGCAGCGCCTTCGCCTGTTCCGACAGGTTCAGATGGTATTTCTCCGCAATGGCAATGGCCTTTGCACAGGTTGAGCAGTCCGGCACCGCCGGGCCACTGGCGATCATATCCAGCGGGTCGCCCAGAATATCGCTGAGCACGATGCTGAACACCTTTGCCGGAGCACAGGCCTGCGCGAACCGTCCGCCTTTCACACTAGAAAGCCGCTTACGGATGGTGTTCATCTCCACGATATCGGCCCCACTGGCAAGGAGCTGGTTGGTGATATCCTGCAATTCCCCACCGGGGATAAGCGGCTTTTCAAACAAGGCACTGCCGCCGCCGGAAAGCAGAAACAGCACCGTGTCCTCTGCGGTCAGCCCCTGTACCAACGCCAGGGCTTTTTCGGTGGCTGCAAAGCTGTTTTCATCCGGCACGGGATGGCCTGCCTCATAGCAATCCACACCGGTAATTTTGCCTTTGACGTGGTCGTACTTGGTCACCACCACGCCGCCATCCACCCGGCCCAGTGCTTCCACGGCGGCGTGTGCCATCTGCCATGCAGCCTTGCCCGCCGCCACTAGCAGCACCCTGCCGCCCCCCGGTTGAAAGGCTTTCAGTGCCCGGCGCACCGCTTCGTCCGGCAGCACCGCCTGAATGCTGGCACGGATGATCTCATCCGTATCTCGCCGCAATGTGGTATTCATGAAACAGACCTCCTTACAGGGTATCGGTTACAGCAGCCCGGCCTCGGTCATAGTGGTCACAAAGCCCTGCTTTGCAGCTCCCTCCGGGGTAGGCAGGGTGGGCAGATACGGTACGCCCACCTTGCGGCCCCGCAGATTTGCCATATCCTTGGCCGCCACCGGGAAACTGGCGGCATCCATGGAAAGACGCACCGGGTTCAGCTTGAACTGTGCTTCCAGACTGCCCGCCAGATCTCCGGCTGCAAATTTATTGTACACATCGGTAATAAACTCGGGCATAAAGTTGGCTGCGGTGCACACACCGCCCACAGCACCA
The DNA here is from genome assembly GCA_934525325.1 of uncultured Faecalibacterium sp. Taxonomy (GTDB): domain Bacteria; phylum Bacillota; class Clostridia; order Oscillospirales; family Ruminococcaceae; genus Faecalibacterium. The sequence continues at coordinate 23,795 of CAKSZE010000016.1, forward strand.
TGGCAGAGACTGGCGTACAGCAGGGTATCCTTGCCGCCAAAAACCTTGAAGCCCACATCCCGGGTTCGGCGGATGAACTCCGACGTCTGGGTGATGTCGCCGCTGGTGTCCTTCATGCCCACGATATTGGGTACGTTATGGGCCAGCTCCTCCACCAGCTTTGCGCTCATGGTGTAGCCCACCCGTCCGGGATTATTATACAGCAGCACCGGCGTTTCGGGAATACTTTCGGCAATGGTTTTGAAGTGGTTGTAGCACTTGTCGGGGCAACGCCCCTCCATCTGCTATCGCAGACCGTTCTGCCGCTTAAAAGCCCCACCGGGGCTTTCATTGCTGCGCTGCGCTTCGCAAACGCGGTTCCACCCCAAACCCTGCTTAGAACGGACGAGGAGGAATTGTGTCAAATTGACACAATTCCTCCTCGTCTCTTAATGTCTCTTAATTTTTATTCCTGTGGCTCTTGTTTGCGCTTAATTCGCTGCGTAAGCCGAAGCGTTGTTGCCCGCGATCCGGCCAAACACTACAAAATCGCACACGGCATTGCCGCCAATGCGGTTGCCGCCATGCACACCGCCGGTAGTTTCGCCAGCGGCATACAAACCAGGGATCGCATTCCCCTGCGTATCAAGAACCTCTGCGTCTGTGTTGATCTTCAGGCCGCCCATGGTATGATGGATGCCCGGTGCGATTTTGATCGCGTAATAGGGTGCAGTAGACAGGTCAGCGTCCATACCGTTGTTGCGGCCAAACTCCTTGTCCTCGCCTGCTGCCACTGCTGCGTTCCAAGTATCCATCGTATCCACAAAGTTCTGGATGGCATCGCCCTCCAGTCCCATTGCTTTTGCCAGATCCTCGTAGTTGTCGGCAGAAACGGTCAGACCATTCTTAATATACTTCTGGCAGGACTTCAGATCGTCCACGATACGCTGATCAAAAATAATATAGGCGTATGCACCCGGCTGCTCCAATTCTGCATTGGAAACAGCATCACGGGTAGCCAGATCGTTGCAGAAACGCTTGCCCTCGGCATTGACCAGAATACCGCCCATACTGCGCACGCTCTCCGAAACCAGCAGACCGGTTTCCTGATAAACGGTCGGATGCAGCTGGATCTGATCCATGTCCACCGTGTCAGCACCAATGGCTTCTGCCATCAGGATACCATCACCCGTAGCACCGGCGTGATTGGTGGTCACAGCATTGGCCAGTGCCGGATTGAAGCTGGCCATCAAATCAAAGTTCGCGCCAAAACCGCCGGTTGCAAGAATCACGCTCTTTGCATGGATGGTATAATCATGCTCTTTGCTCTCGGCCTTGATGCCAACCGCAGCACCATTTTCCGTCAGGATCTCGGTCGCTTCGGTGTTCAGCATGATCTGCACACCCAGCTTTTCTGCCTGCGCATTCAGCTTTTCAACCAGATAACTGCCAACTGCACTTCCATCTTCCGGCTCATGCAGATATTTGTGGGTAGTGCCGCCCGTTGCAGCGACTTTGGGCAGCGGAGCACCGATAGAATCCAGCCAATCGACCGCATCTGAACTTTCTTCCGCCATCACGGTCACTAAGCTGCGGTCGTTGATCTGATGGCCGCCATTCATGGTATCCTCGATAAATTCGTCCACACCGCTGTCCGTAATGCCCAGTGCTTCCTGATATTTGGTGTCCGCCGCGTTCATGCCGCCCGTTGCTTTCAGGCTGTTGCCGCCCACGATGGGCATCTTTTCAACAACAATGACCTTGGCTCCATTTTCAGCGGCCTGTGCAGCAGCAGTCAAACCTGCACCGCCTGCACCAACGATCACCACATCACAATCCAGGCTCTCGGCAGTTTTTTCCACTGCGGCATCGCTCGTCTGTGCAGCTGCAAATACGGATGTATCCAGCCCGGCACTGGTCAGAGCAGCTTTCACGGCTTCCTTCAGCGCATCGCTGGTGACCGTTGCACCGGCAATGCCATCTACGTTGTAGCTGTTTGCAGCCACCATGGTATCCGGCAGCTGTTCACAGACCACAGAGCCGATACCCTGCGTTTCATTCTGCTCCTTCACGGTGATGGAGTAAATAGTAGTGGCATCTGCTGTGACTTCTACCACCACATCGCCTTCCATGCCCTTTGCCGAGCCAGTTGCAGTCACAGCGCCTTCTGCCACAGGTGCATTGCTGCTACTGCGGCTCTGATAAGTGACGAGCGCCAGCGCAACCACTGCACAAGCAAGGACTGCTACAACAATGCGATACAGCATCTTGTTCTTTTTCATGATTTCCTCCTGCTTTTTTCGTTCCAAAGAAAGATTTTCTTGTGATATATTTCACAAGTAGCAGTATATCACAACTTTTTCGATTCCAAAAATACCAATTTTTCATTTTTTCTATAGCTTATATGCATAGTACATGATAAAATAAAAGTACACGGAATAGGCAGGTGAATCTATATGGATTTCAAGGAACTAGAATATTTTTCCACTATTGTAAAATGCGGAAATCTTACCCATGCAGCGCGGCAACTCTATGTCAGCCAGCCTACACTTTCTAAATTTTTGCAAAAGTTGGAAGAAGACCTTGGACTGGTTTTGTTTCAACGTGGGAGCCGCCGAATGAAGCTGACCTATGCCGGGCAGCGGTACTATGCCCATGTGGAGCGTATCCTAAGCCAGAAGCGTGAGATGGATGCAGAGATGATGGATATTCTGCGTTCTGACCGGGGCGTTCTTTATGTTGGTATCCCACCGTTCCGATGCAGTTTTTCGCTGCCGAAGGTGCTGCCCATCTTCCACAAAGAGTTTCCGCAGGTACAGTTCCGCATTGTAGAGGCCCCCAGTGCCGTACTTGACCAGAAATTGCTGAACGGCGAAATAGATCTGGCATTTTATATGTCCTTTGAACGAATAACTGGCTTGAGTTATCAGGTCATGCACCGTGATAAGATGTACGCAATTTTATCGAAAGGGCATCCGTTAGAAGCAAAAGCTGCCCAAATCGGAGAGTTTTCGCTGGAGTGGCTGGCTGGACAGACTTTGCTTTTGCAAAATCGTACCCAGCGGCAGGGACAGTATATCCTTCAGGAACTGGAAAAGCGGCATATTCAGCCCGCCGAGATTTTGGAGAGCAGCAATATCCGTGCGGCGGCTGCATTGGCTGCAAATGGCTATGGAATTGGATTTTTGAGCGGAGAACTGCTGGAACATCTGGAACTTAATATTCCTTTCGGGGCATATCCTTTACAGCACTGTGCACTTCATATTGAGTCGGTGGCGGCATGGCGCACTGGTGACTATCTGCCGCGCTATGCACAAGCCTTCATCAAGCTGATGGAACAGGTATAAGAAAGCGCAGGAACATTTTCAAAATGCTTCTGCGCTTTCTCTTATATCTTAACTTCGTCTAATGTTGGCATCGCCGGAATTGCCCCATGGCGGCTGGTGGTGATGCTGGCGGCCTTGTTGGCAAAAGCCAGAATACTTTCCAGTTTGTCCACAGTCAGGGTGTCCAGTTCCTCCTTGCAGAGCTTGGACAGAGCCGCCCCAAAGAAGGTATCTCCTGCGCCGTTGGTGTCGCCCACCTTGCAGGGAACGCCAGCCACATGGCCGGTTTTCTCCCCAAAGCGGTAGAACACGCCGTTTGCCCCCAAGGTGACAAAAATCAACCGGATGCCGTTTTGTGCCAGCTGGGCTGTGCCGCTTTCACAGTCGGTGGTGCCGGTGATCAGGGGCAGCTCTTCATCGGACACTTTCAGGATATCCACCAGTGGCAGAGGTGCTTTCATCTGGGCAATGGCGTCCTCTTTGCTCTTCCAGAGGTTGGCACGGTAATTGGGGTCGTAGGTGATGATTGCTCCCAGCTTTTTGGCACGGGCGGCAGCGTCCAGCGTAGCGGTGCGGGAGGGGTCAGCGGTCAGGCTGACAGAACCGAAGTGGACGATTTTGGCAGCTTTCAGAGCACCCTCCGAAATGTCCTCCTTGCACAGCATCACATCAGCGTTGGCGCTGCGGTAGAAGCTGAAATCCCGCTCGCCGGCGGCATCCACTGACACGACTGCCATGGTGGTGGGGTGGTCTGCATC
>CAKSZE010000017.1 GCA_934525325.1 uncultured Faecalibacterium sp.
GCCTGCGCTGAAGTTATATACTCGTGCCATAATGAACCTCTCCTTTTCCTGTGATACACCTATCACGCAGCACCGCCTGTTTTGCAGTGCGTCTGTTACTTTCTGTAGCCGTAGTATACCGGTTTTCCCATGCCGAAAACAAGAGCATCTTTGCACAAAGATATGGCCCCTGTACCCCGCCTGATGGCACAAAGCATACAAATGTGCGCCATACAGAGACAAAATATAAGACAATTGTAAAAGATACGTGCTATGCCTTGATTCCATGCGGATTTTCCACCCTTGCAGCTTTGGCGGAAATGCGGTATACTGGGAAAACTGAGACGAATGTAAAAGAAACTCCCTCAGTCAAAACCTGACGGGTACCCCTTCCGTCTTGCCGCTTCGCGTCAAGCCACCTTCCCCAAGGGGACGGCTTTAGCAGTGGCGGGAACTTTCTTATTACATCTGAACTTTAACGGTGGGGCTAACGGCGTGCGCCCTCTCCGTCACGGCTTACGCCGTGCCACCTCTCCCAAAGGGAGAGGCAAGAGCACTGCCGGAAACTTTCGCATTACACCTAACGCTTTAGCAACGGGCTTTAAACCTTGGCTCCCCCTTTGGGGGAGCTGGCAAAGCCGATAGGCTTTGACTGAGAGGGCGAGCCCACTAAATATTTACGGAGGTACAACAGATGTACGGTTTACCGGATACTCTGCGGCCGCTTTCGGCGGCGGAAGAACAGGTGATGCTTGCGGTGTGGGCGTGCCCGGGCGCGGCGGCGCGGCGGGACATCAGCCAGAAGCTCAAGGCCACCGGCTGGGCAGCAGCTACGGTGCTGAATTTTCTCTACCGGTTGGAGGAAAAAGGCTGGGTCAGGTCGGCAAAGCAGGGCAACTGCAACGTGTATGTGCCGCTGGTCACCCGGCGGGCTTACGGCGTGTACTGTATGCGGCAGCGGCTGGACACCCTGTTTGACGGCGACCTTGCCGCCGCCGTCCATGCGCTGGTAAGCGAAAGCGGCTGCTCCCAGAGCGCCTTGGAACAGGCCATCCGGGTGCTGGAAGAGAAGCATCAGGAGACCGAGGAGTACGATCTGTACGACCCCTACGGCTGAATTGTTTCATATTTTTTTACAAAATGTTGGTTGACAGCGAAATATCCGTTCTGTAATATAAAAACAATTGAAAAATGAGAAACTGATATGGACGAACAGGAAAGGAGCAGCCAGACACATGGATCATTTGCAGAATGTATTAAGCTACTTCGACCAGCAGCAGCCCCTTTGCGCAGAGCATGACCGCATCCCCAAGGACCTTTACCGGGAGTTCGGGGTCAAGGCCGGTTTGCGCGATGAGACCGGCAAGGGCGTGCTGGCAGGTCTGACCAACATCTCGGACATCCGGGCGTTCCAGTATGTGGACGGGGTCAAGCACCCGGCAGACGGTCAGCTGCTGTACCGCGGCTATGACGTAAAAGACCTCATCAACGGCAGCCGCGGCAGCCGCTTTGCCTTTGAGGAGGCGGGATATCTGCTGCTGTTTGGTCAGCTGCCCACCCCGGAGCAGCTGGAACAGTTCTGCGCGGTGCTGGGCGAGTGCCGCACCATGCCCACCAACTTTACCCGCGATGTCATTATGAAGGCACCCAGCCACGATATCATGAACAGCATGGCGCGCAGCGTGCTGACGCTGGCGTCCTACGACCCCAAGGTGGCAGATTTAGATACCGCCAACGTGCTGCGCCAGAGCATCCAGCTGGCGGGCATTTTCCCCATGCTGGCGGTGTACAGCTACCACGCCTATAACCACTACGAAAAAGACGCCAGTATGTATATCCACCGCCCGGACCCCAGCCTTTCCACCGCAGAGAATTTTTTGCGGATGCTGCGGCCGGATATGCAGTACACCCCGCTGGAAGCCCGCGTACTGGACGTGGCGCTGCTGCTGCACGCCGAGCACGGCGGCGGCAACAACTCCACCTTTACCACCCGCGTGGTCACCTCCTCCGGCACCGACACCTACTCGGCCATGGCGGCGGCGCTGTGCTCCCTCAAGGGCCCGCGCCACGGCGGCGCAAACCTGATGGTCATGCACATGATGCAGAACATCCGGGACAACCTCCACGACATCGAGGACGACGAGGAGCTGGAAGCCTACCTGAAAAAGCTGCTCCATGGCGAGGCCTTTGACCGCAAGGGGCTGATCTACGGCATGGGTCACGCCGTCTACTCCCTCAGCGACCCGCGCGAGGTGGTGTTCAAGGGCTATGTGGAGCAGCTGGCCCACGAAAAAGGCCGGGACAAGGAGCTTTCCCTCTACACCCGCATCGAGCGCATGGCACCGCAGCTGATCGCGCAGGAGCGCAAGATCTTCAAGGGCGTCAGCCCCAACGTGGACTTTTACAGCGGTTTTGTATACGAGATGCTGGGCATCCCCATGGAGCTGTACACTCCTCTGTTTGCCGTGGCGCGCGTCATGGGCTGGAGCGCCCACCGCATCGAGGAGCTGCTCAGCGCCAACAAGATCATCCGCCCGGCCTACAAGAGCCTTGGCGGCACCCATGATTATATCCCGCGCAGCCAGCGGGCATAAAAGGAACTCCCCGCCGCACAGTAATGATTATAAAAGAAAGACACCGGACAGCCTTGCAGGCCGCCGGTGTCTTTCTTTTTATAAAAATATTTTTATTTGATGCAGCTTGCGCAGGGGGCATAGCCTGCGGCAATGGCTTCGTCATAGCTGGAAAAGAGGACTCGGTTCTTTTCCGCAGGCAGGTTGGCGCAGGTGGGCAGATGGAACTTTTTGCTGTTCACGTTGCCGATGTAGGCCTGCTGCGCCGTGCTGGAGGACGACGGGTCGGTGGGGTTCAGCTGGCTGTCCGGCACAAAGTGCTCGGTGCCCACGGTGAAGTTCTGGCCGTCGCTGCCAATGGTGATGGTGCCCTGCAGGTCGGTGCGGTAGACGTCCACCTTTGCATCCCGCAGGATGCTCAACGCCTCCTCGTGCGGGTGGCCGTACTTGTTGCCTGTGCCGCAGGAGATGACGCCCATTTCCGGCAGGACTGCTTTCAAAAACAGGTAGCCGGTGCTGGTGCTGGAGCCGTGGTGCCCTACTTGCAGCACATCGGCTTTCAGGTTGGCACCGCTGTTTACAAGGTCGGTCTCGGCGGCCTTTTCCATGTCGCCGGTCAGCAGGAAGCTGGTGCTGCCGTAGTCGATGCGCAGCACCAGCGAGGTGTTGTTGGTGTCACTGTACCCGGTCACTGGGCCCAGCAGGGTAACGGTGGCGCTGCCCAGCGGCCAGACGGTGCCCACGGAGGGTACCTCCAATTGCAGACCTTGCTGCTGCGTATACTTGACAAAATCGTTGAAGCATTTGGTGCTGCTCTCGGTCACGGGGCTGTAAGCGTGGCCTGCCGGGAACTTTGCCATCACGGCGGCAAGCCCGCCCACATGGTCCTCGTGGGCGTGGGAGCAGAACACATATTGCAGCTGCTCCACCCCCTGCTTTTGCAGGTAGGATACCACCAGACTGCCATCGTCTACGTTGCCGCCGTCGTAGAGCAGGAAATGTCCGTCACACTCCACCAGCACGCTCAGCGCCTGCCCTACATCAATGAAGTGCATCTCAAAGGGCTGGCTTGCCCCGGTGGAGGGTTTGACGATATGGCCGCCGTCGCCGGGCAGGCTGTCACAGGCGGTAAGCCCCAGCGCCAGCACAGCGGCCAGCGCCAGCGCAGCCAGCCGCAGGAACAGGCGGCGGGGGAATAAAGTTACTTTTTCTTCTTTCCAGTTTTCCACGTTGCGTTCTCTTTCTGTTGATTATTTTTGGGTTTATGGCCCGGCGCGGAGTTGGGCGCAAAGCGTGCGCCCGGGCTGGGCTGACGGCCTGCCGGGGCAGCAGTGCGGGCATTTTTGCCGGTGCTGCGTCCCTTCTGGCTGGAATGTACGGTATAAGTGCCATCATTGTGGATGGTCACCTCGGCGCTCTCTGCCCGGCGGGCGGTGCGCTGCACGGCGCGCCGGCCTGCGGCGGGCACCAGCAGGGGAATCAGATCCTCCCGGTGGGTCAGCTGCAAGGCCTTGACCACCTTTTCCGCGTTGCGGGGCTCGTAGTATTGCAGCAGCGCACGCTGCAAGGCCTTGCCCTCGGGGGTCTTTTCCACAAACACCGGCTTGAGGGTGTAGGGGTCAAGCCCGGTATAGAACATACAGGTGCTCACAGTGCCGGGGGTGGGGTAGAAGTCCTGCACCTGCTCCGGGCGCATGTGGTTCTTATAAAGGTATTCGGCCAGATAGACCGCGTCCTTCAGGGTACTGCCCGGGTGGCTGGACATGAGGTAGGGCACCAGATACTGCTTTTTGCCCGCTTTCTTGCTCAACTCGTAGAATTTATCCTTGAACTTATTAAAGGTCTCGATGGGCGGCTTGCCCATGTAGGCAAGGGTGTTGGGGGCGCAGTGCTCCGGGGCGACCTTCAGCTGGCCGGATACATGGTACTCTACCAGCTCCTTGAAGAAGGTATCGTCCGGGTCAGCCATCAGGTAGTCGAACCGGATGCCGCTGCGGATGAACACCTTTTTCACGCCCGGCAGCTCCCGCACCCGGCGCAGGATCTTCAGATAGTCGCTGTGGTCCACGATCATGTGGGAGCAGGTGGTGGGGGCAAGACAGTGCTTGCCGCCGGTGCACATGCCCCGCAGCATCTGCTCCCGGCAGGAGGGAAAGCGGAAGTTTGCGGTGGGGCCGCCCACATCGTGGATGTAGCCCTTGAAATCCGGCTCGTGGGTCATGCGCTCGGCTTCCTCCACGATGCTGTCGGCGCTGCGGCTGGTGACCCGCCGCCCCTGATGCAGCTGGATGGCGCAGAAGTTGCAGCCGCCGAAGCAGCCGCGGTTCTGGATGATGGAGAACTGCACCTCCCGGATGGCGGGCACGCCGCCCATGCTCTCGTAGATGGGGTGGTAGCGGCGGGTGTAGGGCAGGGCATAGACCTTGTCCAGCTCCCCGCGCACCAGCGGCTTTGCGGGGATGTTCTGCACCAGATACTTCTCGCTCTGCTTCTGCACGATGATCTGGCCGCTGACCACGTCCTGATTGTCCATCTGGATGCGGCAGGCCTTGGCATAGGCAGTCTTATCGGCGGCAACCTTTTTGAAACCGGCGCACTCCACATACCGCTGGGGCAGGTGGTCGAAATCGGTCAGGTAGCAGGTACCGTTCACGTCCGTGATGCTCTCCACCGGCTCCCCGGCGGCCAGACGGCGGGCGATCTCCACAGTCTGGTGTTCGCCCATGCCAAAGCTGATGAGATCCGCGCCGGAGTCCTCCGCGATGCTGGGCAGCACGGTGTCCAGCCAGTAGTCGTAGTGGGCAAACCGGCGCAGGCTGGCCTCCAGACCGCCTAAGATCACCGGCAGGTCGGGGTAAGCCTGCTTGGCAAGCTTGGTGTACACGGTGGCGCTGCGGTCCGGGCGGGCACCGGCCTTGCCACCGGGGGAGTATTCGTCCTCGGCACGGGGGATCTTTGCCACGGAATAGTGGCTGACCATGCTGTCCACATTGCCGCCGCCGATGAAAAAGCCGTACTTGGGCTTACCGAACCGTTTGAAGTCCTCACAGTCGGTGTAGCGGGGCTGTGCCAGCACGCCCACCTTGTAGCCCTCGGCCTCCAGCAGGCGGCTGATGATGGCGGTGCCAAAGCTGGGGTGGTCCACATAGGCGTCACCGCCCACCACCACAAAGTCCAGCTGCTCCCAGCCCCGGGCTTCCATGTCCGCCCGGCTGATGGGAAGAAATTCGGTGTAGATCTGTTCCATTGTTTATCACTTTCTCGGTCCCATGAATTTATCGCCGTTCAGATGGATCATGTGATCCGGCATTTCTGCTAACCATACTTCGGTTTCCCATGCAAGTGATTCCGAAAACTTTTTATATGTCTTAAAATCAAGAAACGCCGTTACATAAATTTTACCAGCTGTCACATTTTTGGTTAAGGCTTCTAGTTCCATAATTCTTTTGGGGGACATAGGCCCAACAGATGTTACAGCTTCAATAAAATAAATCCAATTTTTTTCGCGTGAATAAAGAACGATATCAGGCATCGTATCATGCTGTGTGATTCCAAATCCTAGTTCACATAAACGAGCATCCTCTTTCAATAGGCTTTTCTTTTCAGTATCTCCTACATAGAGGCATTCTGTTCCTTGCGCAAATCGCGGCGCAAACTCTTCCAAAATCTCTTTCTGAAGTTGATTGTGTTTCCCTTCTGAAAAATGCAGTTTCTGGCCATTGACTTGAACCGGAATTTTTGTCAGATGGCGTTTTGATTCATACTTAGAAATCAGTGACCCCTGTCTTTGCATAAAATCGGCCAGCTTCAATTCCCAAAGATCACTCCCATAGCTTTGCAACAGCTGTAGCATCTCATCGGTTAGTCTATAGCTATATTTCGGACTGTTTGTTGCGGGTGCATAATTTTCAACAAAAGCAGCCTGCATAAAGGGCTTTACCGCTTCTTTTCGTAGTGATTCACGGGTGTTTTCAGCATACTCGACATCATAGCCAGTCTTTATCCTTACACGAATATCGTGTATCCGCATAAACTTGTTTGTTGCCTGCTCCCATTTTCCATCTTCATCAATACCAGCTAGTGCAATGAGCACATAGCAACACATATCATTTCTTTGCTCTTTGGGTACTTGTAGTGCGGTTAAAATTTTTCGTGCATCTTCCAGTTTACTCATAGATAATTCTCCAAAATTTTATCACAGGAAGCCTCTGACATATCGTGAATCTGCAGCAAATCTCTCCCCATTGATTCAATTGTGTTTATCGACGGTACAGGCATCGAATTTATTTCTGTGGAATTTACCTGTGTTGAGCCGTTTAAAATCCGATAGTATATATCATACATTGTAGAGTTAAAAAGCACATACAAACCATATACTGTACATTCAGAAAGATCTCGTATTCCGCTAATAAAATTCAGCTTATTCTGCGTGCTGATTTTATTATACTGCGGATTTCTTTTTGCCAAATATACGCCGCATTGTAGTCGTCGATGTTCTTCCTTCGCTGTAAAACGTTTGACGAAAAGATAATTCGTATTTTTTTGCAACAGCCCCATTTGATTTGTAGCTAAATACTCATTTTCCTTTCCAATTGGAAAATTTACTTTTCCAGCCTGAATATGCTGCGCATAAAAAAGCGGTACTGCACCCTCTTCTGCGTCACTGCGCAGCGCTTCTCGATTGCGAAAATCCACGGTCAATCCAGTTTTCATCTTTAAACCGATTTGTGGCAGAGTGTTTTTCCAGCAATTCAATCTTTGAAGTACGGCTGCTTCGGCTTTATTGGTTATTAGGTATATATAGTTTTCTGCTCCACTAACCACGGTGTCATAAGGCGCTCGATACTCGGTCTTATCATGAAAGTCTGCATTGTTTTTTGTTGTCGTTATTAAGATGTTTTCCGGTTTTTGAGATGTCTTTTTTGCTTTGAAAATCATGGTTTCTTGCAAAACACTTTCAATTTCGAAAACCTTATCTCGACTTTCGAATAAATGAATGTGCTCCAGTACCATCTCTTCTAAAAATTTGATCCTGAAACGTTTAAAGTATGCACCCGATGTCCAAGAACGCGGAATGATATACACCATCTCTCCATCTTTTCTTAAATTAAATGCGCTCATCGCAGCAAATAGAAAGTAAAGATTTGGTGCCCCATAGCAAATATCCTGCATGGCTATTGCTTCCGGTGCATCTTTGGGTAACTTTATATATGGCGGATTTGCAATTACAATATCGTACTTTTGCGGATTCAATTCTGCATAAAATGTTTCGTTGTAATTTTCTTTCTGGCTTAGGATGTAATTCTCCTGCCGTATCTCATATACAATTTTTTTTGAAAGATGCTTTTTTATCCATTCCAAGTTTGTGTGCAGAAGTTCAACGATATCCTGATTATTTTCATAACAGATCAAATGTATCTCTTCTACGGCCGGTATTTCATTTAATTTATCCACTACTGCGGCTGTAAGCACACCAGAACCTGCACCAGGGTCAAGAATTGAAACAGCTCTTTTTTCGGAAGGAATTTCCAACAACTGCGCCATGAAAACTGCTGTTTCCGGGCTTGTAAAGAACTGTCCGTACTTCTTTCGTTGGGCTTTCGGCATTTGCTCGACATATTTTTTTGTCGTTGCCACAACAAAATCAACTGCTTTCATAAATCACTTACTCCGTACATAGTTAGAAAATATATTATTCCTCCGGTTGGTTCATCTGCATTTCCAGCCACTGCTGGCGGCTGATGAGCACGGCGCGGGGCTTTGCGCCCTCGTAGGGGCCGATGATGCTCTTTTGCTCCATCTCGTCCATGATGCGGGCGGCGCGGGCGTAGCCCAGCTTGCAGCGGCGCTGCAGCAGGCTGGTGGACGCCTGACCGGCATCGATGACCACGTCCACGGCCTGCTTGAACATGGGGTCGGAGCCTGCGTCCTCCTCGGCGTCGGCACCGCCGCCGCCCTTTTTGCCGTCCTGAATGGCGTGCTTTTCCATGGCCTCGATCATGGCCTCGTCGTACTGCACGGTGGCGCTGGATTTGATAAAGTCCAGCACACGGCTGATCTCCTCATCCCGCACGAAGGTGCCCTGGATACGGGTGGGCTTGGGTGCGCCCACGGGCATAAAGAGCATATCGCCCTGACCCAGCAGCTTTTCTGCACCGGCACCGTCCAGAATGGTGCGGCTGTCCACCTGACTGGACACCGCAAAGGCGATGCGGCTGGGGATGTTGGCCTTGATCAGGCCGGTGATCACGTCCACGCTGGGGCGCTGGGTAGCAACGATCAGGTGCATACCGGCGGCACGGGCTTTCTGGGCGATGCGGCAGATGGAATCCTCCACGTCTTTGCCCACCACCATCATCAGGTCGGCCAGCTCGTCGATGATAATGGCGATGTAAGGCATCTTTTCCAGTTCCGGCTGCTCGGCAGCCAGCTTGTTGAAGGACTTGATGTCGCGCACATTGTTCTCCGCAAACAGGCGGTAGCGGCGCTCCATCTCCTGCACCGCGCTGCCCAGTGCACCGGCGGCCTTGCGGGGCTCGGTGACCACCGGCATCAGCAGGTGGGGGATGCCGTTATACTCGGCAAGCTCTACCACCTTGGGGTCAATGAGCAGCAGCTTCACGTCCTCCGGGCTGGAGCGGAACAGCAGGCTCATGATGATGCTGTTCACGCACACGGATTTACCGCTGCCGGTGCTGCCCGCGATGAGCAGGTGGGGCATCTTGCACAGGTCGGTCACCTGTGCCACACCGGCAATGTCCTTGCCCAAGGCGATGCCCAGCGGCGAGGTCATGCGCAGAAAACTCTGGCTTTCAAAGATGCTGCGGATGGAAACGGCGGTCTTTTTGTGGTTGGGCACCTCGATGCCCACGGCGGGCTTGCCGGGGATGGGGGCTTCCATACGCACATCAGCCACCGCAAGGTTCAGAGCGATATCGTCTGCCAGCGAGGTGATACGGCTGATCTTTACGCCCGCCATGGGCTGCAATTCGTACCGGGTAACGGACGGCCCGCGGGAGATATCCAGCACACGGGTGCGCACGCCGAAGCTTTCCAGCGTGTCCACCAGCTTTTGGGCGTTGGCTTTCAGCTCCTCCTGTGCGCCGGGGTCGCTCTCCTCCTGCGTTTTTTCAAACAGCTCGATGGGCGGGTACTGGTACTCGTAGCTGTCCACCGGCTCGCTCTCCTCGGCGGGGGCGGTGGCGGCTGCCTGCTCGGAGACAGCGGGCTTTTCCATGGCCGCTGCCACCAGCGAGTTGATGTCCTTTTCCTCCACCGGTTCAGCGGTGATGCTGATCCAGCCGTCCTCGTCCGGCGCAGAGCGGAACGCCACGGCGTTCTCGGCGCTCACCCGGGGCACGGCGGGCTGAATGGGCGCAGCCCCCGGCTGCGGCATCTGCGGCTGCACCACCGGCGCTGCCGGCTGGACGATGGAAGTGTCAAAAGCAGGGGCAGGGGAGGGTTCTTCCGGCTGCACAGCGTCCTTGGCAAAGAAATCTGCCGCAGCGGTGACCACCGGGTCTGCCACGATGGGCGGCGGCGTGGGCTTAGGCGCAGGGCGCAGCGGGTCCTGCCCGAAGGTGCCGCCCGGCCCGACGATCAGCGGCTCAATGGGCTCGCTGCCGCCCTCGGAAAGAGCGGTGTGGTCGGGGCCAAGGTCTACGTCAAAGGCAGCGCGGGGACGCGCAACGCTGACCCGCACCGGGGTGATGGGCGGGTCAGTGGGTGCAGGCTCCGGCTGAGCAGGGGCGGCGGGAGCGGCTTCGGGGTCTGCCGCGTCTGCTTCCATCTCCTGCGTTACCTTGTGCCCCCAGCGCAGCACACCGGACATCCAGTCCGGTACCCCCAGATGCAGCCCGGCGGGCTCGTCCTCCTCGTCCAGCGGCTCGTCCTCGGCTTCATCGTATTCCTCGTCGATCTCCCGTTCTGCCTGCCGGATGGCGGCACGCTCGGCGCGGCGGGCAGCGCTCTGCTCTGCAAAGGCAGAACCGCGGGCGTGGATGCCGCCGGTGACGGCGCACAGCCAGACCCAGACCTCGGCGGGGGTGATGTCAAAAATGTACAGGCTGCCGCACAGCAAAAGCACGATCATGATGAGGTTTGCCGCCGGGCGTCCGCACAGCAAAAGCAGCACGCCGCCCAGCACAAAGCCCATTGCGCCGCCGGACAGCCATGCGTTGACGCCGTTGGCGTAGCAGGCGGAAAGCATTTGCAGCGCCGACAGCCCCTGCGGCTGGATATCGGAAAACACGATGACCGTGCCGCAGACAAAGACCAGCCCCAGCACCAGCTTGAGGATGCGGGACAGCAGCTCCTCGCCCCGGGTGTACAAAACGGCCAGACAGCACACGGCTGCACCCAGCACAAAGCTGCCGCAGCCGAACAGCCCGAACAGTACATCATGGAGCACCCGCCATGCGGAATCGCCCTGCACAAAGGCCAGCACCATCAGCAGCAGGCCGCCGAACAGGGTGCCAAGCCCTGCCGGGAGCCGCTGCTCTGCCTTTTTACGGCGGGCAGCAGTACGCCGTTTCGTTGATTTTCGTTTTTTCGTTGCCATTCTACTCTGTTCCCCAACTTCCCATAGACACAATAATTGATTCTACTATTGTACCACGCAAGGGCAAAAATGGCAAACCATAATGTTGTTTTTGTTGGAGGAAATGGAACGCGCCCAGCCCCTCTCGTGAAAAGGCAGTTCGAAACGCCCGCAGGCGTTTCGGAATTGCAAATAAAAAATAATTCCGCTGTTCCTGCGCAGAGCAACGCGGAGCGCAGTTCAAATCGTCCGGCGGGGAAGCCGCAAAGCTTCACTCCCGCTCGATCTCCCCGTACAGCCACGCCAGCGCGTCCGAAAGACCGCCCAGCTCGTCGATGAGCTTTTCCTTTACGGCGCGGCGCCCGTCCAGCACAGTACCCATGTCCATGACCAGCTCCCCGGTGTGGAGCATCAGCTGGGTGTAGCGCTTTTCGGGCATGCCGCTGTGGGCGGCTACAAAGCCGGTGATGCGCTGCTGCATCTGCTCGAAGCAGTGCATGGTCTGCGGCACGCCTAAAATCAGCCCGGAGTGCCGCACCGGATGCACCGTCATGGTGGCGGTGGGCACAATAAAGCTGTGCCGCGCGCTGACCGCCAGCGGGATGCCGATGGAGTGCCCGCCGCCCAGCACCAGTGTGGCGCTGGGCTTGGAGATGCTGGCGATCAGCTCCGCCAGCGCAAGGCCGGTCTCCACATCGCCGCCCACCGTGTTCAGCAGCACCAGCAGCCCCTCGATGCGGGGGTCTTCCTGCACCGCCACCAGCTGCGGGATGACGTGCTCGTATTTGGTGGTCTTTTGCCCCTGCGGTGCTTCGGTGTGCCCTTCGATCTGACCGATGACAGTCAGGCAGTGGATGACATGACCGCCCCGGGTCAGGGTGACCGTACCCAGATCCTCGATGTCCTCTTTTTCCATCCGGTGCAGCTCTGCAGGGGTGTCTTTTGCCGTATCCATGCGCGTTCTCCTTCCGTAGCGGGGTCTTTGTGGGGTCAGTATCCCCCGGCTGCCGGGGAACTATACGGGAGAAAAGAAACAAAAAACTTTGTGAATTTTTTATTTTTTTATAAATAGGTATTTGACATTCGCCTTTCATGCTGTATACTTTAAATAATATAACAGGATAAAACGGAACATCTCTCTGCGCGCAAAGAAGCCCCTTGCATGGCGGCAGAAGCTGCAGCGCGTTGGGCAGAAAGGAGAATTTTGCTATGAACACCCCCCAAAAAGCATCGATCCCTGTGATCAAGCGTCTCCCCAAATATTACCGGTACCTGCGCTCCCTGCAGGCCGATGGCATTACCAGCATCTCCTCCCGGGAGCTGGCCTCTCAGATGGGCACCACCGCCTCACAGGTGCGGCAGGACTTCAACTGTATCGGCGATGTGAACGGCCGGCAGGGCATCGGCTACTCGGTGGAGAACCTGCTTTCCATTCTGGAAAGCCTGCTGTTCGGCAACGGCGACCGTCTGCCCACCATCCTGATCGGCTGCGGCCGTTTGGGCAAGGCTGTGAGCCGCTTTATTACCACCGATACCAACGGCTACAAGCTGATCGCCGCCTTTGATGTGGCAGAAAACGAGGTAGGCAAGGAGATCAGCGGCATCCGCATCCGGCACATTGACGAGCTGGAGGCATTTTGTGAGGAAAACAAGCCCAAGGTGGCGGTGCTCTGTGTGCCCCGCGATGGTGCACAGCAGGTCAGCGGACGGCTGGTAGATCTGGGCATCGAGGGCTTCTGGAACTTCTCCCACTATGACCTGTCGGTGCCTTACCCCAATGTGGTGGTGGAAAACGTCCATCTGGGCGACAGCCTGATGAGTTTGGGCTACCGTCTGCGCAATCAGGAGTGACGGCATGGCAAAATTGTATTTCCGCTACGGTGCCATGAACAGCGGCAAGAGCACGGCGCTGATGCAGGTGGCACACAACTACGAAGAGCAGGGCATGAAGGTGCTCATTTTAAAGCCGCAGGTGGATACCAAGGGCGGCGGGGAACTGGTGAGCCGTCTGGGCGTGCGCCGCAAGGCAGACCTGCTGATCCCGCCGGAGCTGGACGTGTTTGCAGCCGTGCAGGCGGCAAATGCCGCCGCCGGGCCGCTGGCCTGTGTGCTGTGCGACGAGAGCCAGTTCTTCACCCCGGAACAGGCCGAGCAGCTGTTTATGATCACGGTGGACCTGAACATCCCGGTGATCTGCTACGGTCTGCGGGCAGATTTCTCCCTCAAGGGCTTCCCGGGCTCTACCCGTCTGCTGGAGCTGGCGCACACCATTGAAGAGATGAAAACGATATGCACCTGCGGGCGCAAGGCCATCTGCAACTGCCGCAAGGTGAACGGACAGTTCGTCTTTGAGGGCGAGCAGGTAGCCATCGACCTTGAAAACGATGTGCAGTACGTCAGTATGTGCCCCCAATGCTACTTCAAAGCGCGGCGGGCGTTCTACGCTGCAAAGAAAAACTGAGATACCTTTATATTGTATACAAGCCGCTGCACCGTGCCGGGTGCAGCGGCTTTTTGTGCGGGACAGGCTGTATACAGACTGATATATCAATTTGTTGCCTTTTGTGGCAGGGACTGATATATCAACCGGTCGAAATACGCACGTTTTTTGCGCTATTGATATATCAGTTCAGACTGGGCAGTTACTCGACGGAGGGGAGAGGGGGTGGGAGAAGAAGAGAGCAGCGGGGGACGGCAGAGCATAAAAAATTACAGGCAGAACGGGAAATGTAACAGGAATTATTGAAATTTTTGCCGTTCTGCCCTTGTTGCATCCCAGATTTTTATGCAAGTCATTGAAGTATACAAGTTGCACAGTTTTTCGGCGCAAGTTTATTCATTTCGGCAAGGACGTCGAATTGCACACGAAAACAAGGGCAATATTTGTACGTTTTTATCCCGTATCACTGTAAATTGCATCTTTCTTTTTCTTGCAGCTTTTGTTATCATAATTGTATACAAGGGGGTGTGTGCAGACCCCCCCTACATGAAGATGTTTTCTATTAGGAGGAGAACAAAAATGAGCAAGGCAATTTCTCGTCGTAACTTCCTGATGGCTACCGGCGCTGTCGGTGCTGCAGGTCTGCTGGCTGCTTGCGGCGGCAGCTCCGCTGCTTCTTCCACCGCTTCTTCCGCTGCTTCTCAGGCTCCCGCTGCTTCCGCAGATGAGAGCCTGGCTCTGTCTGACGGCCCCGTCAATCTGAGCATCAGCTGGTGGGGCGGCGACAGCCGTCACGCTGCTTACCAGAGCGCTCTGGAGGCTTTCCAGGCTGAGCACTCCAACATCACCGTGGAGCCCACCTTCGCCGCATGGTCCGGCTGGGAAGAGAAGATGGCTGCTGCCTTCATCGCAGGCAACGCACAGGATGTCTGCCAGGTGAACTGGAACTGGCTGTACAACTACTCTGCTGACGGCAGCAAGTTCGTGGATCTGAACACCACTTCCAAGTTCATCGACCTGACCCAGTGGGATGCCGCTGCTATGGACGCTTGCTATGTGGCCAACAGCCAGCAGTGCGTGCCTGTCTCCATGACCGGCCGTATCTTCTACTGGAACATGACCACCTTTAATAAGGCTGGCATCACCGAGGTCCCCAAGTCTCTGGACGATCTGATGGCTGCCGGTAAGGCTTTCCAGGAGAAGCTGGGCAACGATTACTACCCCATGCACCTGGGCGCATACGACCGTATGATCCTGATGGTGTTCTACCTCGAGTCCAAGTACGGCAAGG
Source organism: uncultured Faecalibacterium sp. (assembly GCA_934525325.1). Classification (GTDB taxonomy): domain Bacteria; phylum Bacillota; class Clostridia; order Oscillospirales; family Ruminococcaceae; genus Faecalibacterium. Next base: position 14,823 of record CAKSZE010000017.1, read on the forward strand.
ACTGGGCAGATCCCACTACCTCCACCCTGAACTACACCGAGGAGGAGATCGCTGAGGGTCTGGCCTTCATCAAGAGCCTGGTGGACAACCACGTCATGATGAACCTGAAGACCTACTACTCTGCAAACTCCGATACCGCTACCCACCAGTCCAACGAGTGGATCACCGGTAAGATCGCAGGCATCTTCGAGTGGGATTCCGCTGCAAGCAAGTACTCCTCCGCTCTGGACGACAGCAACAAGGACGGCTTCACCGTCGGCGAAGAGATCAAGTTCGGCGACAACAACGGCGGCTTCTCCAAGGTGTCCATGGGTCTGGCTATCACCAAGACCTGCAAGAACGTTGCTGAGGCTGCTACCCTGATCAACTTCCTGCTGAACGAGGAGAAGGGTGCTTCCATCATGGGTTCCGAGTGCGGCATCCCCGCTTCCAAGGCTGGTCTGGCTGCTGCTCAGGCTGCCGGCGCTGTCAAGGATCTGGTTGCTGATGCAAACGCCAAGGTCCTGGCTTTCACCACCAACAAGCTGGATCCCCTGTTCGAGAACAACGACCTGAAGGCTTCCGGCACCGGCATCTATCAGGAAGTGTTCGATACCGTTGACTACGACGGCGTTGCCGGCGCAGACGTTGTTGACACCCTGCTGGACGGCATGGAGTCTGTTGGCTACACCATCGGCTAAGTTCCATTTTTGAGTGCCGTCGTGTGCGGTCACGCACAGAAAAGGGCACCCTTTGACTGAATTTGAGGGGCACCTGCCGCCCGACCGGCAGATGCCCCTTTTTTGTCAGAGATATATTACAAAATCTTGACAAAGTTGTATCCAGTCTGTTACCCCTTCGTCCGTCTCATGCTCCGAAATTCCTTAAAAAGGAGGATTTCCCAGATGAAAGAAAGCAATGCTCCCGCCGTCGGGCGCACCCCGTTCCAGAAGTGGCTGGACAAGTATCAGGGCCTGTTTTATCTGATCCCCTGGATCATCGGCTTCGTCGTCTTTAAGGCAGTTCCCTTCGGTCAGTCGCTGTACTACAGCTTCACCGATATGAACTTCTTCAAGAGCGGCACCCAGTTCGTTGGTCTGACCAACTACATCACGGCCTTTACCACCACCAAGATCACCAAGGCGCTGATCATCACCTTCAAGTACGCTTTCATCACCGTGCCTCTGAAGCTGGTCTTTGCGCTGTTCATCGCATACATCCTGAACTTCAAGATCGCATGCGTCAACCTGTTCCGTACTGTGTACTACATCCCCTCCATTCTGGGCGGCTCTGTTGCCATCGCCGTTCTGTGGAAGGCTGTGTTCAGTGTGGACGGCCTGCTCAACACCGTTCTGCGCGCTGTCACCTTTGGTCTGGTGCAGGGCCCCGAGTGGCTGTCTGACCCCAGCTATGCGCTGTGGATCATCTGCTTCCTGCGCATCTGGCAGTTCGGTTCTGCCATGGTGCTGTTCCTGGCCGCTCTGAAGGGCGTGCCTGCCGACCTGTACGAGGCCGCCACCATTGATGGTGCCGGCAAGTGGCGTCAGTTCTTCTCCATCACCGTTCCGATGATCACCCCCATCATCTTCTACAACCTGGTCACTCAGATCTGCCAGGCTTTCCAGGAGTTCAACGGCCCCTACATCATCACCAACGGTGGTCCCCGTGGTTCCACTACCCTGATCTCCCTGCTGGTTTACAACTACGCATTCAAGTCCTACGACATGGGCATGGCTTCTGCTCTGGCATGGATCATGTTCATCATCGTCTGCGTCCTGACGATCATTGCGTTCACCAGCCAGAAGAAGTGGGTCTACTACTCGGATGAAAGGTAAGGTGACCAATATGGGAATGAAAGCATCGAATAAGATCGCAACCTTCTTTAAGTACTTCGTGCTGATCCTGGTTGGTGTCATCATGATCTATCCTCTGCTGTGGATGATCAGCGCTACCTTCAAGGACAACAGCGAGATCTTTGCAGGCATCAGCCTGTGGATCAAAAAGCCTACGCTGGATGGCTACCGCAACGCCCTGAACAACTTCGGCGGTTCCATCAACATCCTGCAGGCTATGCTCAACACTTACAGCTACGTCATCCCCAAGGTGATCTGCACTGTGGTGTCTGCCTGTGTTGCAGCTTACGGCTTTGGCCGTTTCGACTTCCCCGGCCGCAAGCTGCTGTTCAACATCATGCTGGCCACCCTGTTCCTGCCGCAGGTCGTGCTGAACGTGCCGCAGTACCTGCTGTACAACAAGTTCGGCTGGGTTGACAGCCCCTTCTATCTGGCTATCTGGGTGCACTGCGCATTCGCTACCGAGACCTACTTCGTGTATCAGCTGGTGCAGTTCATGCGCAACGTCCCGCGTGATCTGGACGAGGCTGCCGCCATTGACGGCTGCTCCTCCTTCCAGACCCTGTACAAGGTCATCGTGCCCATGCTGGGACCCGCTCTGGTGTCCTGCGCACTGTTCCAGTTCATGTGGAGCTGCAACGACTTTATGGGCCCGCTGCTTTACGTCAGCACCCCCGGCAAGTACCCCATGTCCCTGTTCGTCAAGCTGTCCATGGACGGTGATACCGGCTTTGCTTGGAACAAGATCCTTGCTCTGTCCCTTATCTCCATCCTGCCGCAGCTGATCGTATTCTTCTGTGCACAGGATCAGTTCGTTGAAGGTATCTCCGCAGGTGCCGTCAAGGGCTAATGCGCCATAAGAACATCTGACCAAGACCAACACCCCCTGTGCTGCTCCCAACGGATGGCACAGGGGGTGTTTTGGTGAAAGCGTTATTTCGTCTGCTTTTTGCGGTACTGCAGGGGGCTGATATCCATCACCTCGCGGAACACGCGGCGGAAGTGGGCGGCGCTGGCAAAGCCGGTCTGCTCGGCAATAGCGCAGATGGAAAGCTCGGTGGTCTCCAGCAGCTTCTGCGCGGCTTCGATACGGCGGTTGTTCAGGTAGTCCACGATGGACTGCCCGGTCACCCGCCGGAACAGGCGGCTGAGGTAGTAAGGGGAAAGGTAGAACCGTGCCGCCACCTCGGTAAGAGAAAACTTTTGCCGGTAGTTGGCGGCAAGGTAGGCGCACACCTGCTCAATGGCCTCGTTGCGGGGGCGCGCTGCGGCGCTGCTTTCGGCAAGGCACTCCTGCTCTACATAGTGCAGGATCAGCAGCAGGTACAGCCCGCCGGGGTAGTCCTGCTCCGGCATGGCAGAGCGCATCATCTCCAGCAGGGTGCGCAGGCGGCGGATCCACGGCACCGGGCCGTACAGCACCGTGGCTTCCCCGGGCACGAACAGCCGGGCAAAATCCTGCTGGGTGGCGCTGCGCAGCTCGTGCAGGGCGCTGAGCGGGAACCGGCAGCCTACCAGTTCCGGTACGGCTGCACCGGCGGCGGTGAGCACCGCGTCCCCCGCACCCAGCAGCAGTGCGCTGCCGGGGTTCAGCAGCAGACTGTTTTCCCCCATTTGCAGGGTGCAGCTGCCCTCGCTTACCAGCAGAAAGGTGCACATCTCCTCGTCTGCCGTCAGCTCCAGCCTGCTGCCGTTCAGGCGCACGGTGTCTGCCTTTACCTTCGCGTTGATCTTTTCCCGTTCCGCTTTCATTTTGCGCATCCTTTCCGAAAACAGCCCTCCCGGCAGCCGGGAGAGCGCTTTTCCTCATGATACCACGTCTGCCCCGTGGGGGCAAGACAAACTCACAGGAGGTTATTTCGCATGAATCTGACCCTGATCCGTTCCATGACCCGCAGCGCTGTTTTCGAGCTGGAAAACGAGCTGTGCTACCGTCCGGCACACCCCTTTACGGTTGCCCTGAACGGCAAGACGGTATACGAAGCCTGCAACACCAACGTGTTCTCCCTGTTCTCCCTGCTGCCCGGCACCACCTATACGGTGGAGGTGCAGGCAGAGGGCGAGACCCTGAAGCTGGATTTCACCACCGAGGCTGAGACCTTCTTCGTGGATGCTGCCCGCTACGGTCTGGTGGCTGACGGAGAGACCGACAACACTGTGCGGCTGCAGGCGGCGCTGTCCACCTGCCCCAAGGGCGGCACAGTGTATGTGCCCGCCGGACGTTACCGCACCGCCAGCCTGTTCATGAAGAGCAACACCACCCTGTATCTGGAAAAGGGCGCTGTGCTGCTGGGCGACAACGACCGCACCCATTACCCCATCCTGCCCGGTGTGTTGCCCAGCGAGAACGAGGTGGACGAGTACTATCTGACCGGCTGGGAGGGCAACCCGCTGGACAGCTTTGCAGGTCTTTTGAACATCACGCAGGTGCATGACGTGGTGGTGACCGGTGAGGGCACGCTGGACTGTGACGCCGAAAACGGCGACTGGTGGGTGAATCCCAAGGTCAAGCGCATTGCATGGCGTCCCCGCGCCGTGGCTGCGGTGGACAGCGAGAACGTCTGCCTGCACGGCATCACGGTGCAGAACAGCTACTCGTGGACCATCCACCCCATCTTTGTCAAGCACCTCGACCTGCTCAACTTCAACATCAACAACCCCTACAACGCCCCCAACACGGACGGCATCGACCCCGAGAGCTGCGAGTATATCCGCATCATCGGCATGAACATCCATGTGGGTGACGACTGCATCGCCATGAAGGCCAGCAAGGTCTTTCTGGGCATGAAGCTGAAGCGCAGCTGCGAGCACACCGTCATCCGCAACTGCCTGCTGGACAAGGGCCACGGCGGCATCGTCATCGGCAGCGAGATGAGCGGCGGCGTCAAGGACATGGTGGTGACCCAGTGCCTGATGGATCACACCGACCGCGGTCTGCGCGTCAAGACCCGCCGCGGCCGCGGCAACACCGCCGTCATCGACGGGCTGGTGTTCCGCAACGTGGAGATGCGGGGCGTCAAGGCACCCTTCGTCATCAATATGTTCTACTTCTGCGACCCGGACGGCCACGGCCCCTATGTGCAGTGCCGCGAGCCGATGCCGGTGGACGAGTACACCCCCAAGCTGGGCAGCCTGACCATGGAGAACATCGTGGCTACCGACGCCCAGTTCGCGGGCTGCTACTTCGACGGCCTGCCGGAGCAGCCCATCGAGCGGGTGACCATGCGGGATGTGAGCATCACCTTCGACCCCAACGCCAAGGAGGGACAGGCCGCCATGGCCGACAACCGCCCGCTGGTGAAAAAGCTGGCCATCTATGCCGAGAACGTCAAGGAGATCGACCTGCACAACGTGAAGATCGAGGGCTACGAGGGCGAGCGGCTGCACTTTGCCAACGTAGGACATTTTGAGGAGGACTGACCCATGACCCATGAAGAGATCCTGTCCATGCTGGGCGACTATGTGGACTACCTGATCGCCAATTCCAGCGCCGAGGCACCGATGTGGAACATCGAAAAGGTGCGCAGCGGCAAGCCCAACAAGTGGAACTACATCGACGGCTGCATGATCACCGCCTGCCTGAGCCTGTACAAGACCACCGGCGACGAGAAGTACCTGAGCTTTTCCAAGAACTTCATCGACTGGTTCGTGCAGGAGGATGGCTCCATCAAGACCTACGACCCCAGGGAGTACAATCTGGACAACGTGAATCAGGGCAAAAACCTGTTCACCCTGTACGATATCTTTGGTGATGAGAAGTACCGCAGGGCCATTGACACCATCCGCAGCCAGCTGGCCACCCAGCCCCGCACCAAAGAGGGCAACTTCTGGCACAAGGACATCTATCCGTGGCAGGTGTGGCTGGACGGCACCTACATGGCCCAGCCCTTCTACATGGAATACGAGACCCGCTTCAACAAGATGCAGGGCTGCATCGACAGCTACAAGCAGTTCATGAACATCAAAAAGCACATGCGGGACGAAAAGACCGGCCTGTACTACCACGGCTACGATGAGAGCCGCCAGATGTACTGGGCAGACCCCGAGACCGGGTGCAGCCCCAACTTCTGGCTGCGCGCCATGGGCTGGTTCCTTGTGGCAATGGTGGACGTGCTGGAGCGCATGGACGAGCAGCTGTACAACGAGTACCGCGGCATCATGGCCATGCTCAAGCAGACCGTGGAGGATATGCACAAGTTCCAGGACGAGCAGAGCGGGATGTTCTGGCAGGTCATCGACCACCCGGAGGCCGAGGGCAACTATCTGGAGACCAGCGGCACCGCCCTGTTCACCTACGCGGTGCTCAAGGGTGTGCGTCTGGGCTACCTGCCAAAGCGGATGGCTGCATGGGCGGAGAAGGCCTTCTACGGCACCTGCGACCGGTATCTGTCCAAGAACCCGGACGGCAGCTTGCAGCTGGACGGCATCTGCCTTGTGGCAGGTCTGGGCGGCAAGGATCACCGTGACGGCTCTCTGGCCTACTACTTCAGCGAGCCGGTGGTCTGCAACGACGCCAAGGGCGTAGGCCCGCTGGTGCTGGCTTATACCGAAATGATCGCACGCAAGTAACACAAAAAATAGAATACAGCAAGGCTGAGCAGCTGCAAAAAAGCGGCTGCTCAGCCTTTTTATATGTCTTTTTTGGCCCCTTGCATAAACCGCCCGCCGCTGTCCCACACTAAACCCAGAAAAAGACCCCGTACACAAAACGGACAGATGGGAGTAACAAGCATGGAGCAGATCAAAAAATTTCTGCACGGCAAGGGCTTTGCTCTGCTGCTGACCGCAAGCCTGCTGGCTGCGGCTGTGGCGGGGGTGTGGGCGGTGCGCGCCCTGCGGGCAGAACTGCAAAAAAGTCTGGATGGGCTGAACGCCCCCGGCACCACCCAACAGACCACCCCGGAAGAAGAACCGGACTGGGACGCACAGGAGGATACCACATGGCAGCAGCCCGTGACCGACGTTGCAAACAGCAAGGCAGATGTGCCGCAGCAGACGCCCTCTGGGGCGTCCTCTGGTGTGCAGTCTGGTTCTGGTTCGCTGCGCGAACCCTCGGCACTGCAAGGCGCATCCTCGCCTGCCAGCAGTTCGGCGCAGCCTGCCGCCGCGCCCTCTATGCCGGGGCGCGTGCTCAACGCCTTCAGCGGCGATGAGCTGGTCTACAACAAAACGCTGGGCGACTGGCGCACCCACAACGGCGTGGACTATGCCTGCACGCAGGGCACTGCGGTGGCAGCACCCGTGGCGGGCAAGGTGGTGTCTGCCGGGGCAGAGGGCAACTGGGGCACCGTGGTGGTGCTGGAGGATGCCGCTGGCCGCAGTTGGCGGCTGTGCGGTGTCGCTGACCCTGCCGTAAAAGCCGGGGATACCGTAGCCGCCGGGCAGAAGCTGGGCACGGTGGGCACGGTCGGCTGCGAGTGCGCCGAGGAGAGCCATATCCATGTGGAGGTAAAGCAGGGCGAAAGCTACCTCGACCCGGCAAAGCTGCCGGAATAAGCAAACCATAAAAGGGGCTGCAATAGCGGCTCCTTTTTTGCTGCGTCAGACGGCGCGGCGCGTTTGCAGCAGCCAGAGGACCAGCGCCGAAAGCACCCCGGCTGCCAGCAGGACATCTGCCGGGTGTGCAGTCCAGTGCTGGAAAGCACTGCCATAGGCTGCCTGCCCGATGGGCTGTGTCAGGCAGGCCAGCACGGAGAGGCAGGCTGTCGTCTTGCCCAGCTGTGCCTGCGGCACTAACACCTGCAGCTGCGCAAAGAACCACACATTGAACAGCGCCGCCACGGCCATAAACACACCTCCCAGCACCAGAATGCTGCCGAACTGCAGCGCGGGCACCCGGAGGGCAAGACCCAGCGCGGCGCACACGCCGCTGAGCGCCAGCAAAAGATGTGTGCCACTGCGGATGGGATGCCGGACAAAAACAGTTCCCGCCAGCACGCCGCCTAAAATGCCGCCCGCGCTCAACACCGCCTGCACAAGACCAAGGGAGGCATCACTTTTCTGCAAAGTCTGTACCACCAGCACGGGGACACCCACAGTGAGGGCAGGGACTTCCAGCAGGTTTACAGCCGCCATGGCGGCAGCTAACTGCAGCACCGCAGCCTGCCCGGTGAGAAACTGCGCACTTTCCCGCAGGTCGGTACACAGAGAACGGACGGAGAGTTTTGTGTCCCGTGGGACATCCTGTGGGATGTGCAGGCACAGCTCCATCCCGGCGGAAAGTGCAAAGCAGCCGCCGCAGAGCGCCAGCAGACCCCGGATACCGATGTGCTCCAGCAGAACAGCACCCAGCAGGGGGCCGAGAAGCTCGTCCACGGTATCCACCAGCTGGATGACTGCGTTGCCGCGCAGCAGCTGGGTACCGTTCAGCAATAGGGGCAGACAGGCGCGTACCACGGGCTGGTAAAGCCCCTGAATAGCGTACAGGCTGCTCAGTACGGTCAGGATCAGCGGAAGTAATGGCAGATGCGGCAGTCCGGCAGCGGCGGCTGCCGAAATACCGGCAGTCACCAGATCAAGCAGCGCCATCAGGCGGGCTTTACGGCAGCGGTCTGCCAGTGCACCGCCGGTCAGCATTCCGGCCAGAGCGGGCAGCATGGCCAGCGCGGTGATGCCGCCGTACAGCGCAGCGGAACCGGTCTGCCGCAGCAGATACAGCGGCAGCGCAAACCGCAGGGCGGCATTGCCGAACAGGGAGACGATCTGCCCGAGGACGATGAGGGAAAAAGCGTTCATGGGAACCTCCTGTTTTTTTATTTACAGACCGCTGGTCTGTATTTGCGTACAAAAAAGGGCGGAGCGTTCCGCCCGGAAAATTCAGTCCTTGACCGGTGTGCACAGCTGCACCAGCTGTTCGGCCTGTGCATCCGTCAAAAGATCCAGCCCAAGCGCATGGGTCATTTGCTGAAACACGAGATTCCGCGCCCGCTGCTGGGCCGGCGTGGTGGGGCGCGTTTGGGGAGAGAGCCAGATGTCTGCCAGCACGAACAGCGCTTCCGCCAGCGCGTTGGCATCGGCGGCGTGGATGGAGCCGTCTGCCATGCCCTGCCGGATCATGGGTGCAATGCACTCCGGGGCCAGATGTGCTTCAATGTTGACCAGCTCCATGGCAAGGAACTGCGGGTTGCTGCACAGGTGCGGCAAAGTCTGCGCGATCTGCTGCTGCCGCTGCCCGGCAAAGGATGCTGCAAACACCGCCTGCAGCTTTTGCAGCCCGGTCAGAGCCGGGTCGTCCCGGATATGGCGCAGCGGCTCCCACATCTGGTCGCCCAAACGGTCACCGACGCGCTGCGCGATCTCCTCCTTGGAGCGGAAGTGGTGGTACACCGCCCCTTTGGAAAGCTTTGTGGCATCGATGATGTCCTGCAGGGTGGTATTCTGGTAGCCCTTCTGGATAAAGAGCAGGGCGGCGGCGTCCAGGATCTTTTCTACAGTCTGTTCCGGGTATTTGTTGCGCGGCATGGCAGATGCTCCTTTTTTACAAACAAACGGTCTGTAAAAAGAATACCGCAGCCCGGCGGCTTTGTCAAGAGGGGCAGAACCGAAAATCCATTCATTTCCTGCGGCGCTGCATTGCTTTTGTGCGGGGTTTCTGGTATGATACAATAGAATCAACAGGCGATTTTGGGAGGATGACAGATGGCAAGGGTTTTGATCGTGGGAGCCGGGGCAGCCGGACTGATGGCGGCGGGTGCCGCCGTGCGGCAGGGACATCAGGTGACGGTGCTGGAGCATACCGACAAGCCCGGGCAGAAGATCCTTGTCACCGGCAAGGGGCGCTGCAACGTGACCAACGACTGCCCGGCAGAAGAGTTTTTGCGCCATGTGCGCACGAACCCGCGCTTTCTGTACTCCTCGCTGGGGGCGTTCCCCCCGGCAAAGACCATGGAGCTGTTCGAGGCTTTGGGCGTGGAACTGAAGGTGGAACGCGGACGCCGGGTGTTCCCGGTATCGGATAAGGCTGAGGAGATCCGGCAGGCGCTGCTGCGCTATGCGCAGGACGCCGACATCGTCTATGACGGCGCGAAAAAGCTGCTGCTGGAAGAGGTCGTGCCTGAGGCAGAGCCCGCCCCGGCGGCAGAGGAAAACCCGCGCCATCCCAAAAAGAAAAAAGCAGGCCCGGCGCTGCGCTGCGTGGGCGTGCGGGGCACTTCTGGCAGGGAGTACCGGGCAGATGCGGTGCTGGTAGCCACCGGCGGCGTAAGCTACCCCACCACCGGCTCTACCGGTGACGGTTATAAGCTGGCACAGCAGGCGGGGCACACCCTTGTGGAGCCGGTGCCCAGTCTGGTCAGCCTTGTCAGCCGGGACCCGGACTGCAAAAAGATGATGGGTCTGGCGCTGAAAAACGTCACACTGACCCTGCTGGAGGACGGCAAGGCCATCTTTGACGAGCAGGGCGAGATGCTGTTTACCCACTTTGGCATCAGCGGGCCGCTGACCCTGAGCGCGTCCAGCCATCTGGGGGATATGAAAAAGCACAGGTACATTGCGGAGATCGACCTGAAACCTGCCCTGAGCGAGGAGCAGCTGTACGACCGCATCACCCGGGACTTTGCCCTGCTGGCAAACCATGCGGCGCAGGGTGCGCTGGTCAAGCTGCTGCCTTCCAGTATGCAGCCGGTGATGGTGGCGCGCTGGGGCATCGACCCCGCCACTAAGGCAAACCAGATCACCCGGGAGCAGAAGCGGGAGCTGGTGCAGCTGGTCAAGCACTGGCAGGTGCCTATTGATGCCCGGGGCGACCTTGCCCACGCAGTCATCACCAGCGGCGGCGTATCGGTGCGGGAGGTAGACCCCAAGACCATGCAGAGCAAAAAGGCGCTGGGGCTGTACTTCGCGGGCGAGGTGTTGGACGTGGACGCCTACACCGGCGGCTACAATCTGCAGATCGCTTTCTGCACTGCACAAAGCTTTGCGAATAACCTGTAAAAAACAGCGCAGTCAATTCCCTGCGTACTATTATATATAATAAGGAGAACATATCATGGTATCTGTTGCAATTGATGGGCCTGCGGGTGCAGGCAAATCCACTCTGGCACGCCGTCTGGCGGCAGAGCTGGGCTATATCTATGTGGACACCGGTGCAATGTACCGCGCCATCGGCCTGTACGCCCTGCGCGCGGGCAAGGACCCCAAGGACAATGCGGCGGTGGATGCCCTGCTGCCGGAAATAGAGCTGCGGCTGGCCTCCATTGCGGGCGAGCAGCACATCTACTTAAAGGACGAGGACGTGAGCACCGCCATCCGCACCGAAGCTGCGGGCATGGCAGCTTCTGCCGTGGGTGCAAACCCCGCTGTGCGGGCATTTTTGCTGGACTTGCAGCGCAGCATGGCAAAAAAGCAGGATGTGCTGATGGACGGTCGGGATATCGGCACGGTGGTGCTGCCGGACGCTACGGTGAAGATCTTCCTGACCGCCAGCCCGGAGGCACGCGCCACCCGCCGCTGGAAGGAGTATCAGGCTAAGGGCATCGACACCCCCTACGAGGAAGTGCTGGCAGACGTGAAACAGCGGGACTATCAGGATACCCACCGCGCTGCCGCCCCGCTGAAGCAGGCAGAGGACGCTGTGCTGCTGGATACTTCGGAGCTGGATTTTGAGCAGAGCCTTGACGCCATGAAGCAGATCATTGCCAAAAAGATCGGCGGATAAAACAAACAGGACAGGAATAGAAAATGGTACTATATTATATTCTGGTGCCCCTTGCGTGGCTTGTGTGGCACATCGGCTTCCGCATCCGGGTGGAGGGGCGCGAAAACCTGAAAAAGGTGCAGACGAAGGGCTATATCCTTGCGCCCACCCATGTGTCGGCCATCGACCCGGTGTTCATCGTCGTTACCCGGTGGGGCAGGCGGATGGTGGTGTTCGCCAAAAAGGAGCTGTTCGAGATCAATGCCTTTCTGACCTGGTTCTTCCGCTGCTGCGGCGGCGTGTGCGTCCGCGGCACCAAGGACGAGATGGCGGTCATCTCCCAGACGGTGGAAGCCTGCAAGCAGGGCAAGACCCTGCTCATCTTCCCGGAGGGCACCCGCGAAAAGGAGGGCAAACTTCTGCCCCCCAAGAGCGGCCTTTTTGTCATTGCCGCCGAGGCCGGGGTGGACGTTGTGCCCTGCCGCATCCTGTACGACACCCCGGACGGAAAGATGCACCTGTTCTGCAAGGTGCGGGTGATCTACGGCGAGCCGATGCCCGCAGCACAGTTTGCCATGGAGGGCCGCCGGGACACCAAAAAGCTCCGTGCCAACAAGCAGGCACTGCTGGAAGCATGGGAAAAGATGGGGGCGTAAGAGATGGAGATCCGTTTGGCGAAAACGGCGGGGTTCTGCTTTGGTGTGAACCGTGCCGTGGAACTGACCTATGGTCTGCTGGCCGAGGGGCATAAGGTGGCAACACTGGGCCCGCTGATCCACAACCCGCAGGCGGTGGAGGATATGCAGCGCAAGGGCGCACAGGTAGTGGACACCGTGCGGGATGTGCCTGCCGGGTGCGAGGTGGTCATCCGCAGCCACGGGGTGCCCCGCAGCGTTTACGATGAGCTGGAAGCACACGGCATCCCGTACCACGACGCCACCTGCCCCTTTGTGCAGAAGATCCAGCGCATTGCCGCACAGGCTGAAAAAGAGGGTGCGGTGCTGCTGGTGGCGGGGGATAAGACCCACCCGGAGGTGCAGGGCATCGTGGGACACACCCGGGGCGAGGTGTTCGTTTTTGCCGATTTAGCCGAGTTAGAGGCGTGGAACGGCCCTTCTGACCCCCAAAAACCCCTTTTTGCAGTTGCACAGACCACATTTCAGGTAACAAAATGGAAAGAAAGTTCGGAGTTTCTCAAAAAAGCCTATACAAACGCCCGAATTTTTGATACAATATGTAATGCGACGTGGGCG
>CAKSZE010000018.1 GCA_934525325.1 uncultured Faecalibacterium sp.
AACCATGATAAAATAATAGGAGAATTCAGACAATCTTATTTAAAGTTGGTATCCTCCATTTTCCATGTGGAGGATACTTTTTTATTTTTCAGGCATCGTTTTCTCAACGCAAAAAAGCCCCCGCCCATCACATTTCTGTGAAAGACAGAGGCCTTTTGCCGTTAAGTTTCAATTCGGTCTGGGGAGATGGAACAACGCTCTCCTTCTGCTAGGTCAGTGTCCCCCTCCAGATTTTTAACCACCCCCGGGGTGCTGCTCCGGTGTTATCCCGCTCTATTCTGGCACACGTCACTTCAGCCTGTCAGCTATCATTGGCTTTTTATTCGTCATAACGCCGACATCCATAAGCCCGCGCGACATTACCAGAGGCCACGCAATCCACACTGCACCATTATTTCATCAAATCATACACAGACGCAAGCACTTATTTACCAATCATCGACAAATTGCTATTGATCAGATACCAAGCCACGATTAAACAGTCCACTTTAATTTTTGCTGACGTTTTTTGACCTGCTTGCAGCCAAACGATTACCATCGTTCTTTTTCGCTCCAAAGAATCACGATTCAGTTCGCATCGTTGGCACTTTGCTCACTGCTCGCAATTCTTTTATCGCAAAACAATCAATAAGTATAGAATAAATCACCGCTTAAAAATTCACATTGTATAATATAAAAAGTGGAAATTTGAGCGGTAATCATGTATGTAATCTGTGCAGTATCCAGAATCTCGCGCGTTCATTAGTTCCAATCCATTTTTGTACAGATTCCACGAAAGCATTGTAGTCCTTCAATCTGCTATTGATTACCCTTAATTCAGGCATATTTTTATTCTTATGCCGATCTTTTGGATTTGTGATACAGCCTCTTTCTACGAGTTCTTTGCGCATGATTTCCCAAGGAATCTTTTCTCCTAGATGCTCTTCAATATAGTCCTCCAGTTCTTTGAAGCGTAGCGGTTCGATTTTGCTCAGAAGTGCATTACTTTCTGTAACAGCATACAGCATCCCCCATTGATAGCCTTTTTCCATCATCAGTTTGAGCGCATCCATCTGAACGAGGTATTAATGTTCTGCGCGGCGTCTCCACTCCCAGCCATTACCATATTCATCGCGGTTAACCGTCCGGCTGTACTTATCCAGCATCTTCACGATACCCGGCTTATGCAGATACGCTTGCCACACCTCCGGATCAGACTTTCCATCTTTCCAGTTCTTTGCTGGCTCCAGCTGTCTTTTTCTGATATGTTCGCGTTCCTGCTTGATCCGGTCGCTGCTGTAGCCTTTAAAGTACACTGCGCAGGTGTCCTGTTTGCTTACCGGGCGTTTTCGTCCCAAGATCTGCGCATTTACGATCGGGTCCCACAGCTTGCTGATGATACAGGTCAATTCCAAGTCTTTGATGTTTACACCATTGTAAAACACGGTCGTCACGATTGTGATCCTCTTGCGCAGTTTCCCATTCTGGAGCACCTCTTCCAGCCCATCAAACTCTCTTGCTTCCGGGCGATAGGGCGAGCATGCCGTGGCGATCTCACCTGCAAACTCGTTTTCTACCCCTTTCACCAATTTTCTAATACTAGCCATCCGATCGACGAATACCAGAACCTTCCCCCGTCTCGCTTCCTGTCGGATTATTTTGATTTCTTCAGCATCTGCCCAGTAAGAGACCGCACGCTCCACATAACTGTAGTCCGACGGGATATGATAGTAGTTCTCCGGCAAGACCTCATTTGTCTCATACCGCCAACGGTGAAAGAACGGATGCGCGGTTGCGCTCATGAAGATCACCGGGCGACACTTTGTCAGTTCGTTCAGCGTCACATAGGAGAGGTCGATGTATTTATTGATAACTGCATCCGTTAACAGATAATGGTATTCGTCCGCCACTATATAGTTAAAGCTTTTGAAGTAATTCATTGCACCCTTCGGGTTGTCCTTGCAGAACGCTTCCACCCACTGATAGGTCTCTACCCGGATCGTATCTTGATATTTATTCTCGATTCTGATTTCGTAGACAAGCTGCCGAAGGCCACGGTCCCAACGCCCAACCTTCTTTTCCGTCCTTCCAAGCCGCTCCACCTCCTGTTGGATCTCATTTCGCAGGGGGACGCGATTGCAAAGATACAGGATTTTCCAGTGCTTTTGATGCGTCCATGGCAGCAGAACATGCAGAATAAAGTAGGTCTTACCGGAGTTCACGCCTGCATCAAAGACGATTCTGGTACCGGCGCGCCAATTTTTAAAGTTCTCCTTCACCAGTTCCGTGATACGTACCCGCTTCGGCTCGCTGGCTATCTCCGGGAGCACTGTCGGTTCCGCCGGGAGCAGTAAAACGCCCTCTCCCTGTGGAATAGACGTCTCCTTCGCTGCAGTCACTTCCACCTCTGGCGCGTCCTCTGTTTCCTGTCCGGCACTGCACTTCTCCTGTAACTCGGTGGTCTCTGGCGTCTGTGGACTGGATATCTCCTCCACCTCTGCTTCCGGCTCTGCCGCCTGTCTGGTGGGCTCCGGCTCTGCGTTCAACCGTTCCAACTCTGCAATCGCTGCACGGGTGCTTTCTGTCCATTCCCGCTGCTCTTCCTCGGTCAATGGGTTCTCCTTGCAGTTGCGTAGATATTCTTCATATTCGTGGGTTCCGTTCTGTTCATCCAAAAGCTTCAAGTAGAAGCCGTCAAAGGGCATTTTCATTTTCATGTAACAACCTCTATAATAATATAAGGCGCACAGCCCAGCCATCTTGCCAGACCATGCGCCGGTTTGTCAGCGCCTGCCAGAAAAAAACTCTGGTCAAACGCTTTGTTCTGTGCTATTATAGGGGCGGGAACTTTAGCAATCCATACATATTCCCGTCTCTATCACCGCTTTGCCTGCGCCAACAGGTAAGGCGGTTTTTGTTTTACTGTTGCGCATAGGACTTTGCCTCGAGCGCTACCGCCGCTTCTGCAAACGTCTGCATGGCGCTGCTGTAGCCGATTTGGAACGAATGCTCTGCAACGGACGCGACAAGCCCTTCCAGAATTTCAGATAGGGTCTCGTTCTGCGCTTCGTCCAAATATGGTCGAATAAGTAACGCCGCCTGACGACTGCTTACATCTACGGCATTCTTCAACTTCTCCTGACTCTGCTTGATCTCGTCAGCGGTCTGAAATACATCTTCTAAAAAGCTCATTTTGATCTCCTTTTTAGCATAACACTGCCTCTGGACGTCCTGCCCATTCCACAGCCTGATCATTTGCTTGAGCACGCTGTTTAACTTGGCAAACAATCATCGCCAGCTGCGGTGCGCCGTCCTTGTTCAGACACGGCTCAACGCTGATTATCGTGTTTTCCGGGTTATCCGGTCTGTCCGCCAGCCGCATTATAAAGCCCTCGGCAAACGATTTTCCCTGCTGAAGCGGTTTCATACCCCCGCCGTAGCAGAGGTACTTGCCTTCCAGTCTGGCAGACAAGGTTGCGAATGGGTCCAAATGGTTTAGTTCATCATCATAAAATATCTGCATAGCATCCTCCTTCTTCATATTTATAATCGTATTCTCCAGCAATCCCCCGGCGGGGCACGGAGCGGCTTCTGGGTTCCTCATATTATGCAGCACCACCCGGGGTGTTATTGACCTTCTGCGCCTCGAGCCATTCCATCAGCCCTTCGCGGAAGATCCGATAGCTGTTGCCAACCTTTACCGCCGGGAAGCCCGGTTTGCTCACCAGCCGATAGACAAAATTCTGCCCGAAACCCAGCAGCTCTGCTACCTCGGCAACGGTCATCATGGGCGAGAGCTGTGTCGCAGTCGTCGGTTTTCTTGTGGTGTTCTTTTTGATTCTTGCCATAATTGGTATCCTCCTATATAATCGGATCGTATTTTCTGCAGTCAACTGGGCGTCACTCAATTACACCCCTTTGTTTTCATTTCTACATATTATCAAACCTCCTTGTTTTATTTATACTTATAGTATATCACCGTGTATATTAAAAAGCAATAGTAAATCATACTTTTTATTTTATTTTTTTAGCAGTAATATAATCTTACTTTTTTCAAAGGTAAGATTTTCTCTTCGTTGATTTTACAGCATTCGCACGTCATTTTTTATTAGTTGTAAAACAATCTGTATAAAATGTCATATTAGGTATCGTTTCCAGCACCAAGAGGGCTTGGTTTTCCCCTTCTGCCCCTCCCCGACAGTCCATTCAGGCAATCATGCCATCCATAGTGCACCACCTCCTTCCGTGCCTCCATTGGCGAAGTTACACCGATTTCTCCTTATTTACGATACTACGTTTCTTTTAATCTTTTCCCGCCCTGCTCAACATCGCCAACATCGCCACACTGGCGAAGTTGATTTTAGGCGTATATTCGTTATTTTCACGCAACTTCGCCACACACTCGTCTCACCGCCCGTACAGCGCACAAGGACGTGATGAACTTGAACTTTCCGTCAGCCTGCCGCACCCGCTTGGTCTGGATCTTTTTCTCTTTTACAAGGCATGTATGTGCCCGCTCAACGGTGCGTTTGCTGCATCCTGTTTCGTCCATTACCAGCTTTTTCAGATCCATGCCAGCCATCGGTCCCTGCTCTTTCAAAAGGGCCATGATGGACTCCTTGGCATCCTGCTGTGACGGTTCCAGCGGCATCGGCTTGTCGGCCATCAGCTCCTTATAATGCTTCTCCGTAGTCGCCGCCAGCACTGCCCGGACGGTTTCCACCTCTGCGCCTGCCTTATTATTCACGCTTACCGTCTGGGTACGGAAGAGGATACTGCGTGCCTTAGTGCCAACGTTCAGCTTTTCCTGCGTTACATAGGTAATGCTTTCGTCCATCGGCAGCCGCCCCAGAATGGTCACACTGCGAGCGGCATTCCACAGCTCACCAGAACCGGCCAGCAGCATCCGTGCATCATCGCCTGCCTTCTTTACCATGTGAGATACAATAACCACGCTGAACCGCTCTGCCGATGCTTTTTCCTGCAGCATATCAAGCGCCCCACGCATTACATCACCATTTGCCGCTGCATTCCCTTCCAGAAAGCTCCTGAGCGGGTCGATGATAACCAGTGCCGGACGCAGCTCGTCAATAAGCTCAAACAGGCTTGCCCCAATAACAAGCCTTTTCTTCTGCTGCCAGTACCAGTTGGGAGTGACGTAAAACACCCTGCGCGTATCCGCCCCTGCAGCGATCATGCGCGGAGCCAGAGACATACCGGGGTCATCCTCGCTCGTAAGCACCAAAACGTTCCCCTGTGTAACTGCAGCGTCAGGGAAGAGCATTGTGGGACATCCGGTCGTTACGGCAGCCGCCACATCCGCCATGAATACGCCCTTGCCCACACCGCCGGGGCCTGCTACGACCGACACGGCACCCATCGGGAAGTATCCTTTAACAAGCCACTGGGTATTTACCGGCTCCACATCTCTCAGGCATGGGATCATACCTCCATGGTAGACCGGCGCAGCTGAAGCAGTGGTCACGGTAGGGATTTGCGGAAAGAAACTTAAAAAACTCATGGTTTTCTCCTTTATATTCGTTTATGATTTTGGTATGTTTTTATATTTTTTTACGCTACATCGTGCACCTCCCAAAAAGTGGCAACAAAAAAGACGCACAAACTGGTAGAACAACTAAACCGTATACCCGAAAGCACTTTTCAGGCATGCAGTTTAAATTCAATTCAACCAGTCGTGCGTCTTGGTCATCCAGGACGTCCGTTTATTACACTTGGAGCCGGTCAAGAGGAATCTCTACACATTAGAACCAAGTGCTTAATTATAAACGGAAATATCAGCCACCCTTCGAACAGCAGATCCGCAAAGGAATTACCTTTACGAACCATGCCCTCTCACGGTGGATTACATCATAAACAGGCTTTAACCGCCGCGGCCGACATCAGGCAGCTAACCCTTGCGCCGATCGTGCGATTCTCAACCGAATCACCCGTCTATGAGCCCCCGCCGGACTTTGCAGCCTTTGGACTGTATACTCCTTTAGGGGAAGCTAATTATACCATACTATTCCATTTTTATTAAGAGAATTTCGTTAGAATTTTCGGCAATATTTTTGTGCATTTTATACATCATCACCAAAAAGAGCAGCCCCACCACCCGGCGGGGCCACTCTTGAAGTGTACGATTCAGTTTTTACAGGTTCATCAATGGGCTGGTCTGGGTACCGCGATCCACTATGTCCTTATCCTTGATGCCCAACAGGTAGCGCTGGGTGATCATGATATTGACGTGCCCCATCAGGCGGGAGACGCTGTACAGGTCCAGACCGTTCTTCAGCTGCATCTGTGCGAAGGTGTGGCGGCAGGTATGAGGGCTGACCCGCACCGAGGACGAGACCTCAACCTCTTTTGCGGCGTGCTTCAATATCCGTGCTACGGCTTCATCGGTCATGGGCTTGCCATTTTTGCTGGGGAAGAGGTTCTTATAGCGGGTAGGGTGCTCCTTCAGGTAGCCATCCCGGAGGGTGCAGTACTTGACCAGTTGCTTGGAGAGTGCGGGCGATTTGGGCACTACCCGCTCCTTGCTGCCCTTGCCGTGCTTGACCAGAATATAATCCTGCTTGATATCCTCCGGCTCCATCAGGATCATTTCGTTGCAGCGCATCCCGGTATCGAACAGCAGCATGATGATGGTCTTGTTCCGCACGTCCAGAAAGTCCTTGCCATCGTAGAACTGGATCATCCGCTTCATCTCTGCCACTGTAAAGGTATCGATGATCGTCCGGGGCTGGCGGAGGCATTTTACCTTTTTGGCCGGATTGTCCCGTTCCTCCAGATAGCCCTCATTGACCAGATAGTTGAACCATGTGCGCCACACCTTGAGCAGATCGTTGATATAGCGGGACGTGCTGCCCGCGTCCTGCTTCTCCTTCATCAGATCCCGGATATGGCGGGGACGGACGTCCTCCAACTCGGTGATCTGCTTCAGTTCCAGATATTCCACCAAAAACCGGGTCGCAGCCTTATAATTGCGCAGGGAACCCTTAGCCAGATGGCGGCATTCACAGTCGTAGATAAATTCATCGCGGAGATCTTTCAAACACATAAAAAAACACCCTTTCCTTCATGGCGGACCACAAAAGAAAGGGTGAAAAATTGCTAGATAAGCTTGTCGTACCAGATCAAGCTTGTTCGTAGTTGAGCAAGACAAACTCCGGCAGACAAATCAGGCACTTTTTAACGACAGAACGTCATTAGCAGTTCTCAGCGAAGTACTTAATGGTACGGACCATCTGAGAGGTGTAGGAGTTCTCGTTGTCGTACCAAGACACGACCTGAACCTGATAGGTGTCGTCGTCGATCTTAGCGACCATGGTCTGGGTAGCATCGAACAGAGAGCCGTAACGCATGCCGATGACATCGGAAGAAACGATCTGATCCTCGTTGTAGCCGAAGGACTCAGAGGTAGCAGCCTTCATAGCAGCATTGATGGACTCCTTGGTGACATCCTTGCCCTTGACGACTGCAACCAGAATGGTGGTAGAGCCGGTGGGAACAGGCACACGCTGAGCAGAGCCGATCAGCTTGCCGTTCAGCTCGGGGATGACCAGGCCGATAGCCTTAGCAGCACCGGTGCTGTTGGGAACGATGTTCTGTGCGCCAGCACGAGCACGGCGCAGATCGCCCTTGCGCTGAGGACCATCCAGGATCATCTGGTCGCCGGTGTAAGCATGAACAGTGGTCATGATGCCGGAGACGATGGGGTAGGTCTTGTTCAGGGTGTCAGCCATGGGAGCCAGGCAGTTGGTGGTGCAGGAAGCAGCAGAAATGACCTGATCCTCAGCGGTCAGGGTCTTCTCGTTGACGGAGAAGACGACAGTCTTCAGATCGTTGCCTGCGGGAGCAGAGATAACGACCTTCTTTGCGCCAGCCTGGATGTGAGCCATGCTCTTCTCCTTGCTGGTGTAGAAGCCGGTGCACTCCAGAACGACGTCAACGTTCAGTTCGCCCCAGGGAGCATCCTTTGCGTCCTTAACAGCGTAGATCTTGATCTCCTTGCCGTCAACAATGATGGAGTCCTCGGTAGCCTCGACAGTGTGCTTGCCTTCGCCGATCTTGCCGCAGAAAGAACCCTGAGCAGTATCGTACTTCAGCAGGTGAGCCAGCATCTTGGGGCTGGTCAGGTCGTTGATTGCGACGACCTCGTAACCCTCAGCATCAAACATCTGACGGAAAGCCAGACGGCCAATACGACCGAAACCATTGATAGCAACTCTAACAGCCATTGTAATAGTACCTCCTAATTATTTTACCCATAATCGGATAAATCACGGTATCTTTATTGTAGACCAAAACTGGCAAACTTTCAAGTGTCTGCTAAAAAATTAACAACACAATTTCATCTTTTTTTGCTTTTGTACGATTTTATGCACCCTGCCATAAAGCTTTTGTTCAATTGCACCAAGGGCGCACAGCCGTTTTTGTCAGTTATTTCCAGTTTTTCCCTGCCCAGTACAGGCAAGCCCCATGCCGCCGATGCAGCACAGCGCAAGGCCGGAAAGCAGCTCCGGCAGCACTGCCGCCATACCGCCGCCAAAGCCTGCTGCCAACAGCAGGAGCACCCGGGGCAGCTCCCAGCACAGGCACAGGCAGAAGGCTGCAAGCGCCGCTGCGTGCAGGGTGCGGCCGTTTTCCGGCCGGGGCAGGTACAGCGTGCGTGCCAGCGCTGCCAGAAGCAGCAGCGCCGCCAGCTCCTGCCAGACTGCTGCCGTGGGCTGTACCCGATGCCAGCTGGAGCTGTTCTCCATAAAGCGCATCAGCACGTTCCAGTAGAACAGTGCACTGCCCGCTATGGCCACCGGCAGTCCGCCGCCGGGCGTTTTCCAGCCGTCCCGGCGCAGCCAGCTGCGCCCAAGGTTGCTCAGCCACACGGCACAGGCCACCTCCAGCAGAATGCGCACAAAGGTGCTTACCGTACCGGCAGCGAACACGAACTGCGCCGCGCCGGCAGCCAGCATGCACACTGCCCCGGCAAAGGCCAGCACGCCTGCCGCCGGGCGGCGGCTGCGCAGCGGCTTCTCAGGCAGCGGACGGCTGCGCCCGGCCAGCACTGTAGCCAGCACAACAGCGCCCAAGGCGAGATACCTCCACCACACCGCGCCTGCGGTGCACAGACCGGTGGCGGCGTCCGTAGCAAAGGCAAGGTCTGCGCCGCGGCCAAGGCCAAGCAGCACGCAGAGCAGGACAACAACGAACTCTAACGGTTTCATTAACGCTCCTCGATGGGCTTATATTTCTGGCGCACGCCCAGATACTTGTAGGCCGGGCGGATGATCCGGTTGGCAAAGATCACCTCTTCCACCCGGTGTGCGCACCAGCCCGGCACACGGGCGATAGCGAACAGCGGGGTGTACAGATCCTCAGAGATGCCCAGCATATTGTAGATCAGGCCGCTGAACAGGTCCACGTTGGCGCATACCGGCTTGGAGCTGCCCTTTTCCTCGGCAAAGATGCCGGGTGCCAGCCGCTCGATGCTGCACAGCATATTGTACTCTTCCTCAAAGCCCTTTTCGTAGGCCAGATGCTTTGCGCGCTGCTTCAGGATGACTTCACGGGGGTCGCTGATGGTGTAAACCGCATGACCCATGCCGTAGATCAGGCCGGAGCCGTCGCCCGCCTGCTTGCGCAGGATACGGCGCAGATACTCGCGCACCTCGTCATCATCGTCCGGGTTCTCAACGTGCTTGAGGATATCCTGCAGCTGGCGGTTGACCATCAGGTTCGCGCCGCCGTGCTTGGGACCCTTCAGGGCACCAATGGCCGCAGAGATGGCCGAGTAGGTGTCCGTGCCGGAGGAGGACAGCACACGGGTGGTAAAGGTGGAGCAGTTGCCGCCGCCGTGGTCTGCGTGCACCAGCAGGCACATATCCAGCAGCTTTGCCTCTTCGTGGGTGAACTTCTGATCCGGGCGGTAGGTGCTGAGGATGTGCTCTGCCGTGCTCTGGCCGGGCTTGGGCAGGTGGAAGAACATGCTCTGCTTGTCGTAGTAGCGGCGCTTCATCTGGTAAGCGTTCACCATCATGGTGGGCATGCTGGCGATCAGGTTGATGCTCTGGTTCAGGATGTTCTCAAGGCTCAGATCCTCGGCGCGGTCGTCGTAGGAGTACAGGCCCAGCACACAGCGCTGCATCTTGTTCATGATATTGGGCGAGGGGGCGTTCATGGTGTCCATGAAGCCGTCCGGCAGGGCGCGGGACTCTGCCAAGATCTCGCAGAAATCATCCAGCTGCTCCCGGGTGGGCAGACTGCCGAACAGCAGCAGCCAGATCACTTCCTCAAACACGAAGCGGTCGTTGCGGTAAGCCTCGTCCACGATCTCGTTGATGTTGACGCCCCGGTAGATCAGCTTGCCGGGGGTGGGGATCACATGACCCTCCTGATCCTTTTTGTAGCCCACAACGTCACAGACATTGGTCAGGCCAGCCAGTACGCCGGTGCCATCCGGGTTGCGCAGACCGCGCTTGACCCCCAGCCGCTCGCTGGTCTCCGGGTCGATGTAGTTGTTTGCGATGTACTCCTCGCACAGGGTACGCATGGTCGTCGGGTCCAGCGTTGCCACTTCTGCGTGTGCAAAGTTCATAGGAGTGCTCCTTTCCGTCTCTTACTTTTTATACTTTCCGATCCCGTCCATCCTACGCTCTGATGGACATACTTTTATAATATCGCTTTTGTAAAGTAAATTCAAGCGCTAAGTGTGCACTTCTCACCGCAAAGCGCAAAAACACCGGGGTTTCCCTGCGCATTTCCCGCCGGTTTGCACGCTGCCGGGCGTATGATGTACCCAAAGCTTGCGTTCCGGGAGGAGGTCTAGTATGAAACGTTCCTTTTTGCTGCTGTGCGCCGTTCTGCTGGTGCTGGGCTGCGCCCTGCCGTGTGCTGCCTACCGTCTTGCCCGCATGACCCTTGCGCAGGGCGCTGCTCCGTCCACAGCCGAAGCCGCCTCTGCCGCTTCGGAAAAAAGCAGTGAACAAGAAGCCCCCTCCCCTGCTGACACGACCGCCACCGTCTGCTTTACAGATCAGAGCAGCGGGCAGACGGTGGAACTGCCGCTGCGGGAATACCTCATCGGGGCAGTTGCCGCCGAGATGCCTGTCAGCTGGCCGGACGAAGCACTGAAGGCACAGGCGGTGGCGGCGCACAGTTACGCCCTCTACCGGCGGGACCACAGCACCGAGGAAAACGGCGCATGGTTCACCGCAGACCCCACCCGGCGGCAGGGCTGCCTGACCGATGCAGTGCTGCACAGCTATTGGGGCACCGCCTACGCGGCCAACTACGCCCGGCTTTCCGCGCTGGTAGACGCGGTACAGACGCAGGTGCTGTATTACGGGGACGCCCCCGCCGGAACAAGCTACTTTGCCATGTCCAATGGCCACACCGAGGCCAGCGAAACGGTGTGGGGCACTGCCCTGCCCTATCTTGTACCGGTGGACAGCAGCACTGATACCGCCGCCGACAACTACGAATACACTCTGAACCTTTCCGCCGCCCAATTACAACAGCTGCTGGCCGAGCGACTGGGCATCGCCGCCGATCTTTCGCAGCAGGCGCAGTGGTTCGGCACGCCGGTGCTCACCCCCTCCGGCTATGTGGACAACCTGCCGGTCTGCGGGCAGACGGTGCAAGGCACCGCCCTGCGCAAGGCGCTGGGGCTGCGCAGCGCCTGCTTTACGGTGGTCTGCCAGAGCGGCACCTTCTCCTTTACCACAAAGGGCTACGGCCACGGCGTAGGCATGAGCCAGTGGGGCGCAAAGGCGCTGGCGGAACAGGGCGCAGACTACCGTGCCATTCTGGCGCACTATTACCCCGGCACGGAACTGCGGGGGTAACAGCGGCAGAACAAAGCGGAAAATTTATTTTAAATTTTGTAGTTCAGAACCGCCTGCGGGCAGTTCTGAACTACTTTTTTACAGAAAAATTCCTAAATTACGCAAATGGAGCCGCTGCACAAGGCAATGTGCAGCGGCTCCAAATTATATCTTTTTATCAGCCGAACAACTGTGCGAACCAGCTTACGGTGGTCTCGGCGGCGGTCTCTACCGTGGTCTCCATCTGCTTGACCGTCTGCTGCAGCTTGGAACCTTCGGCATCCTTGAGCGACCAGTAGGTCTGGGTGCTGCTTGCGCTGTCGGACACCGTGAAGTCCGAGGCAAAGCACAGGCTCTCGCCCGCAGAGTCGGTCACCAGCACCATGTAGGTGTAGCTGCCCTCCGGCAGCTCTCCGAAGCGGATCTGGCTGTCCAGCGTGTTCAGCGAGAAGGCGGCAGCGTTCGCCGACGCCTCAGCGGTCTGCACGGTCTGGTCTGCCGCATCCAGAACAGCCACCTGCACGCTGGTCAAGGTGGTGCCGCTGGCACTGTTGGCCGTACCGGTCAGTGCCATGCCGCTGCCGGTGCGAAGATTCACCGGGTAGCGCACGCCCTCCAGCCGCAGACCGTCGGCCTGTGCCGCCACGCTGTTATGATCTGCGGTGACATACCAGTAGCAGGAGGATCTTGCAATGGACACGCTGGAGCTGGTAATGGGGATGCGGCCGTAGCCGATGTTCCCCGCCGGGTCGGAGCAATAGAAAATACCGTTGGTGTAGTCGGTCAGCAGCACCGCATGGGGCTGGGTGCGGTCGTAAAGGACGATGCCCTCCGGGTGCTGCTCCAGCAGGGAGATCAGCACCGCCGTTTTGCTTTGCAGGCCGGAGGGCAGGGTGGCGTAGCCCACCTGCATCTCCTTATATGTAAAGCTGTGTGCAAGGCCGTTGGCCCATGCTGTGGAGCGCACACTGTTCTCGGTCACATTCGTCCAGTCGCTCAGCCCGTCAAAGTAGGCACGGCGGCGCAGCATCATGGCTGCGGAAGCCAGCGTGCAGGTGCCGCCCCGGCTCTGCTTGAAGTAGAAACCTGCGTCCACATTCAGGTCCACTGCCAGTGCAGCGGGCAGACAGGTAAGCAGAAAGGCAAAGCTCAGTATCAGGGTCAGCAATCGTTTTTTCAGAGCGTGCGGTGCGGTGGTATTCACGGTTTGGTATTTCCTTTCTTATTTCTTTGCGGATCTCATAGGGATCTACCGCTACAAAGTATACCAGCCTGTAATCCTTTTGTAAACAATCCTCCGTCTTTTTTCTCAATATCAACACGTTTAGGGGATATCCGTTGGTAGCTTTTCACAATTTTTTCTGGAATATTCCACGCATTTGACAAAGTTTCGTCCTACCCACCGCACAACTGTGAAAATATATTTCTTTTTTCGCCCGGCGCACAAAGCGCAAAAAGGTCGGTGGCTCTGCGCATTCGTCCCGGCATTTCACAAAACAATTCCCGCTCTAAGCCATGCAGCAGTCAGCCTATCATTATCTGCCGCAGTTGGGGCAGTAAATGTCTCCAATTTTCCAAAATTCATATACTAGTATACAAGTCCGAAATGGTCGCCGCCCTATTTCTCCTTTATTTACCGGCATTCTGCCCAATAACAGCTTAAAAAGTTTATATCAAACGCCAAAATTGTTTTGTTTTGCCAAGTATTTCTTGTAAATTTGTGAAATCCATGTTAACTTGAATACAACATTGTGCACGCTTGTACGGACAAACTCGTGTCCGGCGGCGTATACGGAAAAGGAGACTATCCATGAGAAAAGCAAAGCAATCCATCCGACGCACTCTGGCCGGACTGCTGGCAGGTGCACTGCTGCTGGGCATGACACCGCTGGCTGCATTTGCAGAGGACAGCACCTCTGCAAACGGCTGGCAGTTCAAGGCCTTCGGCACCTCCGCAGCAGCAGAGGTCAACACCCTTGCAGAGGGTGCAGACATCCACAGCAAAGTCACCCTGAACGCCTGCACTGTCAAGGAGGATGGCACCATCAATAAAAAGGGCGGCAAGTTCGTTGCCGACTCCCCTGCTGACGGTCTTTCCTTCTACTACACCACCATCGACCCCACCAAGGAAAACTTCTATCTGCAAGCCGATGTGACCATCGACTACATCAACCCCGCCCCGGACGGACAGGAGGGCTTTGCGCTGATGCTGCGCGATAGCCTGAGCGGCTCCGGCAGCTACTTCTCCAACCAGATCTCGGTCGCCGGTACCAAGCTCCCGCTGGACGGCGTAGAGATCAAGGATGCCGTGGGCGTGCGCAGCTACACCGGCATCATCTCCAACGAGACCGCCGCCTCCAACGAGGTCAAGGCGACCCGCGCCGCTTTCAGCAGCCAGACCATCAAGCAGGGTGATACCTATCGCGTCAGTCTTGCCAAGACCAGCAACAGCTATGTTGCCACCCAGTACGCCATCAACGCGGACGGCACCACCGGCGCGGTGATCGGCTCTTCTACCCTGTACATCCCGGCAAAGGACAGCACCGCCACCAGCGTTTCCAAGTACGCTGAGCTGGACGACCCCATGACCGTGCAGGAGGCTAACAAGGCGTATCTGGGCTTTGCAGCTGCCCGCGGCATGAACGTGACCTTCTCCAACATCACCTACACCACCAGTGCATGGAATGTCTCGGAGTGGACCTTGCAGCCCACCAGCTACATCGCCCCGGTGTACCAGATCACCAGCCCCTCCACCTGCACCGGCAGCAGCTACGCGCTGGCCTTCAAGGCCAATGCAAACGGCACCGCCAAGGTGTACGCCAACGGCAAGCTGGTGGATAAGAACCTTGCCGTCAAGGCCGGTGAGACCCTGACCCGGAGCTACACCGTGACCCGCGATACCACCTTTAAGGTAGTGTTCACCCCGGACAAGAACTACGTCATCAGCGCCTTTGAGAAGCTGAGCAGCTACAAGACCGCCACCATTGAAAAAAAGGTCTCGCTGCGGGCACTGGGCGCAAACGGTATCATCGTGGTCTCCCCGGACGGCAGCGCAGCCCATAACGGCACCAGCGCTGCGGACGCCGTAGACCTGCAGACCGCGCTGAACTACGCCGCCGCAGGCCAGACCATTCAGCTGGCAGGCGGCACCTACACCCTGACCGGTGAGCTGAAGGTAGAGCGCGGCCGTGACGGCACCGCCGAGACTCCCATCACCCTGACCACAGCAGACGGCAGCTACGCCACGCTGGACTTTGGCGGCGTGGGCACCGGCTTCAGCGTCTGGGGCAACTACTGGAACATCAGCAAGCTGAACGTCACCAACACCAAGGACGGTGCCAAGGGTATGCAGCTGGCCGGCAGCCATTGCGTGCTGGAGCAGATGAACTTCTACAACAACGGCAACACCGGCCTGCAGGTCTCCGGCCTGTCTACGGACAACAAGGCGCTGTGGCCCAGCTACAACACCATCAAGAACTGCACCTCCATGAACAATGCCGACCGTGCCATGGAGGATGCCGACGGCTTTGCCGCCAAGCTGACCACCGGCGAGGGCAACGTGTTTGACGGCTGCATCGCCGCCTACAACGCCGACGACGGCTGGGATCTGTTTGCCAAAGCTGCCACCGGCTCCATCGGCGCCGTTACCATCCAGAACTGCGTCGCCTACAAAAACGGCTACCTGATGCTGGCTGCAGAGCCAGTCAAGAAGCAGCCGCTGCAATTCCCCACTGTTACCTGTGATGCAAACGGCAACCTGAGCTTTGGCAATGTCGCCGCCACTGTCGAAGCAGGCAACGGCAACGGCTTCAAGATGGGCGGCACCAACCTGCCCGGCAACCACAAGCTGGTAAACTCCATCTCCTACGACAACGCCGCCAAGGGCATCGACTCCAACTCCTGCCCGGACGTGAAGGTGTACAACTCCACCTCCTACAACAACGAGGGCTACAACGTTGCACTGTACACCGGCAACAAGTCTGCCGTGACCGACTACGCCGCTGACGGCATCATTTCCTTCCGCAAGGGCACGGACGGCAAGGAGCAGCTGGCACTCCAGAGCCAGAGCAGCACCGCTGTCTACGGCCCGGACAACTTCTACTGGGACGCCGAGACCCAGACCAGCCACAACAAATCCACCAACACCGTCACGGTGAAGGAGAGCTGGTTCCAGAGTCTGGATACCTCTGTTGCCCCCACCCGCAACGCAGACGGCAGCATTGATATGCACGGCCTGCTGCTGCTCACCGCCGAGGGTCTGGCTGCCACCGATGCCGGTGCGCGCGGCGCTGTCTGGGGTCAGGCAGAAGCTGCCAAGGCCACCTTCTGGGTGGTAGGCGACTCCACCGTTTCCCCTTTCAATGACAGCTACTACCTCCCCCGCGAGGGTTACGGCGAGGAGCTTGAGAACTACTTCAACGCCAATGTCTACAATCTGGCCATTTCCGGCGCCTCCAGCAAGGACTTTACCGGCATGGCCAACTACACCACCCTGCTGAAGGGCTCCGACACGGTGCCCGCACTGGGCGATGCCGCCGGGGACAAGTTCCTGCTCATCGGCTTTGGCCACAACGACGAAAAGACCGAGCCCGCCCGCTACACCAACCCCAACGGCGACTACAAGACCGAGGGTTCCTTTGCCAACAGCCTTTACGTCAACTACATCCAGCCCGCACTGGAGCGCGGCGTTATTCCCGTGGTGTGCACCCCCATTGCCCGCCTGACCGAGGCAAACAACAAGGCCAGCTATGACGGTGCTTCCGGCCACAAGACCACCACCGTCACCATCGGTGATGCCGTCTATGAGGGCGGCGACTACGCACAGGCCATCCGCGATATGTGCAGCGAGCTGCACCTCATCTGCGTGGACCTGACCGATGCCACCATCAACGAAAACATCGCCATGGGCAAAAAGGCACAGTACACCCACAGCTTTACGGGTGCCAAGGCCGACAAGCGCGGCAAGCTCTCCCCCACCGGCCTTGACCTGACCCACACCAACAGCTACGGCGCAAAGCTGAACGCATGGCTCATTGCCCAGCTTACCGCCGATACCCCGCTGGGCGCTTACAACCGGAACAAGGCAAAGCCCACCTACAAGCAGTTCTACGGCGATGCCGCAAACCCGGACTATGTGCCTTCCAGCTACGCCGCACCCACCCAGACCAGCAAACTGTGGCCTGCCTTTACCGATGCCAACGGCACGGTGTGGAACGGCTCTGCCTTCGGCAACGTAGGCGGTGACGACAAGATCTCCGGCGGCGATTTCACTGCTGCTGTTGATGGCCAGAACATCACGCTGGGCGTTGCCAACAACCGCGGCAAGATCGCATCCACGGTGGACGGCCTGATGATGTACTACGTCCAGCTGCCCGCCGGCACCAACTTCACCCTGACCGCAAAGGCCACCGTGAATAAGCTTGCCAAGAACAATCAGGTCTCCTTCGGCCTGATGGCGCGCGATGAGATGTACATTGACACCAGCATCTCCGACCCCATGGGCGATTATGTGGCCGTGGGCACCCGGAATCAGGGCGCTGTCAACTGCTTCGGCCGCAAGAGCGGTGCGCTGTACGACGGTCCCGCCGCAACCGTGAAGTACGGTGCAGGCGATACCGTAGACCTGAAGCTCGTGGGCACTGCCGATGGCTTCACCCTGACCTACGGCGATAACGAGACCGCTTCTGCCGGTTTCGACTACGCCCTGACCGCTGTGGATTCCGATTACATCTATGTCGGCTTCTACGTTGCCCGCAACGCCAACGTCACCTTCAGCGATGTGCAGCTGACCACCAGCGGCGTCTCCTCCGGTTCCCCGCTCAAGACTGCATGGAACCGCATCGTCAGCATCTTCCCCTTCTGAGTAAGGCGAAAGCTGCCGCATAACCGCTGAAAACCAAAACCCGGAACCTTCTTGAGCCCTTGCGGCTCCGAAAAGGTTCCGGGTTTTTTGCAGTCTTTTTTTCAGTGAACTATTGCCAGTCGACCATACTGCTTTCTACTCAGCCCAGTGCCTGCTGGATCTTTGCAAAGTCCTCCAGCGTCAGCGCTTCCGGGCGGATGCGGGCATCAAAGCCTGCGGATTCGATGGCAGCAATGACCTTCTCCTTGGGCAGGTTCAGCCCACCTGCGATGGCGTTGGCAGCGGTCTTGCGGCGCTGCCCAAAGGCGGCGCGTACCAGCGCAAAATAGCCCTCCTCGTCCTCCACCTGCACGGCGGGGGTGGGACGGATGTCCATGCGCACCACGGCGCTGGTCACCTTGGGGGCCGGGTAAAAGCTGCCCGGTGCAGCGGTGAACATCAGCTTGGAGGTAGCGTAGTAATTCACCGCGCAGCTGATGGCGCTGGAAGCGCGTGTGCCGGGCACGGCGGCCAGACGGTCGGCGGCTTCCTTCTGCACCATAACGGTCAGGCTCTCGATGGGCAGGCGGTCGCCCAGCAGCTTCATCACGATGGGACTGGTGATGTAGTAGGGCAGGTTTGCACACACTGCCACCGGCATCCCCGGGAACTCCTCGGCGATGAGGGCTTTCAGGTCCACCTTCAGCACATCCTGCAGCACCAGCTTGAAGTTGTCCACACCGGCCATGGTCTCGGCCAGCAGGGGCGGCAAACGCTCATCCACCTCAATGGACACCACCTTGGCGGCGCGCTTAGCCAGCTCCTTGGTCAGCACACCGATGCCGGGGCCGATCTCGATGACACCGTAGCGCTTGTCCACCCCGCTGGCATCCACGATCTTGGTGGGGATACCCGGGTTGATGATAAAGTTCTGCCCAAAGCCCTTGGAAAGCGCAAAATCGTATTTTTCGCACAGGGCACGGATCACAGAAAGATCGGTCAGTTCCGGCATAGGGTCAATTCCTTTCTCAGAAAAAGGCTGTTGCAGAACGCAGCAGCCTTTTTGGTGTTTATGGTTCAGGGTTCAGATTTACGGGGTTCACTCCGCTGCGCTTGCAGCAGCTTCCGGCTCAGACGCAGCAGCCTCGCCCTCGGCGGTCTCCCCTTCCGCAGTCTCTGCGGGGGTGGTATCCTCTGCTGCCGCAGAGGAAGCGGTACTGTCCGCAGCGGCGGCAGAGCTTGCGCCTGCCAGCGTAGTGGTGCCGCTCAGCTGCTGGGCAGCGCTGACAGCGCGCTGCACCTGCGGGTCGGTCTGGGGAGTATAGTTGTAGAAGTTCGTAGCTTCCTCTGCACTCAGGGCGCGCTCCACATCCACGGTCAGGCCAGTACCGTCAAAGCAGCTGCCGTCACCGCAGACCAGCTTTGCCACCGTGATGACCACGGCGCTGCCGTCCGACAAACGCTGCGGGCTGCTCTGGATAGTGCCCTTGCCCATGGTGGTGGTGCCCACCAGACGGGCACCGTTCATGGTGCGCAGGGTAGCTGCGAACAGCTCGGCCGCGCTGGCGGTGTTGCTGTTGACAAGGCAGACCATCGGCAGGCTGATGGAGCTTTCGGCATCGCTGCTGCCAATGACGGTGCGGTTGCCGTTTTTATCCTCGGCGTAGGCCACTGTACCCTCCGGGGCAATCAGGTCGATGCAGCTGACGGCATCTTCCAGAATGCCGCCGCCGTTGTCCCGCAGGTCAAACACCAGACTGGCTGCGCCGCTGGCAGTCAGGGTGCGCAGGGCGTAGTCCAACTCGCTGGGGGTAGTGCCGTCGAACTGACGGATGCGGATGTAGCCCACATTGTCCAGCAGTTGGTAGTCCACGGTGGTGCTGGTGTAGCCGGAATGGGTCAGCTCAGCCGTTTTGCTGGCGGCTGCGCTGTCCAGCCATGTCACGGTAACGGTAGTACCGGCCTCGCCCTGCAGGGCTTTGTACACGGCATCTGCACTGGACAGGCTCTTGACATCGGTATCGCCTACGGTGGTGATGTAGTCGCCCACGGCGATGCCCGCTTCCTGTGCGGGAGAGCCATCGTAGACGCGGGTCACCTTGGCGTAGCCGGTCTGGTCGATGCCAAGTTCCACGCCGATGCCAAGGATCTTGCCGCTCTGGATGTTCATCAGTTCGGTGTAGGCGTTGGCGGTGTAGTAACGGGCGTACTTGTCGCCCGTGCCCAGCAGATAACCGGCGGTCAGGCGGTCGTACAGCATCGTCTCGTCGATGGTGTAGTAATCGTTGCTGCGGACGTAGCGGTCCACCTCAGCGATTTTATTGTACATACTTTCCTTTTCTTTTACGCTGTTGACCGTACTGTCGAACAGACGCATGGCGATGAGCATCGTGATGGAAAAGGTCACGGTCATGGCAAGGATCACGATAGTGACTGCCATGCCTAAAGAAATTTTACGGTTCATGGTTTGTTCCCTCCGGTCAGAGCAGCAGCATCATAAGGATGCTGCCCAGCAGCGAGAGTACAAACACCCCTGCCAGAACCAGACAGCCGATGCGCAGCACGCGCTTGCGTTTTTGTTCGTTCATAGATCAACCAGACTCCTTGCGTTGCTTGTTGTGGTGTATCTGAAAACAAAGAAAATGACGAATATTTCGCAAGCACAAGCGGGATTTAAGGCAAAGAACCGCAGGAATCCTTTGTGGATCTCAAGGCTGATTCACGCAAAATCCAGCTGTGCTTGTAGAAATAGACTAAATTTTCGACTTTTCAGATACGCCCTAGTTGTGGGGGATGGGGATGCAGCTGCGGGGGTTTATGGCGTTGGCCTTGGAGCCGCCCTTCCACACCTCCAGATGCAGGTGGTTGCCGGTGGAATTGCCGGTGGTGCCCACATAACCGATCAAATCACCCTGATTCACATACTTGCCTGCACTGGTAGCCACCGAGCGCATGTGCGCGTACAGGGTGGTATAGGTATTGCCATCGGACATTTTGCCGTGGTAGATGATAACATAGTTGCCGTAGCCGCCCGTGGACCAGCCTGCCACCTGCACATAGCCGCTGGCGGCTGCGTAGATGGGTGTGCCGCCCGGGGCTGCCAAGTCGATACCGGCATGGAGCTTGTTCACGCCGGAAACGGGGTTCTTGCGCCAGCCGTACTCGCTGGAAACGCGGGTGTAACTCTTCAGCGGGCAGGCAAAACCGCTAAAGCTCAGCTGCGGCTTGCTGGCAGAGGCTGCGGCGATCAGCTTCTGAATCTCCTTTTTCACAGCCTCGTAGTTCATCTCGTCGGACTCAATGGCTGCCTGCGCCTTCTGCTGCGCCGCCTGTGCCTCGGCAGCGGAGAGCTTTGCCGCAGAGATGCTGTTGTTCAGCTCGCTCTGCTTGCCCTTCATCTGGGCGTTCTGGCTGTCCAGTTCGCTCTTCTGGCTTTGCAACTCTGCCTTTTCAGCTTCCAGACCGGCTTTCTGCTCTTCCAGTGCGGCCTTATCGTCCTCCAGCCCCTGCTTGGCAGACTTCATGTTGTTCATGATCTCGGTGTCCTTGATGGAGATATCCTGCATCACCTCGTTGAAGGTAAGCAGCTCGTACAGGTCGTTCACCGCACTGAGCATGGCTACGCTGCCGCCGTCCCGCAGCTCCTGCATGGCCGCCATGTGCTTTTTGAAATCGTCCCACTGGTCATCGATCTCGTTCTGCTTTTGCTCGATCTGGGTCTGCTTGTCCGTGATCTGGTTCTGCATCACACCGATCTGCTGTTCCTTCTCGCCGATGCTGTTCTGCACTGCGGCGATCTGACCGCTGAGCACACCGATCTGATCCTGCAGAACGGTGACCCGCTCCTTCAGTTCGCTTTCCAGCGCCTTGGCGGCGGACTCCTTCTTTTTGGCGTCCGACAGTTCCTTTTTGTGCTGGTTGATGGACTGGGAAAGCTTATCCAGCTTATTCTGCAAACTGGCCATGCTAGTGCTGTTGGTGGCTGCCGAGGCCGGGTATACCGTGGCCGTCAGCAGCAGGCAGACAC
This sequence comes from uncultured Faecalibacterium sp., assembly GCA_934525325.1. GTDB lineage: Bacteria > Bacillota > Clostridia > Oscillospirales > Ruminococcaceae > Faecalibacterium. The sequence continues at coordinate 21,674 of CAKSZE010000018.1, forward strand.
AGGCCAGCCCAAGGCTGACCGCACGGATCAGCTTGCTGCGGGGGCTTTCCGGCCGGGCGTGCCGACCGGTATAAGGGCCTGTGAGCCGGAAGGGCTTTGCGTGCATTGCTTTACTCATAAAACGCGGCTCCTTTCGGTCACACATTCAGATGTTTGCGGATAGAGAACATACTGCCCACGCCGCCTACGATAGCGCCGCTGAGCAGGCTTGTTACCACGATGGTCGGCAGCACGTTTGCCACCGGCACCAGTGCGCGGCCCATAAGCATCTGCCAGATGCCGCCCAGACCGCCGGCGGCGTTGACCACATAGCTGTAACAGCCAAGGCTGACCGCTGCGGTCAGGATACCGGAGATCAGGCCCATGGTCAGGCCCTCCACAAAGAAAGGCAGGGTGACCATGCGGTTGGTGGCACCCACATACTTCATGATCTCGATCTCGCGGCGGCGGGCAAAAACGCTCAGGCGAATGGTGCTGCCCACCGTGATGATGCTGACCACCATCAGCACCAGCACGATCATGCGACCGCCCTTGGTGACGGCTTTCTGGACCTCCACAAAGATATTGGTCATCTCCACCGGGGCGGTAACACTGACAACGCCCGGGATGGCCTGCATCTTCACGCTCATGCTCTCCATCTGGGTCAGGTCGCTCAGGGTGACCCGGTAGTTGGCTTTAAAGGGGTTGTCCGTCTCAAATTCATCCCACAGGGAGGAATAATCCTGCATATAACCGCGGTAGGTGTCGAGCACGTCCTGCTTGGAAACGTACTGCACCCCGCTGACCCCCGGCATAGCCGAAAGGGTCTCGCCTACCTGCGCGACGGTGGCATCATCACATTCGGGGTCCAGATAGACCACCGTCTCGTTCTGGCTGCCCAGATAGGCCACCATGCTGCCCACGTTCACCTCGGCCAAGCTGGCAAAGATGTTCAAGGTCATACAAACGCTCAAAGAAGCGATGCAGGCAACGGTCATGGCCCAGTGCTTGTCCAAGTTGCGCACACCGCGCCGGGTAAGGAAGAAGAAGGTAGAAGGACGCATCATACGGCAGCCACCTCCTTTTTCGCCGCGGACGCATCGTCCGCATCAAAGGCGGCAACGTCCAGCGAAAGATCATCCTCGGCGGCAGCCACAGGGTCTGCGGGCACATCCGAGATGATGCGGCCATGGCTCAGGGTGACCACACGCTGATGGAAGCGGTGCACCAGCTCGTGCTCGTGGGTGACCACCAACACCGTGATGCCCATCTTGCTCACCCGCTCCAGCAGCTGCATCATTTCCAGACTCAGCTCCGGGTCAATGTTGCCGGTAGGCTCGTCCGCGATGACCAGCTTGGGGTTATGCACCAGCGCACGCGCCACAGCCACACGCTGCTGCTCGCCGCCGGAAAGGGTATCCGGGTAGCACTTGGCCTTATCCTCCAGATGCACCAATTCCAAAATGTACTCCACGCGGGGACGGATCTCCTTGCGGGGCACGTTGAGGACGTGCATGGCAAAGGCCACATTCTCGTATACGGTCATGCTGGGGATCAGCCGGAAGTCCTGAAAGATGATGCCCATCTGGCGGCGCAGGTAAGGGATCTTGTGGCGACGCAGCTTGGCTACATCCTTACCCAGCACGGTCACCTTGCCGGAGGTAGGCAGCGCCTCCCGCAAAATCAGCTTGAGCAGGGTGGATTTGCCCGCGCCGGAGTGACCCAGCAGAAAGACGAACTCGCCTTCGTCCACATGGAAGTTTATATCCTCCAGCGCAAGGCGTCCACCCTTTTTATATTCTTTGGAAACGTGTTCAAAATCGATCATGGAATCGTATTAGCTCCTGACATCAAGATTTTTGACGGTCAAGACAGCCCGTCCGCAGCCCACACTGCAAAAAGAACCGGCCAGCATCGGTTTCGAGCGGCCGGTTCGGCGCCGGCGGGGCAACGCCCGCACAGCGGAATATCAGTATTTGGCCGGGTTGTTGGACAGGTACTTCTTTACCATCAGCGCTACCTTAAAGACGATAGCGTCGTCGAACTCACGCAGATCCAGACCGGTCAGCTTTTTGATCTTTTCCAGACGATACACCAGCGTATTGCGGTGCACAAACAGGCCGCGGCTGGTCTCGGACACATTCAGGTTGTTCTCGAAGAAGCGCTGGATGGTGAACAACGTCTCCTGATCCAGGCTCTCGATGCTGCCCTGCTTGAACACCTCGCGCAGGAACATCTCGCACACGGTGGTGGGCAGCTGGTAGATCAGACGAGCAATGCCCAGATTATCGTAGCGGATGATCTGCTTTTCGGTATCGAACACCTTGCTCACTTCCATGGCGATCTGGGCTTCCTTAAAGGAGGTAGCCAGATCCTTCACATTGGCAATGGGGGTGCCAATGCCAACCACGGCCTTGATGTAGTGCTCGCCGGAGAGGGTATCCACAATGCTGGCAGCCAGCTTTTCCATATCGGTGCGGTCGATGCCCTTGCGGATCTCCTTGACCAGCACGGTGTCGGTCTCGCTGATATTGAACACAAAGTCCTTCTGCTTATCGGGGAACAGGCTGCTGACCACATCATAGGCAGAGATATCGCCGCCGCTGATCACTCGCACGATAAACACCACGCGGGAGACATCGGTAGCAAAATGCAGCTCCCGTGCCTTGGCGTAGATATCGCCGGGCAGGATGTTGTCCAGCACCACATTCTTGATAAAGTTGGACTTATCGAACTTTTCGTCGTGGTACTGCTTGATGCTCTGCAGGCTGATGGCCAGCACACCGGCAAACTGCCCTGCAGTCTCATCGACGCCCTCCACGAACACGGCATAATCGTTATGCTTGGCGTTGGAGAACTGCTGGTAAGTATAGCCGTCGCGCACAAAGCGGTCGCCTGCGGTCAGACGCTCGGCCATATAGCCCTCGCGCACCTCGCCGATCAGGTTCAGCTCCGAGCAGGAAATGACAGCGCCGGTCTCATCCACAACGCCGACCACCCGATTGATCGCGTCCTTCATCTGGTAGATCACGCTTTGAAATACTCTATTGGCCATAAATGGATACCCCTTTTCCTCGTTTGTGCAAGCCGCGGCGGCATGGGTTGTGATTTTAAACAATTTAGCCGCATTACAATCTATATTTTACACAAAAGAATTTACTTTTGCAACAGATTTCAACAAAAAAAATAATTCTTTCTTGTTGAAATTATCTTTCGGGGCCATTTTTTGCCAAAAAAGTGCCTTTTTGCGTGGTTCTTACCGTTATTTTACCGGTAAAATGTGATACATTTTTGAAAACCGCGTGAAAAGCGCAGCGTTTTATCTGGTAATTTTTGCCACCTCTTCGTCAGAAAGCTCCCGCCACTGCCCCGGCGCAAGCTGCGCATCCAGTGCAAGGCCGCCAATGGCCTCCCGGTGCAAAGCATTCACCCCGGCACCGTACACACCGAACATCCGTTTGATCTGGTGGTACACCCCCTGCCGCAGCACCACCCGCACGGTAAGCCCATCGGGAGAAAGGGCGGTCACCTCGGCGGGCGAAAGGGCGGTGCCGTCCGCCAGCGTGACCCCCGCCGCAAAGCCGGTGCACATCTCCTGCGTGAGCGGGGTGTCGATAGTCACAGTATAGGTCTTGGAAACATGGTGCCGGGGGGACAGGATATCGTGTGCAAAGCCGCCGTCATCGGTCAGCAGCACAAAACCGGTGCTGGTCTTATCCAGCCGCCCGGCCGGGAACAGCTCCCGCCGGGGATAGGCGTCCCCTACCAGGTCCACCACAGTGGTGTCCCGCTTATCGGTAGAAGCGCTCACCACCCCTTCGGGCTTATTGAGCATGAGGTAGACGAACTTCTGATAGGTCAGCGGCGCGCCGTCCACCGCCACCGTGTCGGTATCCTTCAGCTGGGTGTCCCCTTTTTTGCACACCGTGCCGTTCACCTGCACGCGGCCTTTTGCCAGCATAGTCTTGGCCTCGCTGCGGGTGCACTGGGCAGTCTCGGCCAGATATTTATCCAATCGCATAAGCGGTTCTCCTTTGTTGATGATGCCCTCAGTGTAACATGACAGACAAAATCGTGCAAGGCAAAAACGCAAAAAGGAGAAGCCCACGGGCTTCTCCTTTTTGCAATTGATCTTGTTATCAGACGCTCAGGGAGGCGTGCTGCTCCACATCCTCGGGGTCAGCGTCGAAGATGGGCTGCAGGACGTTGGCGATGAACTCCTCCACCTGCTGGGGTGCACGGCCCACAAAGTTCTCCGGCACAAGCCCTGCCACGATCTCCTCGCGGGTCAGGCCAAAGGCCGGGTCTGCGGCAATGCGGTCCACCATATCGTTGGGCAGGCCCTCTTCCTTGACCTGCTTACCGGCGGCGATGGCGTGCTGACGCAGGCGCTCGTGCAGCTCCTGACGGTTGCCGCCCTTTTCCACAGCCTGCATCATGATGTTCTCGCTGGCCATGAAGGGCAGCTCGGCCATCAGGCGGCTGCGCACCACCTTGGGGTACACCACCAGACCATCGGTAACGTTGAGCATGATGTTCAGGATGGCGTCAGTGGCAAGGAAGCCCTCCGCCATAGCCACGCGCTTGTTGGCGCTGTCATCCAGCGTGCGCTCAAACCACTGGCTGCCGGTGGTAAAGCTGGGGTTCAGCACGTCCACCATCAGGTAGCGGGCAAGGGCGCAGATGCGCTCACAGCGCATGGGGTTGCGCTTGTAGGGCATAGCGGAGGAACCAATCTGGTTCTTCTCAAAGGGCTCCTCCATCTCCTTGAAGTTTGCCAGCAGGCGCAGGTCGGTGGCAAACTTCATGCAGCTCTGGCCAATACCTGCCAGTGCGTTCAGGATAAAGGCGTCCACCTTGCGGCTGTAGGTCTGGCCGGACACCGGCACAACGGCCTTGGGGTCAAAGCCCATCTCCTTTGCAATGGAAGCATCCACGGCGCGGATCTTGTCGGCATCGCCCTTGAACAGCTCCATAAAGGAAGCCTGCGTGCCGGTGGTGCCCTTGACACCGCGCAGCTGCAGGGTAGCCAGACGATGGTCGATCTCGGCCAGATCCATCACCAGCTCGTTGGCCCACAGGGTAGCGCGCTTGCCCACGGTGGTGGGCTGTGCGGGCTGGCAGTGGGTGTAGGCCATGCAGGGCATATCCTTGTACTCCTTGGCGAAGTGTGCCAGCTTTGCCAGAACACCCACCAGCTTTTTGCGTACCAGCTCAAGACCCTGCCGCATCACAATGATGTCGGTGTTGTCACCCACATAGCAGCTGGTGGCACCCAGATGGATGATGCCTGCTGCCTTGGGGCACTGCTGACCGTAAGCGTAGACGTGGCTCATGACGTCGTGGCGCACCAGCTTTTCCCGCTCGATGGCCACTTCGTAGTTGATATCGTCCACATGGGCTTCCAGCTCGGCCACCATGTCCGGGGTGATGTTGGTCAGGCCCTGATTCATTTCGGCACGAGCCAGCGCCACCCACAGCCGCCGCCAGGTGCGGAACTTGTTGTCGTCCGAGAAGATGTACTGCATCTCATCGGAAGCGTAGCGGGTGGAAAAAGGGCTGATATAGCGATCATGCTGTGACATTGGTTGTTTCCTCCTGAAAATAACCCTCTCAGTCTCGCTTTGCTCGCCAGCTTCCCCGAAGGGGGGAGCTGGCAAAGCCGTCAGGCTTTGCCTGAGAGGGTTCACCCTTGCGTCTGCGATGACTGAGGGATTTTTCTTCTTATTCTACCATCAAACCTTGAAATAGTC
>CAKSZE010000019.1 GCA_934525325.1 uncultured Faecalibacterium sp.
CGGCCGTAGCTCATCTGGTAGAGCGCCACCTTGCCAAGGTGGAGGTAGCGAGTTCGAGCCTCGTCGGCCGCTCCATTGGAGTGGTATTCATCACTCCCTATATGGTGACGTGGCCAAGTGGTAAGGCAAGGGTCTGCAAAACCCTCATCCACCAGTTCAAATCTGGTCGTCACCTCCAAAAGATTCCCGGAAGCTTCGGCTTCCGGGATTTTTTGTTTTGCGCTGTTTCCTGCCGGGGGGCGGAACGATTTAGAATGCGCTCCGCTGCGCTCTGCACATATTCAGCGGAATGATTATTTTTATTTCGCGTTTGGAGTGACCGCGTTTGCGGAGCGCAGCGCAGCAATGAAAGCCCCAGTGGGGCTTTTAAGCGGCAGAGCGGTCTGCATTAGCAGATGGAGGGGCTTTGCCCCGACAAGCTCTGCGGAGCGCTCCAAACGCTATTTTCACAGAAGGGCTGCAATGATTAAAGGGCAGTCTGAATTGCAAATGCCGTTTTCCTCCACGACCCCTCCCGTGAAAAGGGGATTCAGAAAAGCCCGCGTTTGCGCAGCAATGAAAGCCCCAGTGGGGCTTTTAAGCGGCAGAGCGGTCTGCGTTAGCAGATGGAGGGGCTTTGCCCCGACAAGCTCCGCAGGCTTTTCTGAATCCCGAATAAAAAATCTAATTCCGCTATTTATGCGCAGAGTGCAACGACGACGACCGCCGCCAGTGGCGGAAACAGGGAGGAGTTGTTGGGGCAGCGGCCAGCAAGACGCAAGTGCCGCCCAAGGCACGAAGCGGATGCTGGGTGCCGCAACCCGATAGCGGCGCGCATTTTAAATCCTTCCCTCAGAACCGCAGCCGCATCTGATACCACACCACTCCGCCGTGGGTAGAGCCGGAAACGCCCTCGTTCACAAAGCCGAACTTTGCGTAATAGTGCAAAAGCTTTTCCTTGCAGGTCAGCACCAGCCCCTTGCGCCCCTGCGCACGGGCATCTGCGATGGCTCTTTGCAGCAATAGTCCGGCATAGCCTTGGCGGCGGCAGCCCGGGAGGGTGTTCACCCCAAAGATCATCTGCCATGCGCCGTTTTCATTATGCAGGGCGGCGTCCGCGTACATCTCATCGGTCAGGTCGGGCGTATCGGTGCAAAAGCCGTCCACAAAGGCCACCAGCTCCCCCTGCTCAAACAGCAGCCAGAAATGGGCAGCATAATTTGCCAGCCGCCCGGCAAATTCCTCGACCGTGGCAGCTTCCGCTGCCGGAAAACAGGCTGTCTCCACGGCGGCAATGGCGTGCAGATCCTCCATGGTCGCGTTGCGGATCTCCATGGTATCTCTCCCTTCTCTTTTTTTATTTAGTGTACCACAGCTGCCGCACAAAGGCAAAGTGTTTGCATCTGTTCCCCGTCCGTGTTACAATGGCTATACTACGCTTGGAAGGGAGTTGAAACGCCATGCCCACTGAAAACCGTACTACCCTGACCCCGGACACCCCGGTGCGCTACCTGAAAGGGGTCGGACCCAAGACCGCAGAGCGGTTCGAGAAGCTGGGCATTGTAACGCTGGCAGACCTGCTGTGCCACTACCCCCGGCGGTACATCGATTTTTCCAAGCCCTACTCCATCGCAGAAGCCCCCGCCGACACCGAATGCGTGGTAAAGGCCGAGGTGTTCGCAAAGCCCGGCGGGCGCATTCTGCCGGGCGGGCGGCGCATGGAGCGCATCACCGCCGGGGACGATGTAGCCAGTCTGGAGATCACATGGTTCAACAACCCCTACGCCACCCAGAAATTGCAGCTGGGGCAGGAATACTATTTTCAGGGCATCGTTACCGGCGGGATGCTGCGCCGCCAGATGGTCAACCCGCAGGTGCGCACCGCCGAGCAGATCCAAGCCGCACCCTTTGAAGCCGTTTACCCCCAGACGGAGGGGCTTACCAGCAGCGCCATCTCCCGCTGCATCCGGCAGCTTTTGCCCCATGCGGAGCTGCTGCCGGATCCGCTGCCGCCGGAGATGCTGCAAAAATACCGTCTGCTCCCCAAGGCCGAAGCGGTGTGCGCCATCCACTGCCCTGCCACCGAGGAGCAGGCCGCAGCGGCGCGGCGGCGGCTCATTTACGAAGAGTTGTTGGTGCTGCAATTGGGCATTGGGCGGATGCGCAGCCGGGGCGCTGCCGCCACCGGGGCACCCATGCGCCGCGCCGATCCAGCCCCTTTCTGGCAGAGCCTGCCCTTTGCCCCCACCGGGGCGCAGCGCCGCGCAGTGGAGGAAATTTTAAACGATATGGCAGGCGATACCGCCATGAACCGCCTGTTGCAGGGCGATGTGGGCAGCGGCAAAACGTTGGTAGCTGCTGCCGCCATCTGGGCGTGCATCCGGGCGGGGTATCAGGCCGCGCTGCTTGCCCCTACCGAAATTCTGGCCGCACAGCACGCCGAGGGGCTCAACCGGCTGCTTGCTCCCTTTGGGATGCGGGTCGCCCTGCTGACCGGCGGCATGAAAGCCGCCGCCCGCCGCACCACACTGGCCGCTATCCGCAATGACGAAGCCGACCTTGTGGTGGGCACCCACGCTCTGATGAGCGAAGGGGTGGAGTTTGCCCGGCTGGGTCTGGCGGTCATTGACGAGCAGCACCGCTTTGGGGTGCGCCAGCGCGGCGCGCTGGCGGAAAAGGCCGCAAACCCGCACCTGCTGGTCATGAGCGCCACCCCTATCCCCCGCACGCTGGGACTGCTGATCTACGGCGATCTGGATATCTCCATTCTGGACGAGCTGCCCCCCGGGCGCACCCCGGTCAAGACCCGGTGTATCACCGGCAAGCGGCGGCAGGACCTGTACCGCTTTCTGGACAGCGAGATCGACAAAGGGCGGCAGGTGTATCTGGTCTGCCCCGCCATCGAGGATGTGCCGGACGGCGGGCTGAACGCCGTCAAGACCTACTACGAGGACATTGCCAAGGCGCTGCTGCCCGACCGCCGGGTGGGGCTGATGCACGGCAAGCTGAAACCCAAGGAAAAAGCCGCCGTCATGGAGGATTTCAAGGCCGGGCGGCTGGACGCACTGGTGTCCACCACCGTCATCGAGGTGGGCGTGGACGTGCCCAACGCCAGCGTGATGGTGATCGAAAACGCCGAGCGCTACGGTCTGAGCGCCCTGCACCAGCTGCGCGGCCGTGTGGGACGCGGCGCAGCCGAGAGCTGGTGCTTCCTTGTCAGCGACAACACCAGCGAAGCCGTGCAGAAGCGGCTGAAATTCCTCTGTTCCACCACCGATGGCTTTGCCGTGGCGCAGTACGATCTGGAGACCCGCGGCCCCGGCGACTTTTTCGGCAGCCGCCAGCACGGCCTGCCTACCCTGCAGATCGCCGACCTGATGAACGACACCCGCACCCTGCACGCCGCCCAGAGCGAAGCCGCCGCATTGCTTGCCGCCGACCCGCTGCTGGAAAGCCCTGCGCACGCTTTGCTGGCTGCGCAGGTGCAGCAGATGTTCGACAAGGCCGGGCCGATGAACTAAAAAAGCGCTGTCACACGAAAAACTCGTGCGACAGCGCTTTTCTTTACGCTTCCTTGCTCCCAACAACGCTTTGCAGAATGCGGGCGGTCAGGGCATCCAGTTTTGTTTCCAGTGCGGGCAGACACAGCAGACGGTAGAGCCGCTGATACACGGCATCCACCGCGTAGCCCGCCACGGCGATCAGCAGCACCGCACCGGTCAGGTAAGCCAGCGAGGGCAGCAGCGCCCCGCCGAACCGGGGCAGGTCCACCAGCTGCCACAGCAGCGCCCGGGTAAAATCGCTGTCGTGCAGCAGATACACCCCGAAGGACAGCGGTGCCAGCCGGAACACCCAGTGCCGCCAGTAGTCCGAGCGGATGCGGATATTCTGGAACAGCAGAAATATCGCTGCTGAAGCAATGACCGTAGCCACTGCCTGATAGCCGTTGACAGTATTCACAAAGCCGTTCAGGTGCAGGACGTTTTCCACCCGCAGCGCCAGCATCCGGTTGAAAAGTCCCGCCGCCGAAGCCGCCAGATACGCCAGCAGGCACAGCCCGCTGGGCACGGTCACCCGGTATTTGCGGAAATAGGCGGCCATAAAATATAAGGTGTAAAACCAGATAAAGCTGTATCCGTTATTCACAAAGGTCGCATCCGTTGCCCAGTAGAACAGCGTGCCCCACACGCTTTGCAGCAGCAGCGCCACCAACAGCAGCGTTTTGTACTGCCGCCTGTCAAGGCTTTGCACCACCGCGTTCAGCACCGGCACTGAGAGATACATCAGGAAATAGGCCGAAGCGAACCAGTAGCCGTTGGAGGTAAGGGGCAGCAGCGCCCGAAGCAGCGAAATGGCTGAAGGCGGGACTGCACCCGCCTTGACCGCAACGCAGAAGGTGAGCATGGAGTAAAACCACACCTGTGCCCCGATGCGGAACAGCCGCCCGGCGCGGACAGACCCTTTGCGCTCCGACAGGTAATAACCGGAAAGCATTACAAAACAGTTGGTGGATACACGCGCCAGAATAAACAGCAGCCAGTATATCCAGAATGCCGCTGTCCCCTGCGGTGCCGCACTGCCCAGCCCGCCGTGCCCGATGCCGTGCATCAGCACGATCATCACCATACTGAGGATACGCATCGTCTCAAAGCCGCTGTGCCGCTTTTGTTCTTCCATACCCCGTTTTCCCCCTTATCTCTCCCCTGTTTCCAGCTGCCGCAAGGCCTGCCGCACCTGCTGCTCCGGCCGCAGCCACGCCTGATAATACGCCGCATTGTGCTGCGCCATAGCCAAGATCGCCGCCGGGTCTGCCAGCAGCTGCCGCAGCTGCGTCTCACACTCCGCCGGGGACGTATACGTTTTATAGTTTTTCCCTTCTTCAAAGCCGCCCGGCAGGGTGTACCGCAGCGGCTCGGTGACGATAGCGCGCCCCGCCGCCACATACTCGGCCAGTTTCCAGCCGGTAGAGCCGTGCAGTCCGGTAGAGGCCACGCAAATCTCCGTGTGCTGCATCCGGTGCAGATACGCCCGCTTGCCGGTCAGCTTGTCCGGCAGGATCAGCTCCGGGCACAGCTGCCGGGCGCAGGCGTTGTCGGATACGCCGCCGGTGAACTGCTCCGGGAAGGCGCTTTGCAGCCGGTGCAGCAGCTCGATGCGGTCGGCGTTCACCTGCCGCCACTCTGCCTGCAAGTCCGGGTATTGCTGCACCGCCGGTTCCTCCGGGTCCCACAGACGGGTCAGAAAAAGGATCTGCGGCTTTTTGCGCACCCGGGTCAGCCGGGCTTCAAAGTCCTGCGGGTAGCATCGGGTGGAAAGCGCCCACTGCTTCAGATGGCTCTTTGCGCTGCGCTCCGCTTCCAGCGGTGAGCCCGGACAGGTAACGTAATAGTTCAGCCCCAATGGCCGCAGCTTTGCGGGGATATCGCCCGGGAACTGCCGGTTCTTCTCCGCTGAAAAGCTGCGTTTGAACACCACCTCTGCACGGCTGAACAGCGCCAGTACCGCCGCAGGGTCGTTGTAGAAGTAGCCGTCCATCAAATCGAACACCACCGTGCGGCCGTCGATTTCGGTTTCCAACAGCGCCTCCCGGGCAATGGGACTGCCCTGCCGCTCGTCCTGTACCCGCAATGTCAGCTCCCTGCGCTTTGCCAGCAGGGTAAATCCCGCCAGAATGCCGCTGATATGCGCAGCGCCCTCCCGTGTGGCAAGTTTTACTGTGACCTGCATTTTACCTCCTATCGGTGGAACAGCCCGGTGCGCCGCTCACCCATGGGGATGACATCACAGAACACGCACCGGCTCTTGGTGGAAAGCTGTACATCCTTGTGATAGCAGCCGAAAAACCATTTTTCGTAGGTCAGTTTGAGCAATATCTCGTCCAGAAACAGGTGCAGACGGTTGCTTTCGCCAAGGGCGAGAGCGGTAAAATCCAAAAATCTGCTTGGTGCATCGTGGGTCAGCACATAATCTACCTTGTAGTCTACCGCCTCTAAGTTGCGGCGGCAGGTGTCGTACTCCTCGTCGCTGGGCATCTCCTGCTTCCACCAGTTCACCCCCGGCTCCCGGTCGTCCTTATCCTGACTTTCCGCGCCGCCGAAGCAGAGATAGGTCTTGCCCTCCAGCTCCAGCACGCTGCCCCGGCACACATGGTACACGTTGCCGCCAAGGCTCTGCACCCTGCCGCCGAACAGCTCGGTCTCCGGGTACTGTGCCAGCAGGTCGTAGTTTTCGTGGCTGCCGTCCAGAAACAGCACCGTATAGGGGCGCTTGCGCAGCCAGTCCAGCCGCTTGCGCTCTGCGGCGCTGCCGTCCCATACAAAGCCAAAATCCCCCAGCACCACCACGGTGTCCTTTTTGCCCAGCCAGCGCAGTTTGCCCTGCTTGAAGCGCTGGATATCGCCGTGGGTGTCCCCTGTAAGATATACCATTCCTGCCCTCCCTGCCGGGGCGAAAGAACGGTGTAAAACACCGCAAGGCTCTTGTAACACCCCGGCAAACCTGTTATTATTATAGAACACAGCACTTGTGCTGCAAAATTGATCTTCCGGCGCGCTACGCAGTGCAGCCGTATCTAGTATATTTTATCGCTTTTTAAAGGAATTGTCCACATGAAACGTATTTTTGCACTGGTTCTCTCATTTGTATTTCTGCTCAGCTGCCTTGTGCTGCCCGCCGGGGCCATGTTCGACCCCAGCCCGGTGTATCAGGTGCAGGCTGCAAGCGCCTATATCGTGAACACGGATACCAACATCATCGTCTATGATAAGGACAGCACAAAGCAGGTGTCTGCCGGCGGTCTGACCAAATATATGACCCTTGCCGTGCTGCTGACCAACTACGCCGACCAGCTGGACAGCACCTTCCAGATGCCCTTTGCCATCTCGGACTATGTTTATAACACCAATAACGCAGATATGCGCTCCAACGAGACTTTCACCTACCGGGAAGCCATGTACGCCATGCTTACCCGCAACGCCAACGAGGCAGCCATGGGTGTGGCGTACACCCTTTCCGGCGGAGATCTGGACGGCTGGGTGGCGCAGATGAACACCCTGTCCCAGCGCATCGGCACCACCGCCAGCAGCTGGACGGACGCCTGCGGCATCGACAGCGGCAACACCACCTGTGCGGTGGATATGTACCTGATCCTGCGTTACCTGATGAGCTTTGACGCCTTTGTGGAGGTCTCCGGCGCGCCCAGCTTTACCATGCCCGCCAAGGAGAAGCACCGCTCCTCCTCGGTGCTGGTCAGCCAGAATGCGGCGCTGAGCAAAGCCAGCGGCGGCAGCTACTACCGCAGCGCCATGCAGGGCGGTATGTGCAGCGTGACCGCCTTTAAAAACGATACCGGCACCCAGAGCTATGTTTCGTGGGGCAACAAGGACGGCGCCACCTATATCTTCTGCGTGATGGACAGCCCCGACAGCTGCGATACCCTTGGCTACGCCAACCGCCGCCCCGCCCTGTTTGAGACGGTCGAGTTGATGGACTGGGTGTTCGACAGCTTTTCCATTCAGGCTGCGCTGGACACCGACCTGACCATTGCAGAGATCCCGGTCAGGTATTCCTCCGATACCGACACTTTGCAGCTGTACCCCAACGACAGCATGATGACCCTGCTGCCCTCCACCAGTGACGGCACCGTCACCCAGAAATACTTCCACCTGCCGGACTACGTCTGTGCGCCCATCCAGCAGGGCGACGTGGTAGGCACAGTGGAGCTGAAACTGGCGGGCGAGACCATCGGCGTGGTGGATCTGATCGCCGGGCAGGACGTAGCCCGCAACCCGCTGCTGTTCGGGGTGGACAAGGTGAAGGAGTTCTTGACCAGCCTGTACCTGAAGGTGGTGCTGGTGCTCAGCCTGATCGCCGCCCTGATCTACGGGCTGTGGCTGCTGTGCGCCAACTGGAACCGCCGCAAGCCCACCAAAAAGATCCACCGCCGCTATTGAGCAAAGCAAAAGCCCCGCACCGGATGCGGGGCTTTGTTCTGTATGGCAGCGCTTCAAGCGCGGTTTTTCAAAAGTTCCGTCAGGCTGCGGAAAGTCCGTCCGTGGTTGCCGGTAACCGTCTCGGCGTGGAGCAGGCTGCTGAGAACGCTTTCCTCCACGCACTCTGCCACCGCCCGGAACAGGGGGTTGATGGCATCATCGTGGAGCAGGGTCATGGGCAGCAGGGCTTTGTCCGAATAGTGCGGCATCCGGTTGGCGGTGGTGAAGGCGATGACGATCTCGCCGCTGCCGTTGCCGCAGTAAGACCCGGTGCGGGAAAGCCCCACCAGTGCCCGGCGGCACAGACGCCGCAGCTGCCGTTCGCTCAGGGGGATATCCGTAGCCAACACCGTGATGATGGAGCCCTTATCCTCGTGGGGCGGGATGTTGTCGCCCAGCAGGGTATGGATAGGCGTGCCCGCCACGATGAGGTCATCGAACAGCGCGTGGTTGGAAAGCACCAGTGCCCCCATGGTGTACGGCTTGCCGTCCAGTTCTACCACCCGGGAGGCAGAGCCGATACCGCCTTTCAGGCCATGGCAGCGCATTCCCCGCCCGGCACCTACGGCACCCTCGGCAAAGTCTGCCTTGCAGTCTGCCAGCGCGGCAAAGACGTGCTGCTCGGTCACATGGAGCCCCCGGATATCGTTCAAACCGCAGTCGTTGCACTCGCAGACCACCGGGTTCACGCTGCCGGTGGTCTCGCAGATGTCGGGGTTTTTCTCCAGCATATACTTCACCAGCGCCGTCTGTGCCGTGCCCACGCTGAGGGTGTTGGTAAACAGGATGGGCGTTTCCAGCGTGCCCAGTTCGTCGATCTGCACAAGGCCCGTGGTCTTGCCAAAGCCGTTGATGACATAGCTGGCCGCCAGCACTTTTTCGTGGAACACGTCCCCTTGGTGGGGCAGCAGCGCCGTTACGCCGGTCTGCACCACGCCGTCCGCCAGGGTGCAGTGCCCTACCGTCACCCCCGGCACATCGCTGATCTTATCCCGCGCACCTTTGGGCAGTGTGCCCACCTGAAAGTCCCATTCGTTCCCTGCAATGCCCATTGTAGTTCCTCCTTGCCTTTTCTAAGGTGTATCTGAAAACAAAGAAAATGACGAATATTTCGCAAGCACAAGCGGGATTTAAGGCAAACAGCCGCAGGAATCCTTTGTGGATTTCAAGGCTGTTTAACGCAAAATCCAGCTGTGTTTGTAGAAATAGACTAAATTTTCGACTTTTCAGATACACCCAGTGTATCATAGCATTTCTCCTGCCAAAAGTAAACCGCTGTAGCAGGCCGGGCGGGCACAGAAAAAGGGCTGCCGCACAGCTATCTCACTGTGCAGCAGCCCCTTTGCGATTTTGTAAAAAGCGCCGCAGTGCGGTGCCTGTCAGGAATGCTCCACCGGACGGAAAAGCCCCTTGACCTTTTCCCAGCAGGCCACCACCCGCTCCCGCGGCAGGAAATAATTGACCAGCAGCGCCACGATGACGCCCACCGCCGTATCAAAGATGCGGTTAAGGGAGTAGGCAACGTAGGTCTCCACCGGCGTGCTGAACAGCACGATGCAAAGCACCACACCGCCGGGCTGCACGCCGCCCGGCCAGAAATACTGGCACAGCAAGATCAGCACCACGATGGCCCCACCCAGCAACAGCGCCAATAACATGCTATGGCCGCCCTGCGGGTAAAACCGCAGATACACCCAGAACACCGCAATAGCCAGCAGGCCGCCGATGAGGGTGCCGAACAGACGGTTGCCGCCGTTTTTGATCGAGTCCGGCATATCGGTGCCAAGGCCGAAAATAACACCGATGCAGGCAAACGCCGGGTTGCGCTCCAGCAGGCAGTAGACGACCGCCACCAGCATAGCCGTTATCGCCGTTTTGATGGTGCGCCAGCCCACATGCAGCCGATAATCTTCGCGCGGGAACTGTAACATTTCCAAGATCCTCCTCCTTTTGCATTACCGTTTCAGCATACCACAGGACATTGTTGGATACAAGGCTTTCTACATAAGTAGATTATTTAACAAGACTGCTGCTCCCGCACTGCACAAAATTATTGAGGTGCCGCTGCATTTTCCGTCGGCCACGATCTTCTGAGCGCCGCATAGGAGACCAGGAAGTTTGCAAGCCAGCCTGCCGGGACGGCAAGCCAGACAAAGGCAATACCGAAACGCGGTGCACAGATCAAGGCAACGGACAGTCGAATCGCAAGGTTCACCATGCTTGCAACGAGGAACGGACGCATAATTCCGAGACCGCGAAGGACGCCATCGGTTGCCATCTTGATGCCCATGAAGATGAAAAAGTAACCAATCCACCTCATATAATCACCGGACACCTGATAGGCCAACGCCGTTCCGTCTTTTCCTAAGAACAGCGAGGAGATCTGCGTGTGCAGCGCTTCAATGACCACAAACGCAATGGCTGCAAAGCACAGATCCAGCATCAGTGCAGCGTGGTAGCCTTTTTTGATACGATCAATTTTCTTTGCACCAAGATTCTGGGAAACAAACGGCGAAACTGCATTGCCGATGGACACAAAGATCAGCGAGAAAACATTTTCCACCCGCATCGTTGCCGAATATCCGGCAAGCGCCTGTGTGCCGAAGGGGTTTACCACCGCCTGCACGATCATCATGCCGATGGACACGGTGGACTGCTGCAGGACCGAAGGCACCGCAATGCGCAGCATGGAAGCCAGCTGCTGCCGGTCAAACTTTTTAAAGGGGCTTTTATATTGCCGCATCCGGTGCAGGAAGATCAAAAACGAAAAGACCGCAGAAATGCCCTGTGCGATCAGGGTTGCAAGGGCTGCACCAAACACCCCCAAGCCAAGCCCTGCCACCATCCAGAGATCCATAAAAATATTCAGGATGGAGGAAAAAATCAGCAGACCCAGCGGGATCCGGGATTCCCCAATGGAGGTAAACATGGTGGAAAGGATGTTGTACATGAACAAAAACGGGAAGCCCACAAAATAGACCCGCAGATACAGCACCGCGTCCTCCAGGATATCAGCGGGGGTCTGCAAGCCGCTCATCATAAAATGAGAAGTACAGAAGCCAAAAACGCCAAGGACGACGCTCAAAGCCAGAAAGCTGATTAGGGACGTTGACACGATGGTTTTCATTTCGCCATAGCTTTTGGCGCCAAAACAGCGGCTTACCAGCACACCGGCACCCACACCGGCACCCAGCGCCACACAAATAAAAACATTGGTCAGCGCAGCACAGGCACCGACAGCCGCCAGTGCCGAGGAGCCGACAAACTGGCCGACTATGATGGAGTCTGCCATATTATAGACCTGCTGAAAAAAGCTGCCAAGGATCATTGGCATTGCAAAAACCGTCAGCGCTTTCAGCGGCGCATCTGTGATCAGATATTCATCTTTCGACATGATCTCTTTCCTTCCGAACTGTGTTTCTCTCAATTTTTTTAATTTACACTATCTTATAGTATACCACGCTTTTCCCCAACTGAAAAGCTTCTGCCTGCATTCTCGCAAACCGCTTTTATAAAGCTCCGTTTCCCTTTTCCCTCGTCTTGACAAGCCCTTTTCTTCCGATTACAATACGAAAAAGAGCCAACAGGCGGTCTTTTTGCTGCCTGCGGCCACAATCTTCCGGGAAAGGAACTTTTTCATGGAACCAAAAACAAAACAATCTCTGCTCGTTACCGTGGCAGGGGTAACGCTTTTTGTAGCGCTGCTGCGGCTTTCTGACGTTCTGGCCTTTGCCGCAAAGCTGATAGATCTGGTACTGCCCATTCTGGCGGGCGGCATTCTGGCGCTTTTTATCAACGTGCCCATGACCGGGCTGGAAAAGCGGCTGAACCGCCTGTTCGGCAAAGCCAAAAAGCAGCCCTCGGCGAAAACCGTCCACCTTCTCAGCTTTTTCATCACCCTGCTGGGCGTTGTGCTGGTGCTGGTACTGGCGCTGACTTTGCTGATCCCGGAGCTGGTGCAGTCCTTCCACAGCCTGTATGTGCAGATCGAGGCCAATATTCCGCGCTGGACCGCCTATCTCAACGCACAGGATGCCGACATGAGCTGGCTGATGAGCTGGCTGGAGGGCATCAACTGGGAGCAGCTGCTGCACAAGGTAACCGCAAGCATCGACACGGTGCTGGTCAATGCGGTAGGGGCTGTCTCTGCCACGGTGAATATCGTGGTGACTGCCTCGTTTGCGCTGATCATCTCCGTCTATATGTCCCTTGGGACGGAGAGCCTTGGCCACCACGCCCGCACGCTGGTGTGCGCCTACCTGAAACCCGGCCACGCCGCCGGGGTGCTGAAATTCTGCCGGCTGTTCCGGCAGTCCTTTGCAAATTTTCTGACGGGACAATGCAGCGAGGCGGTGATCCTTGGCGTTCTGATGGCCCTTGCATTTTCCGTTTTCAAGATCCCCTACGGCAGTCTGGTGGGCGTGCTTACCGCCATCTGCGCCATCATCCCCTATGTGGGTGCGCTGATCTCCTGCGTGGTCAGCGTGTTCCTTGTGCTGTTGGTAGACCCTGTGCTAGCGGTGCGCTGCCTGATCGTGTACCTTGCCGTGCAGTTTATTGAAAATCAGTTCATCTATCCCCGTGTGGTGGGAAAGTCCGTGGGGCTTTCGCCGCTGTACACCCTTATTGCTGCCATGATCGGCGGAGAGCTTTTTGGCATCATCGGCATCATCTTCTTTATCCCGTTAACGGCGGTGGTCATTGAGCTTGTAAAAGAGGATGCCTGTCGGCGTCTGCGCGCAAAAGAGCCTCTGCAATAAAACAGCGTGCCCGGAAATACCGCTTCCCCTGATACCCTTCCCCGGTGTCAGGGGTATTTTTATGCTGCGCAAAAGCCGAGCCCTCTGCAAAGCACGCGGTTTTTCGCCCTTTTCCATGCAAAATCCCTCAAAAACAACTTGAAACGCTTTTGTTACAATGATACAATAAGAATGTCATTTTATGGGAAAATCGGCGTATGCCCAGTGCGGACAGGCCGCGAGCGTAGGGGTTCCTGTGGGGTGTGTAAGAACGACCAACCTGTAAGAAAGGTATTTGTATGATGAAAAAGATCTCCCGCCGCTCGTTTTTGCAGGTTTGCGGCATTACTGCTGCCACGGCAGCGCTGACCGCCTGCGGCGGCAGCAGCCCTGAGAGCAAACCGGAAGCAGAGCACGAGGCTATTACCTTTATGGCACCCTATAAAGAGGTAGAAGCCTTTATTGAGCAGGTGCACAGCGTTTACCCGGAAGTAAATGTTGAGATCGTGCCCTACAGCGGTGATAACACCACCACCTGTTTGCAGAATATGTTTGCAGCGGGCGACCTGCCGGACGTCTGCACCTTGACGTACTACGACCCCCGGATCGATTTGGTCTCCGACAAACTGCTGGATCTTTCCGGTTACGATTTTACCGACAACTATGTGGAGTCCCGCTTGCAGGATGTATTTGATAACGGTGCCATCTATCTGCTGCCCTCGACCTACAACTGCTACGGCATCACCTACAACAAGACCCTGCTGAAAAAACACGGCTGGGAACTGCCCAATTCCTTTGCTGAACTGGAAGTGTTGGCGGCAAACGCCAAGGAAGCCGGGGTCGATCTCTGCCTGCCACAGATCCAGTACCCGGGCTACGGCTTCCAGTACCTGTGCAACATTGCAGACGCCAATTTCCTCGGCACGCTGGACGGCAAACAGTGGCAGAAGGATTATCTTTCCGGCAAGGCAAACGTCAGCAACACCCCCGGCATGATGCAGGCGATGGCATACGTCCAGAAGTGGAAGGATATCGGGATGCTGAACGGCTCCGGCGATGCTCTTGACGACAGTGTGACCTGGCAGAGGATGGCCGAGGGCAACACCCTGTTTTTGATCGGCAACACCAACGGCATCGTGGAGACAGACGGCAACGCCGATAAATTCGGGCTGATGCCGTTTCTCTCGGAGGACGGCACACAGAACGTTTTTGTGCTGAATGTGAACCGTTTCTACGGTCTGAACAAAAAGCTGGAGCAGAACCCCCAGAAGCTGGAGGATGCGCTCAAGGTGATGCGCGTGCTTTCCACCGTTGCGGGCACCAGTGCTCTGCAGCCCGCAACAGCGCTGAAAAGCAGCCTGCTGCCCTTCAAGGACGCAAAGGCAGATGATACCTATTATGCCGACATCGCCAACGCCCTGAACGCAGGCAACACCGCGCCCTTTATCTATTCCGGCTGGGAAAATACCGTTGTAACCACCGGCAACAAGATGCTGGACTTCATGAAGGGCAACGCCACCATGGAGGATGTCATCCGTCAGCTGGACGAGGATCAGGATAGCGTGGTGAACAACACCCCGGATACCATCACCACCGTCACCGAGGAGCTTTCGCAGCAGGACTGCGCTATGTTGGTGGGGCGCTGCTTTGCGCAGGCTACCGGCAGCGACCTTGCGCTGGTCTCGCTGAGCACATGGATCCCCGGCAACCCGTCCAATCAGAACCACCACGGCGTAGCCGCCAAGCTGTACGCCAAGGGCATTACGGATTACGACCTTTCGGTCATTCTGCCCACCGGCTGGAACCGCACCATCCAGACCGTTAGCCTGACCGGGCAGCAGATCAGCGATCTGCTTTCTACGGGCTACGATGCCTATGGCAACGGCAAGGGCTACCCCTATGTGCTGGTAAGCCCGGTGCAGCCGGAAGCGGGCAAGACCTATCAGGTTGCCATCTGCGGCGTGAGCGACAAATTGGCTGCGGAGACCACGGTGACAGACAGCGGCGTGGTGGGCATGGATGCCGCAAAGGCTTTCTTTGGCGCATACACCACCATCAGCCGGGCAGATACCGCATGGAACTAAGGTGCATCTGAAAACAAAACGGACAGGAGATACTGGATGTGAACAATAAAATCTATAAAAAGCTGTTTGGTGGCTTCGGCTTTGTCATCATCGTGTTGATCCTGACCCTTTTTGTCATGAGCCAGACCTACATCCAGAACCTTGTCTACCACGAACGGCTGAGCCAGATGGAAGAGGTCACCCACCAGATGTTCCGCAATCTGGAGGATGTGATCGACAACCACTGGGATATCGTGGATGTACAGTGCAATTATTTGTACTACACCCCGCTAAAGACCGATGCCGAGTTCTACCGCTATCTGAGCAAGCTGTCGGAGCTCTCCAATCACCGCGAAGAGCAGATCGAGCTGGTTGCCGTAGACTCCAGCGGGCGTTATTATACCGAGTATGGCAGCATGGGGCTGCTGCGGGAAATGTCCTATCTGGAAAGCGCACCGGAGCGGGTCAGCTATGTTTCCAACGCGCTGACCGTGGACGACTCCCGGATGGTGTTCCTGAAACAGCTCTCCACTCCCCTCACACTGCAAAGCGAGACCGGCGAGATCACCCTGCGGTACTTTGGCATCTCCCAGAGCATGACCCAGTTGAACGATTATTTCCGCTGCGACGCCTACGAAAATAACAACAGCGTCTATGTGCTGGATAACGATGGTTTCAAGCTGTTCAACGCCAATGATACCGAGCTGCTGAAGGGGCATAACGTATACACGGTGCTCTCCCAGATGTCCTATCTGCACGGCTCTTCCTTTGCAGCAGCCAAGGAGCGGCTTGCCCGCACAGGCTCCTGCTATTCCAACGCCGTGCTGGACGGGACCGAGTATTTCTACGCCCTGAAGCAGTTGGAAAACGCCCAGTGGACGCTGGCATTCCTTGTCCCGGCAGAATATGTGGCCGTGAACACCCAAAAGCTGGTCAGCATCGTCATGGCCATTATTATAGGCTTTGCGACAGTGTTTTCGGTCACGGCAGTTTTCGTTGGCTGGATCTTCCTGCGGGAAAAGCAGCAGCGGGAGCTGCAGGCTGAAAAAGAGGCGAACTTCCGTCTGGAACAGTATAACACTCAGCTGACGCAGGCAAACGACGAGATGCGGCGGGCGCAGGATGTTGCCGCAGATGCGTTACAGTCCGCCGAGCGCGCCAGCAAGGCCAAGACGGACTTCCTTGCCAATATGTCCCACGACATCCGCACCCCCATGAACGCCATTATCGGCATTACCACCCTGATGAAAAACGAGCTGCACGAGCCGGAAAAGCTTGCCGAGCATCTGGGCAAGCTGGAAACTTCCGGTCAGCTGCTGCTGGGCATCATCAACGATATTCTGGACATGAGCCGCATCGAGAGCGGTAAGACCACCCTGAACATCGAGAAAATGAACCTTTCCCAGCAGGTCAGCCAGCTGGACAGCATCATCCGCCAGCAGGCAGGCCAGCGCCGCCAGAGCTTTACGGTAAAAACCGATCTGCAGCACGAAAATGTGCTGGGCGACCCCAACCGTTTGAATCAGGTGCTGATGAACATCCTCGCCAACGCGGTCAAGTATACGCCCACCGGAGGGCATATCCGGTTGGAGGTAGAGGAGCTGCCCCGGAACGAGCACTACGCCCGGTACCGCTTTGTGGTGCAGGATGACGGCATCGGCATGAGCGAGGAGTTCCAAAAGACCCTTTTTGACCCCTTTACCCGCGAGGAAAAATCCGGCACCAACAAGGTGCAGGGCACGGGTCTGGGTATGGCGATCACCAAGAGCGTCGTAGACCTGATGGGTGGCTCTATCAGCGTGGAGAGTGCCACCGGCAAGGGCACCCGTTTTGAGGTGGTGCTGGAATTCCCCATTGATACCGAAGCGGATGCTGTGCAAAAGGCACAGGCGCTCCCGGAGGAAAAAGAGACCACCTCTCCCCTGTCCGGCATGAAGTTCCTCTGCGCCGAGGATAACGCCATCAACGCCGAGATTCTGGAAATGCTGCTGGAGACCAAGGGCGCAAGCTGCACCATCTGCTCCAACGGTCAGGAGATCGTGGATGCCTTTGCCAGCGTCAAACCCGGCGATTATGACATGATCCTGATGGATATACAGATGCCGGTGATGGATGGTCTGGAAGCCACCCGCCGCATCCGCAGCAGCGAAAACCCGCTGGGACGCACCATCCCCATTCTTGCCATGACTGCCAACGCTTTCCTTGAGGATATGCAAAAGAGCAAGGAAGCTGGCATGGACGAGCACCTGTCCAAGCCTGTGGACATCAGCGCACTGGAACAGGTGGTGAAGCGCTTCCGCGTTACCCCCCCCGAAAATAAATAGCGGTATACAGCGCTTTTGCCGCAAAGCGCCGCATAACCTTGCATAAAAAAACTGCTGTCCCTTTGCACGGATGTTCTTGCATCCGGTGCGGGGCAGCAGTTTTTTGCGTTATAGAAGGAGCTTTACGCTCAGATGGGCATGGTCTGGTAGAACCAGTCCGAAATGGCTTTGCGGGTATCGGCAAAGAACTTCTTCACCGGGCAGGCGGCATCCCGGGCTTCCTGTTCCAGATCCGTGCCTGCGGGGAAGTTGCGAATGACGGTATACGCCACCGACTGCGGCGGCAGCGACATCATCACAGCCGGGTCGTGCACCACGCAGATCTGCTCGCCTACCGCAAGAGTGGCGGGGTCAGAAGTGGTCTTTTCGTCATGGTCCTGCCAGACGGTGCTGTCGGTGACGATCATCTGATAGGTCTCCTGCTCTTCCGCAGTCACCAGAATGGACTCCACCTTGCCCTCCACGGTGCGGCTGACGCCCTCTACTACACCATAATAGTAGAATTTCTGAGAAAACAGCGCCGAAGCAGAGGGCAGCACGCTGACGCTGAGCATCAGCACTGCAAGCAGGCAAAAGAGCGAGCGATAGGTCTTTTTCATAGAAAACCTCCATTTTTCATGTTGCGGCGGAGCGCCCGACGCTCCCGGATGCCTTATTTTACCACAACTACCGTCGGATTTCTATATCCGGGCTTAACCGGCTATGGAAAATCAGCTTTTACGCAAAAAGGACTGCCATGCAAAACAGCGCACGGCAGTCCTTTTTATACTTTTATCCGTTTACTTGCTGATGGAAAGGGTGCCGAAAGCAGTCTCTTCAAAGTGGCTGCTGTACAGTTCCTGCATCAGCTTGATGAGCGAGAGGGTATCCTCTGCACCGGCGGTCTCGTAGCAGGAGTGCATCGCCAGCTGCGGCAGACCAATGTCCACACAGTTCATGGACACCTGTGCCATCGCCAGATTGCCCAGCGTACTGCCGCCCACCTTATCGGAACGGTTTGCAAAGTATTGCAGCGGCACACCGGCGCGGGCAGCCAGCTCCCGGGCGGCGGCAACGCTCATGCCGTCGCTGGTGTACTTCTGACCTGCGTGGGTCTTGATGACCACGCCCTTGTTCATGTAAGTGCAGTTGTTCACATCGGTGTGCTCCGGGTGGTTGGGGTGCACGGCGTGGGCGTTGTCGGCACTGACCATAAAGCTGGAAGCCACCGCACGGTGGAAGTCCTCGTCGTTGCCGCCAAGGCTCTGGGCAATGCGGTGCAGCACATCGTACAGAAAGGTGGAAGCTGCACCCTGCTTGGTGCCGGAGCCGACCTCTTCGTTATCAAAGAAGGCTGCCACGCCGATGGAGCGGGCGTTCTTTGCAGTCAGCAGACCCTTCAGGATACCGTAGACGCACTGCTGGTCGTCCAGACGGCCGCAGGAGATGAACTCCTCGTTGCAGCCCCAGACGGTGGCCTTTTCCCGCACATAGAGGAACAGGTCGCTGCCAAGGATCTGCTCCTCCGACACTTTCAGCTCCTCTGCGATCAGCTTTTTCAGTGCGCCCTCCTCGCAGGCACCGCCCAGCACGGGCAGCATATCCACCTGCTTGTTGAAGGAGGCTTTATCGTTGACCTCGCGGTTCATGTGGATGGCTACGCTGGGGATCATCAGCAGGTCGCGGTCCAGCGCCACCAGACGGGAAACGATGGCACCGTTCTCCTGCACCAGCACACGGCCCGCCACAGACAGCGGACGGTCCATCCATGTGGCGCAGATCATGCCGCCGTAGCCCTCGGTGTTCAGCTTGGTGTAGTTCTGCCCCATGTGGATCTCGGCGTTCTCCTTGATGCGGAAGCAGGGAGAATCCGTGTGGGCGGCGGCAACGTTGAAGCTGTAATTTTCCAGCTGGTCGCCCATGCGGAAGGCGATGATGCTGGATCCATTGCGGCAGACAAAGTAGTCCTTGCCGGGTTCCAGCGCCCACTTGCGGCTTTCCAGCAGTTCTGCAAAGCCTGCCTTCAGCAGGATATCCCGCACAGCGGCGGTGGTGTGGTATGCGGTGGGGTTGCCGTCGATGAAGGACAGCATTTCACGGACTTCGGATGCGATCATAAAAATAAACCTCCTTGGGTGTATCTAAAAAGAGCCGGTCAGTGCTGACCGGCCCTTTTTAAGCATATTCAGGTTACTTTTTGGCAGCAGTCTGCTCGCGCTTTGCAAGGGCGGGCAGAATGAATCCCAGCACGGTCAGCACCACGGGGGTGATGACGTTCAGTGCAAAGGTGAAGGGGTCCTTATCATACATACCCAGCACGCAGCACACGGCGGTAACGGCAAAGCACCAGCCGCCGAAGAACTTGGCCACGGCCTGATTCTTGACAAAGCGGTACTCGGCGGGGATGGTATCGTAGGCGTTGCGCAGGGCGATGTAGGCGGCAAACACCCACAGATAGCGCATGGGCATGCACACAGAGTTCAGCTTGGTCAGCTGGCGCAGAACGGCAGCAGCACCGGGCACGAAGGACTGTGCCAGAATGATGGAGCCGGACAGCACAGCCACCATCTTGATGCCGTTGCTGTGCACGCCGTGGGCGTTGACCTTGTGCAGAGCCTGCGGGATGAACTGCTTGGTGTGCTCGTTATCCAGCAGCATACGCAGCGGTGCGTCGATGCTCAAGATCAGCACGGCGAACTGGCTGATAACGTTGCACAGCGCGTAGATGATCATGAACAGGTCGCCCACATGGTAATACTGACCCAGCTTC
Organism: uncultured Faecalibacterium sp.; assembly: GCA_934525325.1. Classification (GTDB taxonomy): domain Bacteria; phylum Bacillota; class Clostridia; order Oscillospirales; family Ruminococcaceae; genus Faecalibacterium. Next base: position 19,846 of record CAKSZE010000019.1, read on the forward strand.
TGGAAAGCCCAGTAGGAGCTGTTGGCGGCATAGGCGTTGAAGCTCTCAGCGCTGGCGTTGATGATGGCGGGGTCGAACATACGGCTCATGGCCAGCGTACCCAGAATGGCGCAGGCGACCACCATGACAGCCAGCGTGATCATGCCGCGGGGGAAGCCCTTGCTGGGGTTCTCGACCTTATTGACGTAGGGAGAGATCTTCTCGCAGCCGCCCACAGCGAACACCAGAATGGACAGAGACGTGAAGTAGGTGACGTTGAAGTTGGGGATGAGGCTGCTGAAGCTCAGGTTGGCGTGGACGTACTCTGCCGTGGGGTTGATGGCCGGGGCAGCGAACATCATCACGATGTACAGCAGAGACATGACGAAGGTGCAGGTGCCTGCGGCAGTCAGCAGCTTTTTCAGGGGGTTCAGACCCAAGCTTGCAATGTAGCAGCCCAGCAGCAGGATGCAGAAGGTAGCCAGCTGGATATAGCGGGTGGGGAAGGAATCGTAGGTCTCCGCGTTGCGGAAAACTGCCCAGCTCAGCGCCTTCAAAAAGCCGCTGCCCTTGCTGGCAATATAGGTGATGTGGCAGGCCCAGTAGGTCCAGCCGGCGTAGTAAGCCAACTTGGCACTGGTGGTCTGGTGCAACCAGGAGCTGACACCGCCGCCCTCGTTTTTAAAGGCAGAGCCCAGCTCGCCCACCATCAGAGCATAGGGGATGAAGTACAGAGCAAACATGAAGATCCAGCTGAAGATGACCTGCGGACCGTTAAAGTACACAAAGCCGTTGGTAATGTTGCCGAAGCCCCAGACCGTAGAAAAGGCCATGAAGGCCAGGGTAAGCCACGAGATCTTTGTGGCTTTTTCTTTGTTAGACATGCGGACAATTCCTCTCTTTCTTTTCCACGCAGGGCGGAAGTTCCTGTAAGAAGGCCAAGGTTCCGCATATATTTCGCAATTTTACTAAAAATATAGCAGTTCTCGACCAGTCACTTTGATAGTATAGCATAATTGCAGATTGTAGACAATCTGCAATTTTCATAAAATGATTGGTCAAAATTTAGACGATCAGCCAAATTCCCCTTTATTTTGCTGCTTCGTCCGCTGCCTGAACGGCGCTGTTCGCGCTGCGCATCCGCTCCATAGGCTCCATGTAGTGAGCGTAGACGGCACGGCAGGCAGCCTCGGTGTCGCCGCTTGCCAGCGCCTCGTACAGCTTGGTGTGGATGCCGTTCTGCCGCTGCGCCAGAACCTCGTGGTTAGAGCCGCTGCTCGCCCCCACGAGCAGGTTGCCGTAGTTCAGATCGTCCCAGAATTTCAGCAGTCTGGGCAGCCCTGCCCGCTGCACGATGACCGCGTGGAAGCGGTTGTCATTCTCCACGATCTGCGAAAGATCCCCCTGCCGGACATTGCGCATCTCCTCTAAGATGCCCCGCAGGGTGTGCAGATCCTCCTCCGGGAATTCGCAGCCAAAATAGCGCAGCGCCGTCATTTCCAGATTTGCCCGCAGCAGGTAGATCTCGTAGGCGTCCTCCGGCTTCACCCGGCGCACCGAGCATCCCACATTGCGCGAATACTCGACCATGCCCTCCTGTTCCAGCTGCCGCAGCGCCTCCCGGATGGGTGCCCGGCTGGAGCCGAACTCCTCGGCCAGCCGCTGCTCTGCCAGCTTTGTGCCCGGCTGTAATTCCCCGGTAAGGATCTTGCTTCTGATGGCAGAGGTGATACTTTCCCGTAAAGTCTGAAAGGCAAATTCTCCCATGACTTTTATCCCCCTTTTCTCTTCTATACGTTCTTTTTTTTGCCGCACGCAGTCCGCAGCCGCTGCCAGTGCAGCCGCGGGCCTGTATTGCGTGCGCCTTATAAGGATACCACGAAATGGCAGAAAAATAAAGTTTTTCGGGTAAAACAGGCGTGTGCGCAAGGATGCTCTTTTCCGTCATTGCCTCCGGCGGTGGCATTTCCGGGAAGAAAACCCTCTCAGTCCGCTCCCATTGGTCTCGTCCAGCTCTCCCAAAGGGGGAGCTTTTATGTTGCTGACCGGAAGATGCAAAAACCTCCCCCCATCGGGGGAGGTGGCATCGCGCAGCGATGACGGAGAGGGTTCCCTCCCCTCCTGCACACAAAAAATGCCCCCGGAGGGCTTGTTGCAGCTCTCCGGGGGCATCCTATGTACGTTATGCCTTAGCGCACACGACCGGTATTTTACTCGATCTCGATCAGATTCGGGTTCTCAGGCAGAGCCTTCGTCTGCTGCGGAGCGGGCAGCTGGATGTGCAGGACACCATCCTCAAACTTTGCGTGGATGTCCTCCTTTTTCACTTCGCCCACATAGAAGCTGCGGGCGCAGCTGCCGGAGAAGGTCTCGCGCCGCACATAGCGGCCCTTGTTGTCCTTTTCGTCATTGCTGTGGCTGCGCACGGCCTGAATGGTCAGGTAGCCGTCGTTCAGATCCATCTGAACGTCCTCTTTCTTGCAGCCCGGCAGATCAACGTCCACTTCGTAGCCGTTGTCCGTCTGCTTGACATCGGTCTTCATCATGTTTGCGCCGCGCTTACCAAAGGTGTCACGGGCTTCGCGGTTCATCGCACGCTCCAGTGCACCCTCGTTCCAGAACGGATCAAAGAGATCATCGAACAGGTTCTCATGAAAAACAGTCGGCATAAACATAAAACATACCTCCAATCCCGGCGTTCGGGTCGGGTATAAAATTACGTTTTGAAGCTCCTCGCAAAGGGCTTTCCGGGGAGCCTTGCGGCTCTCCTTTTGCCCTTTCTCCTGAGCACGCCACTGTTATAACACGGTTTTTTAGCGCTGTCAAGCGTAGAGTGCTAAAATTCATAAAAGAATAATACTTTTGTCACAGCTTCTGCGATTTTTTTAAAAATACTGCGCAGCATCACACTTAATTTCGTTCAAACCCCAGATAGCGCGTACCCTGAAAGCTCAGCTTTCCGGTATCGCCCTCGACAAGCATTCCGTAGTCCGAACCATCTACTTCCAGTTCCATGCGGTCACCGCTTTCTACCTGAAAGGTGGCATAATAGGTCGTGAACGTACGCGCCATCGTATTGTCCGTATGATGGCGGGAAACGTTCATCCGCTTGGCCACCACAGTAGCCGGGACGGTAAGGCGCGGGGAGGCATTATTTTTGCTCCATCTGCGCAGGTTGCCCACTACGGTAAACAGCATCATGCCCAGCACAAACAGAAACACCAGCGGGAACAGGATGCTGAACAGCGCGTCAAACCCACTATAAAACATTTTACCCCTCCAAAATTTCTTCCAGCAGCTGCTTTACGTCCTCCAGAAAAGCGTCCTCGCCAAGGGTGTTCATTTTAAAGAACACCGCCTGACTGCCGCCCGCTGCAATAGCCGACAACCGGATGGGCGCGTCCCCGTTCTGGAACAAGGTCAGCGTCAGGCTGAGACGGTTGCCGCCCACCATGCTGTACCGCTCAAACACCCGCACGCTGCACCGGGCGCTGCCGTCCTTGAAGTCGCTGCCGGCTTCCAGCTCTGCCGACCAGCTGCTATCCGGGATGGCGTGTTCCAGTTTGCGGAGCAGGGTATCGAAGTTCTGGTTGCGGATGGTCTTTTCAAAAATAGCCATAGCTGTCTCCTTTTGCAAAATGCAGTCCCTTTACCCTGAATACGAATGAAAGCAGGCAACTATTGCAGCGCCCGCCCTTATTTTACCACTTTTTTCTACCGCCGGGAAGGTCTGCTGCACATAGACTTCTATTTGAGGGCAGCTTTTTTCTTCCTGTAAACGAGTAAACCCGGAAGGTCTGGGGACCTTCCGGGTTTACTTTATATAATTATTTTTTGCGCAGCTTGGGTGCGGTGGCGGTGTAGCTCATGTCCAGTACCAGACGGAGCTTATCCTCCGGTGCGCTGCCGTCCAGCGCGGCGGTGATCCAGTTTTCCTTATTCATATGGTAGGCCGGGTAAAAGCCCGGCTCTGCCCGCAGGGAGCCGATGAGGATAGGGTCGCATTTCAGGTTCACGATATCCACCGGCTGCTGCCCGGGCAGCCCCAGCTTGCTTTTGGGCACGGTGGTGACCAGCGCAAACCACTTGCGGTTTGCCGCATGGCGGAACACCGCCGACTCCGGAGTGTCCATCCATGGGTAGTCCGGTTCCACGCTGTAAGTATCAAAAATGAGCTGTTCCAATCCCTTGCGGTCCATGGGCTCGCCCCCTTTACGGCTGTTGCGCCAGCAGCTGCGCCAGCACATCCTCCGGGCGGGGGGTGTGGTTTTTGTATTTGGCTCGCAGCGGGGCAGCAGCGTCATCCATAATGTAAGGCACGCCCACCACGTCCAGCATGGTCTCATCGTTGTAGTTATCGCCAAAAGCCATGACCTGAGCGGGGTCGATGCCAAGGGTGCTGCACACGCACTGCACCCCGATGCCCTTGTTGGCAAAGGTGGTATCGATCCAGTACGGCCCTGCCACAGCGCAGTTAGCCTGTTTCCAGCGGGGCACAAAGCGCTCCACATAGTTCTCCACGCCCTCGTGCAGGTACACCGACACTTTGGTGATGTCCTCCGGCACCTCGGCGGGGCTGTGGATGATCTGGTAGTGGTTGCCCACGAACTGCACCCGCTGCAGCATGCCAAGGCCGCGCTCCATCAGGTAGGCAGTGTTCTGGCCGGAAAGCATCACCTCGCTCTGCCCCTCGCTGCGCGTCCACATATCGTTGGCGATCTCCTCTGCCAGCGCCCGGGGCATAGGATTTTTGGCGATGCACTGTTCTTCTTTAAAAATCGTGCCGCCGTTTTCGCAGAGAAACACGCAGCAGTCCGCCACCGGTGCAAAAAGCTTGCGCAGGCTGGTATACTGCCGCCCGGAGGCCGGGCAGAACCAGATGCCCCGCTGATGCAGCGCCCGGATCTGTGCAAAGATCTCGCCCTCCAGTTCTTTTTTGCCGTATTGCAGCAGCGTACCGTCAATGTCGCTGCAAACCAGTCTGATGTCCATGGCTGTCGTTCCCTTTCCGTTTTTTCTTATTTTACCACGGTTTTTCGCTGCGGAAAAGCCCCGGTCACGGCTTTTGCTCCCTTTCCCTGCGCCGCTCAGCGCTTGGGCTGATAGTGCACACTGGATACATTATAGATGGTGACAAAGGCCTTGGGGTCCTCGCGGTTGATAAAGTTCATCAGCTTCTGATACTCGCTTTTATCTACAATGGTAATGATCTCGTTGTGCTTTTCAAAGTTGTATGCACCGATAGCCTCGTACATGGTAGCACCGCTGTGCAGGTCGTTGATGATGAACTGCCGCAGCGCTTCTTCCTTTTCGGTAATGATGCACACCCGGCGCTTGATGCTGTTGTCGAAGATGAAATGATCCAGCACCATGCCGTTGAAGTAAGTACCAAGAATGCTCAGCACCACCGTCTTTTTATCGTAGACAAGGGCGGCAGAGAGTGCCACGCACATGCCCGAAAGGGACATGGCCTTGCCCAATTCCATGTGCAGGTACTTATTCATGATCTTTGCCACGATATCCAGCCCGCCGGAGGATGCGTTGCGATTGAACAGGATGCTCAGACCCACGCTGACCACCAGAATGTAGCACAGCACATCCAACTCCTGACTGCCGGTCATGGAGTCAAAATCCGGGAACAGCCGCTCGAAAAGCCCCAGAAACACCGGCAGCATCACGCTGGTATACACAGTTTTTGCGCCAAACTCCCTGCCGCAGGTGAAAAATCCGATGATGAGCAGCACGATATTCAGCACCATGGTAATAGCAGAAAGCGGCAGCGGCACAAAATTAGAAAGCACGATGCCAAGGCCGGAAATACTGCTGACGGATGTGTGGCTGGGCACCAGAAAAAAATAGACCGCTGCTGCAATGATGGCGACGGCTCCGGTCAGGATGGCCGCCTCTTTGGCAATTGCGGGGTAGTTCAGCTTCTTGTTTGTCATTGTTGCTCCTCCAAGCTTTTGTTTTCCGCATTCAGTATACCATGCTTTACGCTTATAGAAAAGCACCCCCGGGCAAAAGACCAAAAAACGGGTCAGAAACACCCGTGGGTGTTTCTGACCCGTTTAATAATAATATCCTTACCGGTTCACGAAGTTCAGCACCAGCGCCAGCAGCAGCATGTGCACAGGATAAAAGGCGTAGCAGGCATACTGGAAGGGCTTGCCGTGGTAGCCCTGCCGCCCGCGGTACAGCCAGATAGGCACCAGTGCCAGCAGAGCCAGCCCCTGCTGGCAGAGCTCAAAGTCCATGCCAAAGAGCCGGATGGGGTACATCAGCCCGCCCAGCAGTTCCACGTTGACCCAGTACAGCGCCGCCAGCTGCCCCAGCAGGCACCACCACTTGCGCCCGTGCCCGTGAAAAAAGTAGAAGATGAACACGGTCAGCACACCGGCGCCATAGTAGTCCACCATGCCCAGCGTACCCAGCACCGCGCCTGCCGCCACCACAAGGGCGGATACCAGCAGGTACAACCATGTTTTCTGCTTTTTGCGCACCGTTTCCATCAGATGGATGCCCAGAATGCCCAGCAGCAGCGTCCAGATAACATTCTGGTGCACCGGGTAGAACCATGTGCCGCCGTACATCAAATCGAAGGGAATCTCCGAAAGCAGGGCAAACAGCAGCAGACGCAGGGTGTATTTTTTCAGGTCATGGGTGTGGAAATACCCTTCCACCGCCATAAAAGCAAAGATGGGAAACGCCACCCGCCCGGCACAGGTCAGCCATTCCTGCGCGGGCAGCAGGGTCGCCCACAGGTGGTCCATCAGCATCAGCGCCATGGCAAGGATATGAAGCGCCGCCGCGCTCAGGTCAAAATGGGTCGCGGCAGTGGAATGGATCGTTTTGGTTGACATGATCATACCTCGTTTTTGTCGAAATTTAGTTGTCCTGTCTGGAATACGAACGAGCCCCGCAAAGAATTGCAGTCCCGGCAGTTCTTTTCCCGCCGGGGCTGGCTTGCTACTTTATTTTTTCTGCTGCGAATGCCCCAGACACAAAAAGCTGGAGCCAAGGCAGAGCCATACCACCGCCGTGGAGTGATCCTCGCCGGTAAAAAAGTTCAGCGCTGCAGCAAGAAAAAACAGCAGCCCGCTGAGATAAACAGATTGCATTTTTTCATAGAGCACACCTCCGGTGTCGGATGATTTTTTATTGAATACAGACTGGTGTTAAAGGCTTCCCCCGTCCGGGGGAAGCCTTTAACACCAGTCACAAGTCCCCGTTTTATCATTTGATGCCTTTCCCACCGGCTATTTTGGATACGGCAAGCGCAGGGGCGGTTGCCATTTTACTCCGCGTGCAAAGGGGCGCAGAGCGCCCGCCCGGCACGCAGAAAGTGTGCGCCCACAGCAGTCTGCGGGCAAAATTCATGAAGGGTGGCTTGCCTGCCTGCCCATGGAGACGTAAGCGCAAAAGCAGGAATGCGGGAAGGAGCAAGGG
>CAKSZE010000020.1 GCA_934525325.1 uncultured Faecalibacterium sp.
CTGTACAAGGGCAAAAGCATCAAGGGCGTGCGCGCCCACAAGATCGTGGAAAGCGGCCTTGCACAGGTGCCGGAGGGGCGCCATGTGTTCTTGCACATGACAGTGGACGAGAACCTTGATATGGGCGCTTACACCCAGCCCGCTTCCACCATTGCCGCCAACAAGGAAAAGGTGTTTACCCTGTTCCCCCGCCTGAAGGAGCGCCGCAAGCAGCTGGCGGGCACCATGTCCGGCGGCGAGCAGCAGATGCTTGCCATGGGGCGTGCGCTCATGAGCAACGCTTCCATGCTGATGCTGGACGAGCCTTCTATGGGTCTTTCGCCGCTGCTGGTGCAGGAGATCTTTGACATCATCCGCGACATCCACAAAGAGGGCATGACCATCCTGCTGGTGGAGCAGAACGCGCAGATGGCGCTTTCGGTGGCTGACCGCGCCTATGTGCTGGAGACCGGCCGCGTGGTCATGGACGGCACCGGTGCCGAGCTGCTGACCAACGAGCGCGTCCGCAGCGCCTATCTGGGCGGGTAAACGGAAAAATAGTTTGATTTGCAGTTCCGAAACGCCCATGGGCGTTTCGGAACTGCTTTTTCCTGTTATCACTTTACTTTCGTAAAAAATTGTGCCATAATGGGTGCAGTATTCCGGCTTTGCAAAAGCCACGCCCCGGCTCGGGAAAGCGGGGCGCAAACCACACAGAATGAGGGGTAAACGTTATGAGCAAGATCATCATCCCGGCAAACTACAAACCCGCGCTGAACCTGTACGACACCCAGCGCGCCATCGGCACGGTGAAGCGGCTGTTCGCCGATACCCTGTGCGCTACGCTGAATCTGTACCGCGTGTCTGCACCGCTGTTTCTGGAGGCTTCCACCGGCCTGAACGACGATTTGAACGGCGTGGAGCGCAAGGTGACTTTTGACATCAAGGACAGCGGCACCGAAGCACAGGTGGTGCAGTCGCTGGCAAAGTGGAAGCGTCAGGCACTGAAGGACTACGATTTCCATGCGGGCAAGGGCCTGTACTGCGATATGAACGCCATCCGCCGGGACGAGGAACTGGACAACCTCCACTCGGTCTATGTGGACCAGTGGGACTGGGAAAAGATTATCACAGTAGAGGACCGCAACGAGACCTACCTGAAAAACGTGGTGCGCTGCATCGTGTCTGCGGTGTGCGCCACCGAGATGAACCTGCACGCCATGTTCCCCCAACTGCAGGATCTGCCCCTGCACACCCCCAACGTGACCTTTGTCACCACGCAGGAACTGGAGGACAAGTACCCGGATCTGACCCCGAAGGAGCGGGAGAACGCCTTTGTCAAGGAGAACGGCACCACCTTCCTGATGAAGATCGGTGCACCCCTGCGCAGCGGCAAGCCCCACGACGGCCGCGCCCCGGACTATGACGACTGGGATCTGAACGGCGACCTGCTGTTCTGGAACGACCCGCTGCAGTGCAGCTACGAGCTGAGCAGCATGGGCATCCGCGTCAGCCCGGAGAGCATGGATAAGCAGCTGACCATGGCGGGCTGCGACGACCGCCGCGCCCTGCCCTTCCACAAGGCAGTGCTGGCTGGCGAACTGCCCTACACCATCGGCGGCGGCATCGGTCAGAGCCGCCTGTGTATGCTGCTGCTGGGCAGTGTCCACATCGGCGAGGTTCAGGCCAGCGTCTGGGACAAGGCCACCCGCGAAGCCTGCGCCAAGGCCGGCATCCCGCTGCTATAAGTATTTTTGATTTCGCTTTTTCTTTTATAAAAACCAAGAAGGGACAGCCCGCAGGCTGTCCCTTCTTCTGTTTTATATCCTATTAGTTCTGCTTTTTCCAGCGGCGCATGACGCCCATGCCCAGCGCATAGGGGCCGGTGTGCACCGCGATGGTGCAGCCGATCTGCAACAGCCCCACCTCGCACTGTGCGCCGGGGTACTTGGCGCGCAGGGCGGCACGGGTCTGCATCCACAGACGCTTGCCTTCATCGGCATCGTAGCCGTAGCCCACCGTAATACGGTAGTCGTCCGGGGTGCCGCCGTGGGCATCCAGATAGTTCATCAGCTGTTCCAGCGCCTTTTCAAAGCTCTTCTGGCGGCCGCGGGCTACGCCGCCGGAGAAGATCTCGCCCTCCTTGAACAGGATCATGGGCTTGAGCCCCAGCATATTGGCGGCGCGTCCGGTCACCTTGCCGATGCGCCCGCCCTTGATGAGGTAGTCCAGATCACCCACGGTGAAGAAGATCTGATTGGTGGATTTTTCCGCTTCCAGCCATGTCACAGTCTCGTCCAGCGTGCAGCCTGCGTCCCGCATGGCCACGGCGTTTTCCACCATGGTGGATTCGGTCACGGTGGCAGCGGCAGAGTCGATGACCTCGATGCGGGCATCGGGGTAGTCCTCCAGCACCAGATCCCGGGCGTTGCGGGCGCTGCCCACGCAGCCGCTCATCTTGCCGGTGAACACCAGACACAGTACATCCCGACCCGCCTCGGCGTGTGCGCGGAAGGTCTTTTCAAAGTCCTCGATGGAGGCCAGACTGGTCTTGGGGTAGGCCGCCGGGTTATCTACCATGAACTGATAGAAGTCCCGCACGGGGATCTCCAGCCCTTCCTTGCGGTAATGCTCGCCGTCCAGCGATACATAAAAGGGCACGACCTCGATGCCAAGCTGCTTGGCGGTGTCCAGCGTCAGGTCGCAGGCGCTGTCGGTAATGATATCAAACATCTGTGACGCTTCCTTTTCTGAAACTCGGGGGCTGCTTTTGGCGGCAGCTCAGCCGCGGTGGATGTAGGCTTCGCGCTCTGCGCCCACCGAGATATAGGTGATCTTGCAGCCCACAGCCTTTTCCAGATACTCCACATAATCGCGGGTCTGCTGGGGCAGATCCTCCCACTTGCGGGCTGCGGTGATATCGCAGTGCCAGCCGGGCAGATACTCCACCACGGGCTGTGCGGTATCCAGTGCCTCACCCATGGGGAAGCGGGTAGTGGTGGTGCCGTCGGTCAGCTTGTAAGCGGTGACCATGGGGATCTTTTCCATGTAGTCCAGCACGTCCAGCAGAGTCAGAGCGACCTCGTCGCAGCCCTGGCAGAACACGCCGTAGCGGCTTGCCACCAGATCGATGGGGCCCACGCGGCGGGGACGGCCGGTGGCTGCGCCGTACTCGTGGCCAGCCTCACGCAGGGCGTGCTTCTCTTCCTCGGTCATGGCCAGCTCGGCGGTGAAGGGGCCGTCGCCCACGCAGGAGGAGTAGGCCTTCATGACGCCGATGGAGTTGTGCAGCTTGTGGCCGGGGATGCCGGCACCGATAGGTGCATAAGCACCGATGACGTTGGAGGAGGTGGTGTAGGGGTAGATGCCGAAGTCGATATCGCGCAGGGCGCCCAGCTGTGCCTCAAACAGCACCTTCTTACCGGCGGCGTCGGCATCGGCCAGATACTGACCCACATCGCAGATATAGTCCTTGAAGATGGCGGCATACTTTTCGAGCCAGTTCCACATCTCGTCCACGCTGATGGGTGCTGCGTTGTAGCTGCCCTCCATGACCAGATTCTTGGAATCCACCATGGTGACCAGACGCTTCTTCACAGCGTCGTCCAGATGCAGCAGGTCGCCCATGCGCAGGGTCTTTTTCATGTACTTGTCGCCGTAAGCGTAGGCAATGCCGCGCTTGGTGGAGCCGAACTGTGCGCCGGTCTTGGACAGGCGTGCTTCCTCCAGACCATCCTGCTCCACATGGTAGGGCATGGTGATGGTTGCGCGGTCGGAGATCTTCAGGTTCGCCGGGGTGATCTCAATGCCCTGCTCGCGCAGCTTATTGATCTCGCCGTCCAGATGATGCGGGTCGATGACCATGCCGTTGCCCATAACGCAGACGACATTGGGGCGCAGGATGCCGGAGGGCAGCAGGTTCAGCACGAACTTGCCGCGCTCGTTTTTAACGGTATGGCCTGCGTTGTTGCCGCCCTGATACCGTGCAACGATGTCGTACTCCTGGCTGATCAGGTCGACCATGCGGCCCTTGCCCTCATCGCCCCAGTTGATACCCGTAATTGCAGTAAGCATAATAAATGACCTCTTTATCCTTTTTTCAAAAGACAGCCTTTTCCGTGCACCTTGCCCGGGATACGCTACCTTGGGTAAAACGCACCGGCTCGCTGCCCTTGCGGCACGCACCAATGCTATTATAGTATAGCACAGTCTGCCGCGCAAAAAAAGGGGGAATGCACCTTTTTGCGGCAGTTCCCTTCGGCATAAGACGATTTTGGATGTGTGCTATGCTGCGCAGCAGCTGCCGTTTGCCTTTACGACCCCACCCGTGAAAATGGCATACCGGAGCGTCCGCAGACGCTCCGGTATGCCGAAATTTAAAATATTCTTTCCGCTGAATATGCGCAAAGCAGCGCGGCGCGCATTCAAAATCGTCTGCCCTCAGCTGCGCTCCCCGGTCAGGTCGGTGCGGCGGGTCACCTTATGGATGGTGCCGTCCGGCTCCTGAATGGACGTGCGCTCCAGCTGGCTGCGCAGGCTGGCCTTGATGTCGGCCAGATACTCCTGCCGCAGCGTCTGCTGCTCAGCCTTTTCGGCCTCGGTCAGGCCGGTGGTCTTGCTCTTTTTGGCCAGCGCATTGATGCGGGCGATCTTTTCTTCCGTCATGGGGGGAACCTCCTGTATTTCATCGTAAAATATGCTATAATGTAGGTAAGACCATTATAGCAAAGGATGATACCAATGGCAACACAACGCAACTATGCCCAGCAGATGGACGCCGTGCTGGCAGGGCTTGGCGATACCCGCCCGCGCCTTTTGCTCCACGCCTGCTGCGGCCCCTGCTCCAGTGCCGTGCTGGAACAGTTGTGCCGGTATTTTGAGATCACGGTGCTGTACTACAACCCCAACACATGGCCTGCGGCAGAGTACCACCGCCGGGGCGAGGAACTGCAGAAGTTTGTGGCGGCAGCCCACCCGCTGGGGGTGACCGTGGTGGAGGACACTTACGACCCGCAGCAGTTCTACACCGCCGTAGCCGGGCTGGAAAACGAGCCGGAGCGCGGCAGCCGCTGCACCGTCTGCTACCGGCTGCGGATGCGCCGCGCGGCGCAGTACGCCCGGGACAACGGCTTTGACTGGTTCACCACCACCCTGTCCATCAGCCCCCATAAGGACGCCGCCCGCATCAACGCCATCGGGCAGGAGCTGGAGGCAGAGTTCGGGGTAAAGCATCTGCCCTCGGACTTCAAAAAGCACAACGGCTACCTGCGCAGCCTTCAGCTTTCGGAGCAGTACGGCCTGTACCGGCAGGACTACTGCGGCTGCGAGTTCAGCGCAAAAGCACGCGGCATTGAGGGGTAGGGGTAACGAAAAACGATTTGAAATATCCTCCGCTGCGCTCTGGATATTATCAGCGGAATCAATATTTATAATTTCGGGGTTCAGAAACGCCTGCGGGCGTTTCTGAACCCCATTTTCACGGGTGGGGTTTGGAACGAACTCCCTCAGTCAAAACCTGACGGTTTTGCCAGCTCCCTCGGAGAGGGAGCCTTTGGCATGGCAGGAAAGTTTCTTGTTGCCTTTGATACTTTAAAATAGGGCTAACGGCGTGCGCCCTCTCCGTCATCGCTGCGCGATACCACCTCTCCCAAAGGGAGAGGCAAGAGCACTGCCGGGAACTTTCTCATTGCACTTAAAACTTCAGCAACGAGCCTTAGACCTTGGCTCTCCCTTTGGGAGAGCTGGCGCGGGAGCGCCTGAGAGGGCGTGCGCAGCGGCACATCATTCCTCCGGCAGTCTTGCCACCAGAATGGTAAAGACCACCAGACCCACGCAGGGTACGATGTTGGACGCCATACCAGCGGCAAGCCCTGCGCGCTCGGCCACGATGCCGATGACCCACGGCATCAGGATGGCACCGCTGGAAGCCACCGGCAGCATGATGCCCATGCTGGTCACGCTGGTCATGCGGCCTGCGCTGGCCACGGCGGTGGGGTTCAGCCCGGACATGGAGATGGCAAAGGCGAACAGCAGCAGGATGGCTGCGCCCTGCGTGTGCGCCATGACCAGCAGCACATAGAACACGGTGCACAGCACGCTCATGCCCACCATGGCCTTGCGGGGATTTTTTAAGGGGAACACAAAGGCAATGAGCAGCCGTCCCACCAGCGTAGCGCCCCACATCACAGTGACGGTGTAGGCCGCCAGCGTGCCAGCAATGATGCCGCTGCCCTTGAAGTAGGTCACCATCCAGCCGTTGACGCTCTGCTCGGCGGCATTCTGGAAAAACAGCAGACCGGTCAGCAGCCAGAAGCGGGCAGAGCGCAGAAAGCTCCAGTCGATGGCTTCCTTCTCGGCACTGCTTTTGCTCTTTCCGCCGCGCAGCGGGGTAAAGACGTATACCAGCCAGAGCAAAAGGCCCATGGCCGCCAGCAAAAACACGGCCAGCTCGGTGCTTACCCGGGCTGCTGCCGCGATGAGGAAGGGGCACAGCAGTGCGCCGCAGGCGTAGCAGCTGTGCATCAGGTTCATGCCCCGGGTGCGGTCGGCAGAGTTGTCGCTGACCAGAATGGTACAGGTATTGATAACGCTGCCCTTAGCGATGCCCACCACAAAAAAGGCCGCTGCCAGCAGCGCCACTGCACCGGTCAGCCCCATGACGGCGTAGCCCACCGCGTAGCCGATGGTCAGCAGCAGCACGCTGCGCTTCATGCCCAGTGCACTGGGCAGCATCCCCATCAGCAGCCCTGCCAGCAGGTTGCCCACGCTCATCAGGGAGAGCAGCGTACCGGTCATACCGTAGGCAAAGCCATAGCGCTCCTGCAGCAGGCTGACCACCACACCTGCGCTGATGGCGCAGATGCCGCTGAAGAAAAAGGTCGCAAAGCCCGCATTGCGCAGGCGCATGTTCTGTTGTTCCATGGTGTTCCTCTCCTTGCAGAAATATCCTTTCTTTATTTAACCATTTTTTCACAGCTTTGCAACCGGATTTTCTTCTAAAACACAGCAAAAAAGCTGCCGCACAAAAACGTGCAACAGCCTTTTGCTTTTACAATATGTATTTCTCAGTCCAGATCCTCGGCCTCCAGCACCGCAACGCCTTCGTTTTCAAAGGTCTTGCGGAGGATATCGGCCAGACCCGGGTTGGGTGCCTTGTTTTGGATGCACAGGATGATCTTTCCGTTCAGGCTGGCGGCTTCCACGCCCATGGATGCGCCATCCGGCGGTACCCAGACACCAAAATCCGTGGTGTACTGTGCCAGCTCTGGGGTGGCGGGCATCAGCGGGTTGCCCAGATAGCTGAGCCAGAAATCCGAAATGGTGCCGCCGATGTACTCGCCCATCTGGAACACCCGCTGCTTGATGCGCAGGGGCGCTTTTTGCTGGTCCACCTTGTACACCCAGCCCATCTGGTCGGCCATACGGTGACGCTTGGACTGCGGCTGCAAGTCCCGCTTGATGTCTGCATCTACATCCGCTACAAAATCTGCAAGACGGGTCTGGGCTTGCAGCTGCACCTCATGCTGGAAAGAACACACGCAGTTGTACAGCGCATTCGGCACGCCTGCCACATCGCGGGTATCAGACGAGTAGGAATACCGGATGTTCTCCTTGCCCAGATACTCCCGCATGGCCATGCACAGCAGACCCATCAGGGCGCTTACCGGCTTTGCGTTGTTTGCCAGTGCTTTTTCCACAAGGCTCTGCTTGCTCAGGCACACCCGGGTGCGGCGCAGCGTACCCTCGTAGGTCTGCACCACATCCCGCTGGATGGCGTCGCTTCCGCCCTCCACGGGCGGGTGCTCTGCCAGCATGGCTTCCATATCATAGGGCGGGTCGCACACGATGGACTGCACCGCAAAGGCAGTGCCGTAACGCAGGTTGCAGTACTGCTCCAGAAGGCTGGTGAACAGGGGCGATACCCCGTGGCCGTCCAGCAGGAAGTGGTGCCAGTCAAAGTAGATGGTGTTCCCCTCGCAGCTGACGCAGAACAGATAGCCGTTCGTTTCCTCCGGGATATTGCGCATGGTGCTGCCGGGGTACACAAGGCAGGGCTCGGTGTTGGGCTCCAGCCACATCTCCCGCTTTTCCTGCACCAGACGCTGGGTATAATAAGGCGCACCTGCCAAGGCCGTTGTCAGTGCCCGCTGCAAGAGGGTGATATCCACCGCATCCCGCAGCGAGAACTGATACCGGCACTGGATCTTTTCCCGACGAAAAAAATACATGACACCCTGAAAGTTATATTCCGTCGAGCGCTGTTGTGTTTCCATTGGTTTTTTACCCCACGTTTGCTGCCAGATAATCCACCAGATCACCCATGGTGACAAAGTTGCGCAGCTCCTTTTCCGGGATGCGCAGACCAAAGGTCTCCTCAAGATCTGCCACAATGGTCAGGATCTCCATAGAGGACAGATCCAGATCGTCCATCAGGACGCTGCTTTCGGTCACATCCTCCGGCGATACCTCTGCGACATCCTCCAGAATAGCCGTGATCTGAGAAATGATTTCTGCACGTTCCATCGTATTATGCTTCCTTTCTGTTGCGTTTTACTTGCGCACCAGCTTGCCCGTAGCGTTGCGGGGCAGCGGTGTTTCGCTGAACTCCACCACGCCGATGCGCTTGTACAGGGGGACAGTACGGTTCATCTCGGTAACAAAGTCCCGCACGGTCTGCTGATGCTCCTTTTCACAGTATACCACAACACCTATCTTTTTGCCCAGTTCTTTTACGATACATTCCTGTACGACGGGACATTTTTCTACCATGCCCTCCAGCTCCTCAGGGCTGACGTTCTCGCCGCTGTCCAGAATGATCAGGTTCTTCTTGCGGCCGATGATGTAATAGTAGCCATCCTCGTCCACCCGGGCAAGGTCGCCGGTATGCACCCAGCCGTCCTTGTCGATGACCTCTGCGGTGCCTTCCGGGTCTTTATAGTAGCCCATCATCACGCAGTCGCCGCGCATACACAGCTCGCCGTCCGGCTCGATCTTGTAGTCCATGTACTTGCTGCCCTGACCCACGGCGCCAATGTGCTTTTCGTCCTGTGCAAAGTTGATGATACCGGCGGCGCAGGTCTCGGTAGCGCCGTAGCACTGGATGACGAACATCCCGTTGTGCACCATATCCAGCAGCACCTGCGGATCAAACATGGCAGAGGAGCCGATGGGCACCCACAGATCGCCCAGACGGTCGCGGTGCCCGCGCATCACATCCTTGTGCAGGGAGTTCATGATCATCGGCACCACAGACATGATCTGGCTGGGCATCTTCTCGATATCGCGGTAGAAGTTACGGATATCGCTGCCCAGATTCAGCGGCCAGCCCATGACGGTAGTGGAGAACAGGTCGATGAAAGCGCCCAGATGGAACATGGGCAGCACCATGTAGTGGCCGGGCAGGGGCTTTGTCAGATCGATCTTGTCTGCCAGCTGTGCGGAGATGGCCCACAGCACATGGCCAGCGCTGAACAGGTTGCGCTCGCTCATCATAACGCCCTTGCTCAGGCCGGTGGTGCCGGAGGTGAACATCAGCACCATCAGGTCGTCGTGACCGATGGGATGCAGCTCTGCCGCAGGCTCATAGCTGCGGAAGCCGTCCATGGGACGCAGCAGGCTGCCGTAGGCAGCCTCCAGCTGCTCCTTGTTGCCGTAGTCCTCGCCGTCGGTCAGGATGGCGGCAGGCTCCACCAGTTCCAGCTCGTGGGACAGCTCTGCCCAGCTCTTGCGCTGGTTCATCGGCACCAGCACGCAGCCAGCCATGATCGCGCCGAAGGTGTTTACCACATATTCGTAGCTGTTCTTGCTCAGCAGGCAGATCTTTTTGCCCTTCACATCCGGGATGGTGCTCTGGAGGTAGGTGACCGTCCGGCGGACATCCTGTGCCAGCTCCTTAAAAAGGACGGTGGTCACCGTGTCGGTCTCCTCGGTGTAGTAGCGGAAGGCCACGCGCTCGGGAAATTCCTTTTCCATGCCCAGCGTAATGGCATCATACATGTTTTCCACAAATTTGCCCATTGCAATTTTCCTTTCTGTACTATCCCGCCTGTTTTATTCCGTTTGTTTTGTGCTCAGCGCAGCAATTTGCCCGTAGCATTGCGGGGCAGCGGTTCTGCGCTGAACTCCACCACACCGATGCGCTTATACATCGGCAGGGTACGGTTCATCTCGGTGATATGATCCTGCACAGTCTGCTGCTTGTCCTGCGGGCAGTACACCACAACGCCGATCTTTTTGCCCATTTCCTTCACGACGCATTCCTGCACGGCGGGGCATTTTTCCACAAGACCCTCCAGCTCCTCAGGGCTGATGTTCTCGCCGCTGTCCAGAATGATCAGGTTCTTCTTGCGGCCGGTGATGTAGTAGTAGCCGTCCTCGTCCACCCGGGCAAGGTCGCCGGTGTGGAACCAGCCGTCCTTGTCGATGACCGCAGCAGTGGCCTCGGGGTCCTTGTAGTAGCCCAGCATGATGCTGTCGCCCCGGATGCACAGCTCTCCGTCCGGCTCGAGCTTGTAGTCCAGATAATCGTTGCCCTGTCCCACAGCGCCGATGTGCTTTGCATCCTGCGCGTAATTGATGATGCCGTCGCCGCAAGTCTCGGTAGCGCCGTAGGTCTGCACCACGAACATCCCGTTGGTGGCCATATCAAGCATCACCTGCGGGTCGAACATGGCAGAAGAGCAGATGGGCACCCACAGCTCGCCCAGACGCTCCTTGCGGCCGCGCATCACGTCCTTGTGCAGGGAGTTCATGATCACCGGCACCACCGCCATGACCTGACTGGGCATCCGCTGGATCTCCTTATAGAAGTTGCGGATATCGCCGCTGATGTTCAGGCCCCAGCCCGCGTGTGCCCACGAGAACAGGCAGATGAACGCGCCCAGATGGAACATGGGCAGCACCGTGTACTGGCTGACCACAAGCTCCGGGTCCTGCTTATACTCCATCATGTGCTCACCGATCTGCACATGGGCGCGCATGACGCTGAAGAAGTTGCGCTCGCTCAGCATCACGCCCTTGCTGCGGCCGGTGGTGCCGGAGGTGAACATCAGGATCATCAGGTCATCGTGGCCGATGCAGCGGGGCATCTCTGCCACCGGCTCATAAGCGCGGAAGCCGTCCATCGGGCGCAGGATGCTGCCGTAGGCGGCTTCCAGCTGCTCCTTGGTGCCGTAGTCGTCACCATCGGTCAGGATGGCGGCGGGTTCCACCAGCCCCAGCTCGTAGGACAGCTCGTCCCAGCTCTTGTGCTGGTTGAGCAGTACCAGCACACCGCCCGCCAGAATGATGCCGAAGGTGTTCACGGCATACTCGTAGCAGTTCTTATTCAGCAGGCAGATCTTTTTGCCCTTGATATCCGGGATCGTGCTCTGGAAGTAGCTGACCGCCCGGCGGATGTCCCGCGCGTAGTCCTTATACTGGACTGCGGTCACTGTGTCCGTCTCCTTATCATAAAAGCGGAGCGCCACACGCTCCGAAAAACGCTGTTCCATATTCAGGGTGACCAGATCATAAACGTTGTCCAATACCTTTACCTTCATTATTGCAATTTCCTCCCGCGTTGTCCTTTTCATGCAGCGGTGCGCCGCACTGTGCCCAGTATACAATATCTTCCAGTGCAATGCAATACTTCTGCAACATTTAATTTCCAGCATTGACAATTTTTACTTGCGTATCTTCCGGTACGGTTTGGCCAAATTCTACCTTTCGTTGCAATCTTCCGGTTCCTGTGTTACAATTTTTAGCGCAAAATACCAGTTCCGGTATGGTGCGGACTGCAAAACAAAATTGACAGTCTCTATAAAAAGCATTATACTAGCCATATATCATGACAATACTGTATAAAAATCGATCATTTGCGCCGTATCTGGCTTTTTTCTTGAGGGGTATTGGCCCGGCGCAGGGAAGGAATCTTTCATGGAAACAACCAAGCCCCGCACTGTCAGCTCCATCGGGATGTTTGATATGCTCAAGGGCGCAGGGATGCTGTCCATCGTGCTGGGGCATACTGCGGAGCTTTATCCGCTCCAGCTGTCGAACGGCCTGTCACTGACCGCCTTTTTTTGCTTTATCTACCGCGAAACGCTGATGGCAGCCTTTTTTATTGCCAGCGGCTACGGCTTCCGTAAGCGCTCCATCGGCAAGTGCATCCACCAGCAGCTCAAAAGTCTGCTCAAGCCCTTTTGCTACACGGCGGTTTTCACCACAGTGCTGCATTTCATCATTCATTATAACACCTTTCACTATCTGCCCGGCTCCCTGACCGAGAGCATCAAGGTGGCAGGCGGTTTTCTGCTGGGGCTGCCCCACACCGCCACCTACTTCGGACAGGAGTTCTTTTCCTGCGGGCCCATGTGGTACCTGCTGGCGCTGCTGATGGGCTGGATCGCGCTGGACATTATCCTGAACATCTTCCCGGAGCGGTACATCCCGTGGGCGGTGGGCGGCTGCGCCCTGCTGGGCTGGGGTACCAGCCTTGTATGGGAACTGCCCTTCTGCCTGATCCAGGGCGCGGTGATCACGCCGTACCTGTACCTTGGCTACCTTGCCAAGCGTCAGCACTGGCTGGATCAGCCCCTGTCCCGCCGGATGTCCTGCATCCTGTGGGCTGCCGTTCTGCTGATCCCGGTGGCTGCCTTTGCCACCGGCATCACCGACTGTGTGTCCATGGCAGAGTGGACCTTAGGCCCCATCAGCATCCTGCTGGACGGCCTTGCCGGGCTGCTGTTCGTCCGGCTGTTTCTGCGCTTGAACCGGCACCGGAATGCGCTGGTGAGCTTTTTCGAGGCCATTGGCCGCCGCTCCCTGTACATCTTCTGCGTACATACGGTGGAACTTACCGCCATTCCGTGGTATCTGTTCGCCGCAAAATACGTTGACCGCCCTGTTCTGGGCATCTGCCTGCAATATGTCCTTTCGCTGGGCTCCATCTGGCTTGTCTGCGTCCTGCTGCAGCGGCGGCGGGATCTGGTCATCAAGCTGTTTCCCGCCCGGCGGCACACCCCGCAGGTACACTACACCCCACGGCACTGATTTTCTGAATGTTCCGGCTGCGGCGGCGCAGCCGATCTTAGGATAAGGAAGAGGAGGATCCCCGTTATGAACCACGATGCCCCCGTGACCCCTGCTGCCATGCAGGCGCACATTGCCGAGCTGGAGCAGCAGCTCAAGCTTTCGGACGAAGGTGTTTCCCAGCTGGCGCAGCGGTGTCTGGAGCTGGAACAGCAGCTGCTGACCTGCCAGACCGAGCTTTCCAGGCACAGCGCCGAGGCCGAGAACATCACCCTTACCCTGCCGCAGCTGTTCTACGACACCGGCAGCGGCTTTTCGCCCCGGGAATGCCTTGTCGCCACCGAGGATGTCTACAACGAGCTGACCCACGAGGTGTCGGTCACCTTTATTCTGCCGGAGGACGCCCGCGCCGTCCGTCTGGACCCGGGCGAGCTGGCCTGCTGCATCACCGACCTTGCCATCTCGGACGAGCGCATCAGCTTTCAGCCGGTCAACGGCCTTGTACTGCAGGAGGACAGCCTGCTGTTTTTAGACGTAGACCCCAACCTTTCGCTGCACTGCACCACCGGCTTTGGTGCCGGCATGAAGTTTGCGGTGAACTATCACTACTACCCGCTGGGACGTTTTCTGCACGAGCAGCCCGGCAAATCCCTGCTGCGGGCGCTGAACGACCTGAAGCTGAAAAACGCCACTGCCGCGCAGGAAGCGGACGAGGTGTTGCAGGCCAGCCGCGCCGAGTGTATGCGGCTGAACCAGCAGCTGCTGACCTTGCAGGGCATCCAGCACGAATATCAGGTCTCGCTGGAAAATATGCGCGCCAGCAGCAGCTGGCGGCTGACCGCCCCGCTGCGCAGGCTGCTGACCCTGCTGCGCGGCCACTGAGCCCGCCCGATATTCTGCCCGGAGGAGTTGGATCATGTACACCAGTTACAGTACCCTGCAACGCAAGCAATTGTCCAAGCAGGTCTATACCGATACCCAGAGCACCTATCTTCTGGTCTACGCGCCGGGGCGTCACAAGGCGCTGGAAACGGCGCTGCAAAACCAGCTGCACCGCAAGTTCCGTCTGGTGACACGGCTGGAGGGCGAGCTGACCCCCGCTGTTGCCGGGGTGCTGCTGGTAAGCGAGGACGTAGAGTGCACCCCCACCGCCCTGACCTATTTTGCCGCCGCCCTGCGGGAGGGCGCAGACCTTGCGATCTGCGATGCCTCCTTTGGCTTTGACGGCGCTACCGCCCTGTACCTGAGCACCCAGCACCTGCCCGGCAGCCGCTGCGCACTGGTGTCCCGCGCATTGCTGGACGAAGTACGCGCCGCCGCCCGGGGCAAGGACAGCGTTACCGAGCTGCTGCGTCTGGCGCATGCCATGGCGCAGCACAGCTGCCGCATCCCGCAGGCGCTGCTGCACTTCCGCCGGGAGCTGTGCGCCGATGACGTGTTCTCCGCCAAGGGACGCCGTGCGCTGATTTTGAGCCACGAACTGACCATGACCGGCGCGCCCATTGTGCTGGTAAGCGCCGTGCCGGTGCTGCGCAGCTTGGGCTTTGAGGTGGTGGTGCTGGGGCCCTCGGACGAAGGCTCGCTGCCGCTGTTTCTGGATGCCGGAGCCGCCGTGGTCACCCGCCCGGACTGCGTTACTTCCAGCGCCCTGTGGGGGCTGGCCACCAGCGCAGACCTTGTGCTGGCCAACACGGTGGTGGAAGCGCCGGTGGTGAACACCCTGAACGGCTCCTTTGTGCCGGTGCTGTGGTGGCTGCACGATGCTTTTGCGGGTTACCCCTTCATCTCCCACAGCATCCCCAAGGCGCTGGGCAAAAATATCCACGTCTGCGCCGTAGGTTCCCACGCCACCGCCGCCATGCACTCCGTCCGGCCGGATTTTGAAATCGAGCAGCTGATTTACGGTCTGCCGGATTACGCCGCCGAGCAGTTCCCCCGCTACGACATCAGCTTTGCCGGGGGACGTCCTCTCTTTGTAACGGTAGGCTCGCTGGAACACCGCAAGGGCCCGGATATCCTGTGCAACGCCATCCGGCTGCTGCCCTCTGCGGTGCGGGAGAAAGCCGCCTTCCTCTTTGTGGGCAAAGCCGCCGATAAGGGCATGTACAACGCCGTGGACAGTCTGGTGCGGGACTACCCCCAGACCGTTTTCTACCGCAAGCGGCTGGAGCGCCCGGAGGTCAAATCCCTGATGGAGCAGTGCAACTGCGTAGTGTGCGCCTCCCGGGATGATCCCATGCCCACCTTTGTCACCGAGGGTCTGATCTTCGGCAAGCCCTCTATCGTATCCGAGCACACCGGCACCGCCGGGCTTGTAACCGAGGGTATGGACGGCTTCCTCTACAAGGACGATGACCCGCAGCAGCTGGCCGACAAGCTGGCTTGGGCCATCGAGCACCCGGAGGTGCTCGCTTCCATGCACGACAGCTGCCGCCGCCTGTACGAGCAGCAGTTCTCCAACGAATCCTATGTAGCCACCCTGACAAGGCTGGTAAAAGAGCTGACAGACGGGGAAGAATAACGAAACAAAACAATGCCGGGCAGCTGCACGCTGCCCGGCATTGTTTTTTATGGGAGAGGTCTCCCCATTTTATCAAATCCCCCAAATTGCCCAACAAAGTTCCGCTTCCGTTCACAAAGGGCGGCGGGAGATGTGCTATACTGATTCCAGAATTTCCAGTTATGAAAGGAGTTTTGTTTCCATGAGCCAAGCCGCCGCGCAGCAGCCCTCCCGCAAAAAGGCCGTGATCTCTCTGCTGGTGCTGCTGGCACTTACCTGCATCATTGTGTTCACTTTTAAGGATCACTGGGCCGAGATCACCACGGCGCTGGCGCAGCTGTCGGTGTGGCAGGTGCTGGCGGTGCTGGCGGTCGGTCTCAGCTATCCCCTGCTGGAAGGGTGCGTGGCGTGGGTCATCGTGCGCAGCCGTCTGCCGCAGTTCAAGCTGTGGCAGGGGTTGGATGTAGGCTGGTGCGGCACCTTCGGCAACGTGGTCACGCTGGGTGCCGGTGCGGTGCCGGTGCAGCTGTACTACCTGCACAAGGCAGGTCTGCCGCTGGGCCCCGGCGCAGGCCTGATGACGCTGGAATACGTTTTCCACAAGAGCACCGTGCTTTTGTACGCCACCGTAATGCTGCTGTTGCAGCGCCGCTGGCTTGCCGCCAACACCACCGGTGTCATGCGCTACCTGCCCATGGCATACGCTGTGGTAGCGGTAATTATCGTGGTGCTGGTGCTGCTGTGCGTCTCGCCGCTGGTGCAAAACCTCGCCCGCTGGCTGCTGGGCTTTCTGCCCAAGACCGAAAAGTGGCAGCAGCGCCGCGCCGACTGGCTGGAGCAGCTGGAGGTGCTAAGCACCGAGAGCCGCCGTCTGCTGGCAGATAAGCCCCGCTGCCTGAAAATTTTTGCCCTGCAGGCGCTCAAGCTGTTCGGGCTGTTCTGCCTGCCCTACCTGTGCATCCGGTTCATGGGGCTTTCGCCGCTGGGCTTCTGGCAGGTGCAGCTGCTCACCAGCCTGATGCTCTTCGTCTCCAACGCCCTGCCCAACGTAGCCGGGATGGGCTCGATCGAGACTGCCTTTCTGCTGGTGTTCGGCAGCTTTCTGGAACGGGGCGAGGTGATGAGCGTGCTGATGCTCTACCGTATCGCCAGCTATTATGTGGTATTTGCCGCCAGCGCTGTGGGCTTTTTCATCGCCCAGCGGCATCTGGCGCAAATGGAGCCGCCAAAGGAGGGGTGAGCAGATGAAAAGCTTCCACATTCCCCGCACCGCTGTATTTTTTATCCTGTTCGTGCTGGTGGTTTTTGCGGTGCTGTACCGCCCCATCGACCTGAAAGCACTGGTACGCGCCAGCTCGCAGGGTACACTCCACACCGAGGAAGTGGCGCATTTTGGCAGCACAAACGACATGGACTATCACCTCCTCTCCATGGACAGTGACGAGTTTCAACAGGCAGCCGAACTGCTTTCCACCGTCTCCTGCCGCAAAAAGCTGAACCAGAACTATTCTGCCTACACCCACGATACCTTCCCGGTGCAGTCGGTCACCGTCAGCTTTTATGACGATGCAGAAAACCAGAAGTTTCTGCTGACCGTATATTCTGACGGCGTGTGCATCCTGAACAGCGCCTTTGTCAGTGTAAAATACCCCGGCGGCAGCGCAGCGCAGCTGTATGAACAGCTGGCGGGGCTGGGGAAATAAAAAACGAAACTCCCCCAGTCTGCTCCCGCTGGTCGCAGCCAGCCCCCTCGGAGATGGGGCCTTTGGCATAGCGGCACAGTTTCCTGTTAAACTAGAAAGTTTTCCGTTGCGCCAGAGGCTCCCTCCCAGAGGGAGCTGGCTTTGCGTAGCAAAGACTGAGGGAGTTCCCTTACAAAACAAAAATCGGGGCGTGCAGGTGGTCAAGCTGCACGTCCCGTTTTTGTTTTCTTTGCGTCGGCTGTGGTACCAAACACAGCCGGTGCCGCGCCGGAAGCAGCAGAGCAAACCGTGCTGCCGCTTCCCGTAGAAAAGAGAAAGGAATGGAGGAATGGAGCGGAGCGCTTGCAGACGCTCCTTTTTTCTGGTGCAACGCGGTTAGAATTAGCTAACCACCGCTGCGAGAACAGGATACCACAGACGGTTAGTCTTGTCAACCCTTAATTTGCAAATTTTTTCGCAAAGTGTGTGCGCCGCCGGGGTTTCTGCCGTTTTTCTACATTCTGCCCAAAGAAAGCCCCTTGCTTTGGAAGAAAACCCACTTGTTTTCTATTGCTTTTTAAAACGGTTCTTGCTATTATAGTAACGCAAGATTTTGTGGACAGATTTTTATTTTCGTCTACACCTTGTATTCGGGACTGCCGCAGTCGGCAGTTCAAGACCGTTTTGCCCCAGAAAGCCGCCTATGAAGAGCGGTTTTTCAAAGGTTCACTAGTTAGAAAATGCTAACCGCGTAATGGAGCAAGGAGGTTCCAATGATCCAGTTTGAACAGTGGGAAGGCTTTGAAGGCCGCATCTGGAAGGAAGAAGTCAATGTGCGTGACTTCATCCAGAAAAACTACACCCCGTATGACGGCGACGAAAGCTTTCTGGCAGGCCCCACCGAGGCTACCGATAAGCTTTGGGGTGCTTTGCAGCAGCTGCAAAAGGCCGAGCGCGCCAAGGGCGGCGTGCTGGATATGGAGACCGAGGTGGTCAGCAGCCTGACCTCCTACGGCCCCGGCTATATTGACGAAAGCCTGAAGGATCTGGAGCAGATCGTGGGCTTGCAGACCGACAAGCCCCTCAAGCGCGCCTTTATGCCCTACGGCGGCATCAAGATGGCAGAGCAGGCCTGCACCACCTACGGCTACCAGCCTTCTGCCGAGCTGCACAAGATCTTTACCGACTACACCCGCACCCACAATCAGGCTGTGTTCGATGCCTACACCCCCGAGATGAAGAAGGCACGCCACACCCACATCATCACCGGTCTGCCGGACACCTACGGCCGCGGCCGCATCGTGGGCGACTACCGCCGCGTTGCCCTGTACGGCATCGACGCCCTGATCCAGTTCAAGCAGGAGGATCTTGCCAACTGCGGCGACGGCACCATGACCGATGACGTCATCCGCCTGCGCGAGGAGATCGCCCGCCAGATCAGCGCCCTGAAGGGCATGAAGAAGATGGCCGAGGCCTACGGCTACGACATCTCCCAGCCCGCCAAGAACGCCAAGGAGGCCTGCCAGTGGCTGTACTTCGGCTATCTGGCCGCCATCAAGACCCAGAACGGTGCCGCCATGAGCGTGGGCCGCATCTCCACCTTCCTGGATATCTACATCCAGCGTGATCTGGACAACGGCACCCTGACCGAGACTCAGGCACAGGAGCTGATCGACCACATGGTCATGAAGTTCCGCATGGTCAAGTTTGCCCGCATCCCCAGCTACAACCAGCTGTTCTCCGGCGACCCCGTGTGGGCAACGCTGGAAGTGGGCGGCATCGGCATGGATGGCCGCAGCATGGTCACCAAGAACTGCTACCGCTTCCTGCACACACTGGAAAACATGGGCCCCGCACCGGAGCCGAACCTGACCGTTCTGTATTCCTCCGCCCTGCCGGAGAGCTTCAAGAAATATGCCGCCAAGGTGTCCATCGATACCAGCTCTGTCCAGTACGAGAACGACGACGTGATGAAGCCCGTCTGGGGCGATGATTACTCCATCTGCTGCTGCGTGTCTGCCACCCAGACCGGCAAGGAGATGCAGTTCTTCGGTGCCCGCGCCAACCTTGCCAAGTGCCTGCTGTACGCCATCAACGGCGGTGTGGACGAGAAGAGCCACGAGCAGTGCGGCCCCAACTATGCCCCCATCACCAGCGAGTACCTGAACTACGACGAGGTGCTGCCCAAGTATGTCCAGATGCTGGACTGGCTGGCTGGCCTGTACGTCAATGTGCTGAACCTGATCCAGTACATGCACGATAAATACTACTACGAGGAAGCCGAGATGGCTCTCATCGACACCGATGTGCGCCGCACCTTTGCCACCGGCATTGCAGGCTTCTCCCACGTCATCGACTCCCTGAGCGCCATCAAGTACGCCAAGGTGAAGGTGGTGCGCGATGAAAACGGCCTTGCCACCGGCTTTGAGACCGAGGGCGACTTCCCCAAGTACGGCAACGATGACGACCGCGCCGACGAGATCGGCGTGTGGCTGCTCAAGACCTTCCTTGAGATGATCAAGAAGCGCCACACCTACCGCAACTCCGAGGCTACCACCTCCATCCTGACCATCACCTCCAACGTGGTGTACGGCAAGTACACCGGTGCTCTGCCGGACGGCCGCGCTGCATTCACTCCGTTTGCACCCGGCGCTACCCCCAGCTACGGCGCAGAGCAGAACGGTCTGCTGGCCTCGCTGAACTCCGTGGCAAAGCTGCCCTACCACTGGGCACTGGACGGCATCTCCAACACCCAGACCATCAACCCCGAGGCACTGGGTCACAGCGAGGGCGAGCGCGTGGAGAATCTGGTGCAGGTGCTGGACGGCTACTTCGATCAGGGCGCACACCACCTGAACGTGAACGTCTTTGGCAAGGAGAAGCTGCTGGACGCCATGGAGCACCCCGAGAAGGAAGAGTACGCCAACTTCACCATCCGCGTTTCCGGCTACGCCGTCAAGTTCATCGACCTGACCCGCGAGCAGCAGCTGGACGTGCTGGCACGCACCTGCCATGGCGTCCTGTAAGAGCCTTGGGTACGTCCACTCGCTGGAGTCCTTCGGCTCAGTGGACGGCCCCGGCGTGCGCTTTGTGGTGTTCTTGCAGGGGTGTGCCCTGCGGTGCAAATACTGCCACAACCCCGAAACATGGGCAGAGGGCGGCGAGGAGTGGACGGCGGAAGCGCTGTTCCAGCGGGTATACCGCTACCGCAACTACTGGGGCAAAAAGGGCGGCATCACGGTCAGCGGCGGCGAGCCGCTGCGGCAGATGGACTTCCTGACCGAGTTCTTCACGCTGGCGCGCGCCAAGGGCGTGCACACGGCGCTGGACACCGCCGGGCAGCCTTTCCGCCCGGACGACCCGGCGTATCTGGCCGCGTTCGACCGCCTGATGGCGTGCACCAGTCTGGTGATTTTAGACCTCAAAGAGATCGACCCGGAACGCCACCGGCAGCTCACCGGCAAGGACAACGCCAACATCCTTGCCATGGCGCGGCACATCTCTGACCTCGGCATCCCGCTGTGGATCCGGCACGTCCTTGTGCCCGGTCTGACCGACGACGAGGAGGGGCTGCGCAAAACAGCAGACTTCATCCGCAGCCTGAAAACAGTACAGCGGGTGGAGGTGCTGCCCTACCACACCTTGGGGCTGTTCAAGTGGAAGAAGCTGGGCATCCCCTACCCCCTGCCGGACGCTGTACCGCCCACCGCAGAGCAGGTGAAGCGGGCAGAAGAACTGCTGGAAGTGAGCCGGTATCCCGGGTAAAGCACCACCATTTTGATTGCGCTCCGCTTCGCTCTGCGCAAGTTCAGCGGAAAGAAGATCTATGATCTCGGACTCCCGGAGCGTCTGCGGACGCTCCGGGAGTCCCTTTTCACGGGAAGGGTCGCAGCGGCAAGCGACATTTGCAGCGCCGCTTCCTTCGGAAGCGCGGCGCTGCGGAAAAATCTTGCGATGCCGTTTGCCTTTACAACCCCTCCCGTGAAAAAGTAAATCTGGAAAATCCGCAGATTTTCCAGATTTACAAATACTAAAATGATTTTCCTTAAATTATGCCCAAAGCAACGCGGCGGGCATTCTGAATCGTTCTTTGTTCCCTCCTTGACTTCCCTGCACCGCACCGCTATAATAAAGGGGTAAAAGGATAAATGCGTTTATCCGGGCAGAGTAGCGCCGCACACCGTCTGCGCAGAGAGAACAGGCCACTGGCTGGAAGCCTGTTTGCAGACCGCCGCGCAAAGTGCGCCCGGACAGCACGCGGCGGGAACCCCTACGGGAAGTATCGCCGTGCGGTGCGCCGCCGTTACAGGCTTTGAGCGACAAACAGAAGTGGAACCGCGATTTTGATGAAAAACCGCCTTCGGAGCTGTGCTTTGTGCACCGCTCCGGGGGCGTTTTGTTTTGCGGCTTCTGTCTGCCACAAAAAGGAGAATTGACCATGCAGATCTTCAACACCCTGACCCGCCAGAAGGAAGAATTTGTGCCGCAGGTGCCCGGTGAGTACCGCATCTATGTCTGCGGCCCTACCGTTTATAACTATATCCACATCGGCAACGCACGCCCGCTGATCGTATTCGACACCCTGCGCCGCTACCTTGAGTACCGCGGCAACAAGGTGATCTATGTTTCCAACATCACCGACATCGACGATAAGCTCATCAAGAAGGGTCAGGAGGAGGGCACCTCCATGAAGGAGGTCGCTCAGCGCTTTGAGGCCGAGTACCTCAAGGATGCCGCCGGTCTGAACTGCAAAAAGCCCACCGTCCAGCCCCGGGCTACCGAGCATATCCAGCAGATCCTGGACATCGTGAAGGACCTGATCGACTCCGGTCACGCCTACGTTGCCAAGAACGGCGACGTGTATTTCCGGGTGAAGAGCGACCCCGGCTACGGCAAGCTGAGCCACCTGAAGCTGGACGATCTGGAAAGCGGCAACCGCGAACTGCGCAGCCGCATGGACGACGACCTGAAGGAGGACCCCGCCGACTTTGCCGTGTGGAAGGCCGCAAAGCCCGGTGAGCCTGCATGGGAAAGCCCCTACGGCATGGGCCGCCCGGGCTGGCACATCGAGTGCAGCGCCATGAGCCGCACCCATCTGGGCAAGACCATCGACCTGCACTGCGGCGGTCAGGATCTGATCTTCCCCCACCACGAGAACGAGATCGCCCAGAGCGAGTGCGCCAACGGCTGCGAGTTTGCCCGCTACTGGATGCACAACGGCTTTATCAACGTGGACAATCAGAAGATGTCCAAGAGCCTGCACAACTTCTTTACCGTGCGGGATGTGGCCAACCTCTACGGCTACGAGCCCATCCGCTACTTCATGCTGACCGCCGGCTACCGGATGCCCCTGAACTACACCGTAGACCTCATCGAGAGCTGCAAGAACAGTCTGGAGCGCCTGTACACCTGCCGTGAGAATCTGGACTTTGCCCTGAGCAAGACCGACTTCGGCACCAACGAGACCCTGAAGGAAAAGGCCGCCGAGGCACGCACCAAGTTCTGCACCGCCATGGACGACGACCTGAACACCCCGGATGCGCTGGCTGCCGTGTTTGATCTGGTCAAGGAGATCAACACCCTGTCCGCTGCTTCCAGCAAGGCTGCCCTGGAGACCGCTGCCGCCGCCTTTGACGAGATCACCGGTGTGCTGGGTCTGCTGTACAACCGCAAGAAGGACGAGGTGCCCGCCGAGGTGACTGAACTGGTGGAGAAGCGCGCTGCCGCCAAGAAGGCCAAGGACTGGGCCACCGCCGATGCCATCCGCGCACAGTTGACCGAACTGGGCTGGGCTGTCAAGGACACCGCACAGGGTCCCCAGCTGAGCAAGCTGTAAGCTTTGCTCAGCTGGTAGGAGGACCATTTTGAATGGTCTCCGCTGCTTACGGGTTGCGGCTCCCAGCATCCGCTTCGTGCCTTGGGCGGCACTTGCGTCTTGCTGGCCGCTGCGCCAACAACTCCTCCCTGTTTCCGCCGCTGGCGGCGGTCGTCGTCGTTGCTAGCCATTTTCAGCGGAAGAATGATTTAGATTTTCGGGACACCGGAGCGTCTGCGGACGCTCCGGTGTCCCTTTTTCACGGGAGGGGGCGCACGCGGCGGGCATTTTAAATCATCTGGCATAACCAGCAAAAGCCCCGCAGGGCGTTGTGCTCTGCGGGGCTTTTGACGCTAGGGGAGGTGTAACGAAGAAAGGACGGATCAGAAATCCACCTCAGTATCGTAGTAGCAGCACTTGAGCAGCTTCTCCATCTCCTCCTGACTGGGCTGGCGGGGGTTGGAGCCGGTGCAGGCGTCGGCGATGGCGTTCTTGGCGATCTCGGGCAGACGCTCCAGGAACACATTCTCCGGCACAAAGCCCTGCTCGGTGGGGTAGGAGTCCGGACCGTAGTGCTGGATGCAGTGGGGGATGTTCAGCGCATCGTTCATGCCGCGCAGGTACTCAATGAGCAGCTTGACCTTTTCGTCATCGTTTGCGCCGCCCAGCTTCATCTCGTCCGCGATGACGCCGTAGCGCTTCTTGGCCTCGGGGTCCTTGGCGTTGAAGGCGATGACCTTGGGCAGGTACATGGCGTTGGCAGCACCGTGGATGATGTGTGCGCCGTAATCTGCAAAGGCAGCACCGGTCTTGTGTGCCATGGAGTGCACGATGCCCAGCAGTGCGTTGGAGAAAGCCATACCGGCAAGGCACTGTGCGTTGTGCATGGAGTCGCGCTTGGACATATCGCCGTTGTAGCTGTCCACCAGATCGCCCTGGATCATGCGGATGGCAAAGATGGCCAGCGGGTCGGTGTAGTCGCAGTGTGCGGTGGAAACATAGGCTTCGATGGCGTGGGTCATGGCGTCCATGCCGGTGTGGGCCACCAGCTTTTTGGGCATGGTCTCGGCCAGATCCGGGTCTACGATGGCCACGTCGGGCGTGATCTCAAAGTCCGCGATGGGGTACTTGATGCCCTTCTGGTAATCGGTGATGATGGAGAAAGCGGTCACCTCGGTAGCGGTGCCGGAGGTGGAGGAAATGGCGCAGAAGTGGGCCTTGCGGCGCAGCGGCGGGATGCCGAACACCTTGCACATCTCTTCAAAGGTGATCTCGGGATACTCGTACTTGATCCACATGGCCTTGGCGGCATCGATGGGAGAACCGCCGCCCATGGCGATGATCCAGTCCGGCTCGAATTTCAGCATGGCCTCAGCACCGCGCATGACGGTCTCCACCGAGGGATCGGGTTCGATGCCTTCAAACAGTTCTACTTCCATGCCGGCTTCCTTCAGGTAGGAGACCGCACGATCCAGAAAGCCGAACCGCTTCATGGAGCCGCCGCCCACGCAGACGATGGCCTTTTTGCCGGTAAAAGTCTTCAGGGCTTCCAAAGCGCCCTTGCCATGGTAAAGATCACGGGGCAGGGTAAAACGAGCCATAGTAGTTACCTCCAAAAGTTCCAATACTCTCTATGCGGCCAGACTGCCGCCAAATGCATTATGTTAATTGTATAACAATTGGACAGCAACATCAATTGACGGCGGCGGAAGAAAGTTTCCGCTGCTTTTGGGCAGAGTAGACAACCAGATGGATGCAACAAAAGATCGCAAACAAAAAACACCCCGAAGTCCTAAGACTTCGAGGTGTCTGCGCATGGAGCTGCTATCCAGATTCGAACTGGAGACCTCATCCTTACCAAGGATGCGCTCTACCAACTGAGCTATAGCAGCAAATGGCGACCCGGATCGGGCTCGAACCGACGACCCCCAGCGTGACAGGCTGGTGCTCTAACCAACTGAGCTACCGGGCCATGATCGCTCAAGTTCGTGCGGTATCTTACCGCGGGAACGTGCTCTATTATATCGGAAAGTCGGTCTGTTGTCAAGCACAAATTTGCGGAAAATGCAATTTTTTGCAAAAGCGGGTAAAGACCCCTTCCGTCTGCTCCCTTTGGTCGCAGCCACCTTCCCCAAGGGGACGGCTGAACTCCCTCAGTCAAAACCTGCCGGTTTTGCCAGCTCCCTCTGGGAGGGAGCCTCTGGCGCGTCCGCAAGCTTTGCACTTTAGCCGGAAACTTTACCGCTATGCCAAAGGCCCCATCCTAGAGTGGGCTGGCTGCGACCAACGGGAGCAGACTGGGGGAGTTCAAAAAAACAAAACGCACAAGTTCCGAAGAACCTGTGCGTCATGGCAGGGGTAGTAAGTTTCGAACTCACGGCACGCGGTTTTGGAGACCGCTGCTCTACCAGCTGAGCTATACCCCTATATACATTCGCTGAATGCTTGATTATTATAGCCGATGCAAAGGGGAATGTCAAGCCTTATTTTTACTTATTTCTCATTTTTCGCGCCGCCGCAGCTGCAGCAGTTCTCCTGCGCGTCAGAATCCGGTGCGGGCAGCTGGCTTGCCAGCTGTTCCAGTGTGACGCTGTCGATATACTGGTTGATCACCTCGTCCAGCCCGGCCCAAAACGGCAGGGTAAAGCACTGCTCGGACATGGGGCACTCGTTGGTCACGCTGCCAAGGCACGGAATGGGTGCTACGCTGCCCTCGATGGCGCGCAGGATCTCGCCGGCGGTGTAGTCGGCGGGGTCTTTCGTCAGGCGGTAGCCGCCCTGACTGCCCCGCTCGCTCTTGACCAGCCCCACCCGCGCCAGCGGGGTGACGATCTGCTCCAGATATTTCAGGCTCAGGTTCTGCCGCTCGCTGATCTCCTTCAGGCTGACGGTGGTGCCCGGCGCATAGCGCGCCAACTCTGCCATCAGGCGCAGGGCGTAGCGGCTCTTGGTGGAAAATTTCATGGTCGTCCTCTCCTTGCTGTATTTCATAGTATAGCACGTTACTCGGATTTTGCAAAGGAGAAACCTCTTGTGCAAACAAAAAAGGTCTGCTATCATAGGATGGAACAGAACGTATCTTTGAGGAGTGAGAGTATGACAGAAAAGATCACCGCCGCAGACGCCATCCGTCTGCTGGATTCCGGCAAGGCCGTGGCTGTGGATGTGCGCGAGCCGGACGAATACGCCGTAGGGCACATCCCCGGGGCAAAATTGCTGCCGCTGGGGCAGGTCATCGACCGTGCCGCCGAGGTGCTGCCGGACAAAAACGCCCTGTGGCTGGTGTACTGCCGCACCGGACGCCGCAGCGCCGATGCCGTGCAAAAGCTGGAAGCCCTTGGCTACACCGACCTGCGGGACCTCGGCGGCATTTTAAGCTGGCCCTACGAGATCGAGGGCGATTTTGAGGGGCATTTTTAAAACCGGGCTTAACTCCCTCAGTCAAAACCTGACGGTTTTGCCAGCTCCCTCGGGGAGGGAGCCTCTGGCGCGCCCGGAAGGTTTGCGATTTAGCCGGGAAGTTCCTACTTGCCGCATGCGTGCAAAGACGCTCCGCTGGGCCAGAGGCAGGGAGGGGTGTTCCGACTCCCCCCTCCCTACCTCTGGACTCCACC
>CAKSZE010000021.1 GCA_934525325.1 uncultured Faecalibacterium sp.
GCACCGGCGGTGAACAGCAGCGCGGCGCTTTCGCCCACGATGCGGCCTACCGCCAGAATGCAGCCGGTGACGATGCCATCGATGCTGCAGGGCAGCACGATGGTGCGGATGATGTGCCACTTGCCTGCGCCCAGACCCATGGCACCCTCACGGTAGCCCTGCGGCACCGTTTTCAGGGATTCCTGGGTGGTGCGGATGATGGTGGGCAGGTTCATCACCACCAAGGTCAGGCTGCCGGACAGCAGACAGGTCTGGAAGCCCAGCGCCTGACTGAACACCAGCATACCTACCAGACCGTAGATGATGCTGGGGATACCCGCCAGCGTTTCGTTGGTGAACTCGATGACCTCGATAAGCCGCCGGTTGGAGGCGTATTCGGTCAGGTAGACCGCCGCACCTACGCCCAGCGGCAATACGATGAGTAATGTCAGCAGAATGACATACAAGGTGTTGAGGATGGCAGGCAGAATGCCGTCCGTCTTTTTCAGCACACTGGCGGTGGTGGAAAGGAAGTTCCAGCTGATGTGGGGGATGCCCCGCACCAGCACCATGCCGATGATCCCGGCGACCAGAATCATCACCAGCACTGCGCTTGCCCAGACCAGCACGGTCATCACCCGGTTCCATGCCCGGCGGGAGGGCGAAAAGCCGTTATTCATCGCGGTTTCCTCCCTTCAGTACCACATTCAGCACAACATTGATAAGCATGATGAACACGAACAGCACCAGCGCGATGCTGAACAGTGCCTGCCGCTGCAAGCCGCCGGCGTAGCTCATTTCCTTGGCAATGGCGGTGGTCAGCAAAGTGACACTGCGGAATAGGCTGTCTGGCATATTGGGGCTGTTGCCCGCCACCATCATCACAGCCATGGCTTCGCCGATGGCACGGCCGATGCCCAGCACAACGCCTGCGGCAATGCCGCTTTTGGCTGCCGGGATGCTGATCTTGAACCATGTTTCGGTGTCGGTAGCGCCCAGCGCCAGACTGCCCTGCTCATACTCCGGCGGCACGGCGTTGAGCGCCGTCACCGACACGGACACGATGCTGGGCAGGATCATGATGGAAAGCACCACGATGGCGCTGAGCAGGCAGGCACCGGAAGCCTTGCCGAAGGTCTTGGCCACGGCGGGCACCAGCACCTGCATACCCAAAAGGCCGAACACCACGCTGGGGATGCCGGACAGCAGCTCGATGGCAGTGACCACCACGGTGCGCAGCTTGGGGTCTGCGGCCTTGGAGAGGAACACTGCCGTCAGCAGGCCGATGGGCACACCGATGATGGTAGCGCCCAGCGTGCCGTAGACACTGGACAGGATGAAGGGCAGGATGCCGAACAGCGGCTCTGCCGCGGTGGACGCCCATTTTGTGCCGAACAGGAATTTGAACAGGCCAATTTTATGGATAGCCGGCACGCCGGAAACCACCATGTACACCGAGATGAGCGCCACACAGCACACCGCCAGCATTCCGCACAGGAAGAAGATGAAATTCATCACCGCTTCCAGCCAGTCGGCGGGGGTGCGGGGCAGCCGTACCCGGCGCAGATAGGATTTTTTGTTCATAGCTGAAATCCTTTATAAAAGCCGCACCAGCCCAGCCTTTTAGGGCAGGCCGACGCGGCAGTTCTCTTGTTCAGATGCGGGATAGGTGGTTCACCGGGGAGCTTTCCCCGCGAAATAACGGGTTGCGGCACCCAGCAGTTGCTTCGCTTTCGCTTGCATCTTGCTGGCCGCGGCCCCAACAGCAGCTCCTTGTTTCCGCCACTGGCGGCAGTCGCTGCTGTTGCAGGGCTTCCAGCTCCCGCCCTATTGCCTGCGGCAACAGGGTCCCACCCTCGGATCATTCGCTGGGGAAACTCCCCGGCAAACCACCCGGTAATTACTCGTTCACGGGCACAGCACCTGCGGTGCGGATGAGGTCGGCGGCGTCCTTGCTGGTGGCAAAGTCCACAAAGGCCTGTGCCTGCTCAGACAGGGTGACGCTCTTGTTGGTGACGAACACGAAGGGACGCTGGATCTTGTAGCTGCCGTCCTTCACGGTGTCCTCGCTGCACTCCACACCCTCCACGGTGACCATGGCAACGGTGTCGCCCACAGCGGACAGAGAAGCGTAGCCGATTGCCAGCGGGTTTGCCTCCACAGCGCTGATGACAGCGCCGGTAGCGGTCAGCTCCTGTGCGTACTTGCAGCTGTCCTTCACGTCCACGATGCTCTCAAAGCCATCACGGGTGCCGGAACCGGCCTCACGACCCACCAGAACGATCTCGCCGTCGTCGCCGCCGACCTCCTTCCAGTTGGTGATCTCGCCGGTGAACATCTTCTTCAGCTGCTCCACGGTCAGGTCAGCGACCTTGCTGTCCTTGTTCACGATGATAGCAATACCGTCCAGCGCCACGATGGTGCCGTCCACATCGTTCTTCTCATCGTCCTTCAGGGCGCGGGAGGACAGGCCGATGTCCAGCGTCTTGTCGGTAGCGCCGGTGATGCCGGCGCCGGAACCGGTGGGGTCGTAGCTGACGGTGACGCCCGGCTCGACCTCGGCAAAGCCCTCGGTCAGGGCAGCGATGACGTTCTTCATGGAAGTGGAACCGCCGGTAGCAACGTTGCCGCTCAGGGTACCGGCTGCCTGCCCGGCAGCGGAAGAAGCGGTGGTGGAAGCAGAAGCAGCGGTGCTGGATGCAGAAGAAGCAGAACCGCCGCAGGCAGTCAGAGCAGCAGCCGCAGCAGCTGCACCGCAAACGGTCAGGAACGAACGACGAGAGATCTTTTTCATGATAAAATTTCCTCCATTAAAAACCCGGGCGCCCGCCCGGCACTGTCTTTTTTGTGTTTTCCTTGGGAACGGCCTTATTCTACCGCTTTGCCGCCCTTGCTGCGACCATGGACGTGCAAAAAGTGCGTAAAACTTTGTGCATACTGCCAGCCCCAATGTAAAGAACAGGTAATGCGGCACAAAACAAAAAGCCGCCGGGCACTCCTGTTTCCAGAAGTGCCCGGCGGCGGGGTGTATTTGGTTTTACTCTACGCTGCCCGTTACGTTTTTGCCGTTGTTCCCATAGAGGAATACAGCGGTTTGACCATTGTAGCACACACGCAGCTCATAAGTGCCGGTGCTGTTCTTTTCCGGCACACCTTCCTTGGTTTCCAGATAGAACTCTGTCGTGCCGTTATAGACAGCCGTCCGCCCCGGCTCTGCAACCAGTTCGTTCCGCTTGAAATACAGCGTTTGCTTTGCATCCGCCTCGCGGAAGATGCAGGTGATGTCCTCCGGCTTGATGACTACCCTTTCAGTGGTGCTGTGGTTCTGGATGGTGAACTGCGTCCAGTAGGTCAGCTGCTTGGGTGTGCCGCCGTGAGTAAAGGGTGTTGCACAGATAAAGGTGACATCACCGATCTTTGCTACGCCGCTGGTCTTGTCGATCACGGTATCCCCGCAGCCGGTCAAAGCCCCTGCGGCGGTCAGCACCAGAGCCCCGGCGCTGAGCTTGAGAAATGTTCTGCGGTCGATCATAGCGATGCACCTCCTGTATCGGGTATCCCTTAGAAAACGCTGCCCTGCGGGATCAGACGGTCTGCTTTACAAGATTGGCCTCATAGTCCAGCGTATAGTCCAGCGTATAGTTCTCCTCTGTCTTGGGCGACCAGATCGTAACGGTGACTTTAGCCGTCTTGGCCTTGATAGCCTCGTACAGTTCTTTCTGGTCGGCGGTCAGTGCAAAGTGGATCCAGTTCTCTTTGAACTCACCCTTCCCCAGCTTGATATAGCCGCCGTCCGACAGAAGATCCCCATCGTTAAAGGTGGTGATCTTCTGGCCGTTGATATTCAGGACAAAAAATCTATCAGCAGCCAGCGGCTGAGGCTTTTTGTCGTTGGTGACATCCTTGATGCGCACCCAGACCTTAACATCGCCCTTCCACTCGGTAGCACTAAGGTCATCTGCGTTGCTGCTGCCGCTAAGTTTGACCGCGGTTGCCTGGAACGGGCCAAAATTCGTACCAATGGCACCATCACCGCAGCCGCCCAGCAGTCCGGTCATGGATACTGCCACTGCCACAGCAGCAGAAGTCTTTAAAAATGCACGACGATCCATTTTCATAGCCATACTATAAGCCCTCCTCAAAAGCTTTTTGTACCCTAAGAGTACCACATTTTACCACATTGTCAACTATCGAAACTTAGGTTTCACCATTTTATCGTTCCTTTATAATCTACTGTAACAGCGCGGCGTCTGCCGCCGTTCCGGGGCGGCGGCGAAAAAATCTGCTTTTTTTCCAATAAAATCGAAATTTGCTGTTGACAAAGGGTGTCCGGTATGCTAAAATAGCCAAGTCGGGTGCGAACACCTGATGCAAAATGGACGTATGGCCCGTTGGTCAAGCGGTTAAGACAGAGGCCTCTCACGCCTTTAACATCGGTTCGATTCCGGTACGGGTCACCATTTTATAGTAGTAAAACGGCCATGTGCCGTTTTATATAGATGCCTCTTTAGCTCAGTCGGTTAGAGCACCTGACTGTTAATCAGGGTGTCGCCTGTTCGAGTCAGGCAAGAGGCGCCAGCAAAGCGATGGAAATTTTCCATCGCTTTTTTCTTTTTCCGGCAGTCTTGTTGACAGCACCGCCCCGGGGGGCTATACTTAGCATTATAATAAAGAAAACGGAAAAAACTCCTTCCGGCAGGGTCAGACGCCTTGCCGTACTGCCAAAGGCTCCCTCCCCGAGGGAGCTGGCTGCGAACAAGGTGAGCAGACTGAGGGAGTTTCCTGTCAAAAGGAGAACATCATGAAAAAAGTTATTCTGACCGGCGACCGTCCCACCGGCCGCCTGCACGTTGGCCACTATGTCGGCTCTCTGAAGGAGCGGGTGCGGCTGCAGAACACCGGCGAGTACGACGAGATCTTTATCATGATCGCCGACGCGCAGGCGCTGACCGATAACGCCGACAACCCGGAGAAGGTGCGCCAGAACATTTTGCAGGTGGCGCTGGACTATCTGGCCTGCGGTCTGGACCCCAACAAGGTGCACATCTTTATCCAGTCCATGGTGCCCCAGCTGACCGAGCTGAGCTTCTACTACCAGAATCTGGTCACCGTCAGCCGCTTGCAGCGCAACCCCACCGTGAAGAGCGAGATCCAGATGCGCAACTTCGAAGCCAGCATCCCGGTGGGCTTCTTCTGCTACCCCATCAGTCAGGCTGCCGATATCACCGCCTTTAAGGCTACCACTGTGCCCGCCGGTGAGGATCAGAAGCCCATGATCGAGCAGTGCTGCGAGATCGTGCACAAGTTCAACTCCGTCTACGGCGAAACGCTGGTAGAGCCCCAGATCGTGCTGCCCCAGAACGCCGCCTGCCTGCGTCTGCCCGGCATTGACGGCAAGGCCAAGATGAGCAAGAGCCTTGGCAACTGCATCTACCTGTCCGAGGAGCCGGAGGAGATCGAGAAGAAGGTCAAGTCCATGTTTACCGACCCCAACCACCTGCGTGTGCAGGATCCCGGCAAGGTGGAGGGCAACCCGGTGTTCATCTATCTGGACGCTTTCTGCCGCCCCGAGCACTTTGCCGAGTTCTGGCCGGAGTACCAGAATCTGGACGAGGTCAAGGCGCACTATCAGCGCGGCGGTCTGGGCGATATGAAGGTGAAAAAGTTCCTGAACAGCGTCATGCAGGCTGAGCTGGAGCCCATCCGCACCCGCCGCAAGGAGTGGGAGCAGCGCCTGCCCGAGGTGGTGGAGATCCTGAAGGAGGGCAGCGCCTACGCCGAAAAGACCGCTGCCGCCACGCTGGACGAGGTGCGCAAGGCCATGCGCATCGACTACTTCGAGAACGGTAACCTGCTGAAATAAGATTTATGAGAGAGCCCGAAACGCCTGCGGCGTTTCGGGCTCTCTTTTGCATCGTTTACGAAAACTGCATAGAAAATGCGGTCAAGCTATGCTAAAATAGGGGCAACAAGTACAGAAAGCCCCATTTCGGGGGTGAGAAGAAAAAAGGAGAACCACCATGCAAAAGACCATCTGGATCACCGGCGCAAGTTCCGGTATCGGCCGGGAGTTTGCCCGCCGGTACGCCGCCATGGGCTGTCGGCTCATCCTGACCGCCCGCCGCGCCGACCGTTTGCAGGCTCTCGCCGAGGAGCTGCGTGCAGCCCACGGCACGGAATGCCGCATCGAGACTGCCGACCTCTCCCGCGCCGAGGAGTGCAGCCGCCTGTGCGAGGTGCTGGCCGACGAGCACATCGACATCTTCATCAACAACGCCGGTTTCGGCGTCTGCGGCAGCATTCTGGAAACGGAGGAAGCCCGCGAGGAAGAGATGATCCAAGTGAACGTTGCCGCCATGGCGCGGCTGTTCCGCGCCGTGGTGCGCAAGATGAACGCACAGGGCGGCGGCACCATCCTGAATGTGGCGTCCTCTGCGGGGCTTCTGCCCGGCGGGCCTTATATGGCGGGCTACTACGCCAGCAAGGCCTATGTGGTCAGCCTGACCCGCGGCGTGGCAGAGGAGCTGCGGGAGATGCACAGCCCGGTCTACGTCTGCGCCCTCTGCCCGGGCCCGGTGGATACCGAGTTCAACGACCGCGCCGGGGTGGTGTTTGCCCTGCGGGGCATCACGCCGGAGCTGTGCGTGGAGGAAGCTCTGCTGGGCATGATGCACCGCAAGACCATCATTGTGCCCTCTGCCCTTATGCGGCTGTGCACCAGCGCCCAGCGCCTTGTGCCCATCCCCCTGCTGATGCCCATCGTAGCACGCCAGCAGAAGAAAAAGCTGGGGTAAAAGACAAAGGTCGTCCAAACTTGTCAACAAGCCCAAATTAAGCCGGAATATCTTGTGCACCGTGACAAGGTGCGTCAGCGCACGCAAACTGATGTACCGAAAAGCAACGTTCATACGCGTTATTATGCGAAAGAAAAGCGAAAAACTAAAGAAAATACAATAAAACTTCACAAGAATGTGCCTTGACACTTCCTGCAAAGGATGCTAGACTGGTATACAAGTAAGAGCGCACTCCGGCACGGCCGGATACGACGCGCTTTGCAAAGCAGCACGGCTGCGATTCTGCGCCGTGTAGAATATGATTTTTGACAGGAGGACTTTATTATGGCACAGTGCACTCCCAAATCCTTTGACCTGACCGGCAAGGTGGCGCTGATCACCGGCGCATCCTACGGCATCGGCATGGCAATTGCAAAGGCTATGGCAGCCAACGGCGCTACCATCGTGTTCAATGATATCAAGCAGGAACTGGTGGACAAGGGTCTGGCTTCCTATGCAGAGGCCGGCATCAAGGCACACGGCTACGTCTGCGACGTTACCGATGAGGACGCCGTCAACGCTATGGTGGCAAAGATCACCGAGGAAGTCGGCCACATCAACATTCTGGTCAACAACGCCGGTATCATCAAGCGCATCCCCATGACCGAGATGAGCGCAGCTCAGTTCCGTCAGGTCATCGATGTTGATCTGAACGCTCCCTTCATCGTGGCAAAGGCCATCATCCCCGATATGATCGCACAGGGCGGCGGCAAGATCATCAACATCTGCTCCATGATGAGCGAGCTGGGCCGTGAGACCGTTTCTGCTTATGCAGCAGCCAAGGGCGGCCTGAAGATGCTGACCAAGAACATCGCTTCCGAGTACGGTGCTTACAACATCCAGTGCAACGGCATCGGCCCCGGCTACATCGCTACCCCGCAGACCGCACCTCTGCGCGAGATCCAGCCCGACGGCAGCCGTCACCCCTTCGACCAGTTCATCGTTGCCAAGACCCCCGCAGGCCGCTGGGGCGAGGCCGAGGATCTGGGTGGACCCGCTGTGTTCCTGGCATCTGAGGCTTCTGACTTTGTCAACGGCCTGATCCTGTATGTGGACGGCGGCATTCTGGCCTACATCGGCAAGCAGCCCCAGTAAGCGCTGAGGGCACTCCGCAGTTCTGACCCCCGGGGACTGCCGCACAGCGTTGTGTGGCAGTCCCCTTTTGTATTTGTACGGGAAAGGATGTTATGCTATAATGGAAAAAGCACATCAGGATATCCCTTGGGTGCCCCATGCCGAAATTTCCCCGGAGCCCTGCGGCCCCGGGGTGCAGCGCCGCGTGCTGGCCTACAGCAAGGACGCCATGTGCGTGGAAAACACCTTTGAGACCGGCGGCGTGGGTGCCATGCACTGCCACCCCCACACCCAGATCACCTATATCGTCTCCGGGCGGTATCGCTTTACCATCGGGGACGAGACCCGGGAGGTAGGCCCCGGCGACACCCTGCTCAAGCAGAACGGCGTGATGCACGGCTGCGTCTGTCTGGAGGGCGGCGTGATGCTGGATTTCTTTACCCCCATGCGGGAGGACTTTGTATAACACCTGCGCACCGCAGGGAAAAATAAGAAGGAGAACCATTGTTATGAAGATCGCACTTATCAACGAGAACAGTCAGGCCGCCAAGAACGGCATCATCGAAGCCGCCCTGAAGAA
Source organism: uncultured Faecalibacterium sp. (assembly GCA_934525325.1). Classification (GTDB taxonomy): domain Bacteria; phylum Bacillota; class Clostridia; order Oscillospirales; family Ruminococcaceae; genus Faecalibacterium. The sequence continues at coordinate 8,467 of CAKSZE010000021.1, forward strand.
GGTGGTGGAGCCCATGGGCCACGAGGTGGTCAACTACGGCATGTACGCCGCCGATGACGCTGCACAGCTGACCTATGTGCAGTGCGGCGTTCTGGCTGCCATCCTGCTGAACAGCGGCGCTGCGGACTACGTTGTCACCGGCTGCGGTACCGGCGAGGGCGCGATGCTGGCGCTGAACAGCTTCCCCGGCGTCATCTGCGGCCATGTGGAGGACCCCGTGGATGCCTACACCTTTGCCCACGTCAACGACGGCAACGCCGTTGCCATGCCCTTTGCCAAGGGCTTCGGCTGGGGCGGCGAGCTGAACCTTGAGTACTGCTTCGAGAAGCTGTTCGGCTTCGGCCACGGTCAGGGCTACCCCAAGGAGCGCGTTGTGCCCGAGCAGCGCAACAAGAAGATTTTGGACGGCGTGCGCGCTGCCACCTTCAAGCCCCTCATCGAGTGCCTGAAGAGCATCGATCAGGAGCTGCTGAAGGGCGCTGTGGCCGGTGCAAAGTTCTCTGAGCTGTTCTTTGCCTCCTGCAAGGACGAGGAGCTGGCCGCTTATATCAAGACCCTGCTGTAAGCTGCGGAGGAGATCATGCAAGGACTGACCCTGTTCAACCTGAACCTCACCCACCTGCTGGATGCTTTTCTGGAAACTGCAGTGCCCATGATCGCCGGTCTTGCCGAGGTGGTGGGTCTGTTCATCATCATCACCAGTCTGGCAAAGGCCACTTTTTACTATGTCCGCGCCACCTTCTTCAACGACCACCGGGACTTCCACCATGAAATGAGCAGCGGCCTGACCACCGCGCTGGAATTTCTGATGTCGGCAGAGATCGCCAAGACCTTCCTGCTGCAAAATCTGGAGTCGGTGGTGCCGCTGGCGGCCACCTTTGCGCTGCGCGCTCTGATGAGCCTGCTGCTGCACTGGGAGATGGAGGGCGGTCACCGCCCGGCCAACGCCAAGGAAAAGGACAAGTCCGAGCCCCCGAAGGACGGCGAAAAGGGCTGACAGGCAAAACATTTGCCAAACTTTAGCAGGGCAAAGTTTTTCCGTATTGTGAAAAACGTAAAACCTTGAGATGAATACTTGACAGGTTTGCACAAAGAGACTATACTCGTGCCATCGAAAGCAAAGGCGCTGACGGAATTGATTCCGCCAGCGCCTTTTGTGTTTTCGGGGATACTGCCGCACGGAGAGAATAGAGGGCTCCCTGTGCAAAAAACGACCGTAGGAGGTAGGAAAAAATGTTCAACTCCGTCAACACCTGCTGGACGCTCGTGGGAGCGTTCCTAGTGTACTTCATGCAGGCCGGATTCGCCCTATGCGAGGCCGGCTTCACCCGGGCAAAGAACACCGGCAACATCCTGATGAAAAACATGATGGATTTCTGCATCGGCACGCCCTGCTACTGGCTCATCGGCTTCGGCCTGATGTTCGGCGGCACCGGCGCACTGATCGGCGGTTTCGATCCCTTCATTCAGGGCGATTACAGCCATCTGGGTCTGGATATCCCCCTGTGGGTGTACATCGTGTTCCAGACCGTGTTCTGCGCCACGGCAGCCACCATCGTCTCCGGCTCCATGGCCGAGCGCACCAACTTCAAGGCCTACTGTGTGTACTCCGCCGCCATCTCGCTGGTGGTGTACCCCATCTGCGGCCACTGGATGTGGGGCGGCGGCTGGCTGCAGAGCATGGGCTTCCACGATTTTGCAGGCTCCGCAGCCGTGCATAACGTGGGCGGCGTCATCGCTCTGCTGGGCGCTTGGATGCTGGGCCCCCGTATTGGCAAGTACGATAAGAACGGCAACCCCCACGCCATTCCCGGCCACAACCTGACCGCCGGTGCTCTGGGCGTGTTCATCCTGTGGTTCTGCTGGTTCGGCTTCAACGGCGGCTCTTCCCTGAGCCTGTCTACCGATGCCACCATGACCCTGACCGGTCTGGTCTGCTTCAACACCAACCTCGCCGCAGCTGTTGCTACCTGCGTGACCATGATCTTCACTTGGGTGCGCTACGGTAAGCCGGACGTCTCCATGACCCTGAACGGCTCTCTGGCCGGCCTTGTGGCTATTACCGCAGGCTGCGATACCGTCTCCCCCTTCGGCGCCTTCTTCATCGGCTTTGTGGCTGGTATCCTTGTGGTGCTGAGCGTGGAATTCTTCGATAAGATCGCCAAGGTAGATGACCCCGTAGGTGCTGTTTCCGTCCACTTTGCAAACGGCGTCTGGGGCACCATTGCGGTGGGTCTGTTCTCCACCGGCTCCAACACCGCCCATGCCGGTCTGTTCTACGGCGGCGGTCTGGCACAGCTGGGCACCCAGCTGCTGGGTCTGGTCTGCGTGGATGCCTACGTTGTGATCGTGATGTTCATCATCTTCAAGATCATTGATAAGACCCTTGGCCTGCGTGTGCCCGCCGAGGTGGAGATCGACGGTCTGGACATCCACGAGCACGGTCTGGCTTCCGCTTATGCAGGCTTTGCCATCTCGGATGCAAACTCCGCTGCCATGACCCCCAACGAGAACACCGATCTGGGTGAGGATGACGTCACCAAGGCGACCGCAAAGCAGATGGATGCAGCCGTGCCGGTGGTGCGTGAGCCTGTGATCCACGATGGCGTTTACGACACCGGTATGCACAAGGTCTCCATCATTGCAAAGCTGGCAAAGTTCGATCAGCTCAAGACCGCCCTGAATGATCTGGGCGTCACCGGCATGACCGTGACGCAGGTCATGGGCTGCGGCATCCAGAAGGGCACCCCTGAAAAGTACCGCGGCGTGCCGGTGGATACCACCCTGCTGCCCAAGATCAAGGTGGAAGTCATCGTCTCCCGCATCAGCGTGGACGCTGTGGTGGAAGCTGCCAAGAAGGCCCTGTACACCGGCCACATCGGCGATGGCAAGATCTTTGTCTACAACGTGACCCGCGTGGTCAAGATCCGCACCGGCGAGGAAGACTACGCCGCTCTGCAGGATGTGGAGTAAACGCTCCGCTAATCTTTCCGCTGTTCCCGCTGCGGCGGCAGTCCAACTGCTCCGACACAGTCCCCGCCGCCCGGCGTGACAGATAGATCGTTCTCCTTTTTCCTTTTCCTTTTTTGTTCGATTCAACAGTAAGTCGAAAGCCCCGCTCCTGCGCACAAGGGAGCGGGGCTTTTGCTGTACCGCAAAATTGTAAATTTTATGTGCAGCGTATTGCAATCTTCGTGCAATGCACTTATAATAAAGGCGAAAGGAGCTGATCTGTATGGCAACTACCAATGTCAGCATTCGGATGGATGCAGACCTGAAGGCACAGGCCGATGCCCTGTTCGCAGAGCTGGGCATGAACCTTTCCACGGCGTTCAACATCTTTGTGCGGCAGTCCTTGCGAGAAGGCGGTATTCCCTTCGAGATCCGCACCGAGCGCCCGAATAAGGAGACCATCGCCGCTATGCTGGAAGCAGAGCATATCGCGGCAGACCCGAAGGCAAAGAAGTATCGGGATCTGGATGAGCTGTTTGCGGATCTGGAAAAATGAGAGAAACAAAGCTGACCATCATCCCCACCACCCAGTTCCGCAAGGACTATAAACTGGCCAGAAAACGGGGACTAAAAATTGAATTGCTGCAAGACGTGATCGCCTGCCTTGCCATGGGAGAGCCGCTGCCGGAGAAGAACCGTGACCACGCTCTGACGGGCGATTGGGTCGGGCACCGGGAGTGCCATATCCAGCCGGACTGGCTGCTGGTCTATCGGGTGCAGAATGATGTTCTGGTGCTGACCCTGACCCGCACCGGCACCCATAGTGATCTGTTTGGGAAGTAAATCTTTTTTCTGTGAAAAAGGGGTTCTGAAAAAAAGAGGACGCTGCACAAAAAGCTGTGCGGCGTCCTCTTTCTTATTATTGTTTACAGGCTGCGGGTGCGGATCTCGGTGGTGACCTTGGCGATGAAGTCCTCAAGGCTCATCTCGGTGGTCTCGCCCTTGCGGTCGCGCACGGAGATGTTGCCGGCCTCGGCTTCCTTCGCGCCCAGCACCAGCATATAGGGCACACGGTCCACCTGCTGTGCGGCGCGGATCTTGTAGCCGATCTTCTGGTTGTCGTCATCCAGCACAACGCGGACACCGGCATCTGCCAGCTTCTCGGTCACGTCCTGTGCGTACTCCAGCGTCTTTTCGGACACGGGCAGCACCTTGACCTGCGTGGGAGCCAGCCAGGTGGGGAACTTGCCCTTGGTCTCCTCGATCATATAGGCCATGAAGCGGTCCAGAGAGCCCAGAATTGCGCGGTGCAGCACCACGGGGGTCTTTTCGGAGCCGTCCTTGTCCACATAGGTCAGGTGGAACTTTGCGGGCAGGCAGAAGTCCAGCTGGCAGGTGGACAGGGTGTACTCGGCACCCACGGCGGGCTTCACGTTCACGTCCAGCTTCGGGCCGTAGAAGGCAGCCTCGCCGATCTCCTCGGTGAAGTGGATGCCCAGCTCGGTCAGCACCTCGCGCAGAGCGCTCTCGGCGTGGTTCCACATGGCATCGTCATCGTGGTACTTCTTCTTGTCGGCAGGGTCGCGCAGGCTCAGCACGCAGCGGTAATCGGTGATGTTGAAGTCCTTGTACACCTCAAAGATCAGGTTGCACACGTCGGCCACTTCGCTCTTGATCTGCTCCGGGGTGCAGAACAGGTGGGCGTCGTTCTGGCAGAAGTGACGGCCGCGCTCGATGCCCTTCAGGGTGCCGGAGGACTCATAGCGGAAGTCGTGTGCGATCTCGCCGATGCGCATGGGCAGGTCGCGGTAGGAGTGGGGACGGTTTGCGTAGATCATCATGTGGTGGGGGCAGTTCATCGGGCGCAGGACGTAGCTCTCACCCTCCATCTCCATGGCGGGGAACATATTCTCGCGGTAGTGGTCCCAGTGGCCGGAGGTCTTGTAGAGGTTCACGGTGCCGATGCAGGGGGTCATGACGTGCAGGTAGCCGCGGGCACGCTCCTTCTCCTTGATATAGTTCTCCAGCTCCTGCCAGACGGTGTAGCCTGCGGGCAGGAACATGGGCAGGCCGCGGCCCACCAGATCATCGGTCATGAACAGGCCCATCTCCTTGCCGATCTTGCGGTGATCGCGCTCGCGGGCCTCCTGCTGCTCCTTCTCCCATGCGTCCAGCTCTTCCTGATTGCGGAAAGCCACGCCGTTGATACGGGTGAGCATCTTGTTTTCCTTGTCGTTCTTCCAGTATGCGCCGGACTGCTGGGTGATCTTGAAGGCCTTCAGCGCCTTGGTGTAGGTCAGGTGGGGTCCGATGCACATATCCACGTACTCGCCCTGCTGGAAGAAGCTGAACTCGGTCTCGTCGGCAAGGTCTGCCATGTGCTCCACCTTGTAGTGCTCCTGACGCTCCTCCATCAGCTTCTCAGCCTCGGCACGGGGCAGGATGAAGGGCTTGATGGGCAGGTTCTCCTTGACGATCTTGCGCATCTCTTTTTCGATGTTGGCCAGATCCTCGTCGCTCAGCTTCTGGTCACCCAGATCGACGTCGTAGTAGAAGCCGTTCTCGGTGGCAGGGCCGAAAGCAAAATCAGCCTGCGGGTACAGGCGCTTGATGGCCTGTGCCATAACGTGGGCTGCGGTGTGACGGATAACGTGCAGTTCCTGATCCTGCGGGCACTCGTCCACATGACCGTCCTTGTAGATGATCTTCATAGTAGATTCTCCTTTGACAATGTGGTTTTGAACAAAAACAAAAAGCGCTTCACCCCGTAAAACTCACGGGATGAAGCGCCGATCAAATGTCTGCGTTCCACGGTTCCACCCGAATTGCGCGCTCCCCGGCGGGGAAACGCGCCCCTCGCAGTGCTGTAACGGGCACGCCCGGCAGAGGTTCGCCTCTGCACTCTGCGGTGGTAGAAGCCGGGGTCATGGCAGGCTGCTTGCAGCACCCGGAAACCCGGGGCAGCCCTCTCTGCGGCATGAAAAGCGGGGCTTCAGTTTGTCCGCATCAATGTTTTGGACAGGATGAAACTACGCTGATTGTAGCACGCCGGAGCAAAAAAATCAAGGGATAGCGGCAGAAATGTACTTTTTTATGCGCCCTGCTTCTCCACGCTGCGCACAGCCAGCGCCTTGGCGGGCTTCATCAGCAGCACGCAGACGCCGTTAAAGAGCACAGAGCCCACGATGAAGGTGATGAAGAACTGCGGCAGATGGGCGGTCAGGGCAGGGATATCGATGCAGGCCACGGTCAGATAGGCAAAGCCCACGTTGTTCAGCACCTTAGGAGCGTAGGGGTGCAGGATGATGAGGATGAATAGCACCACGGCCAGCGGCAGAATAAAGCCGAGGAAATCGCCCAGAACGGGGGTCAGGGCACTGATGGACAGCAGTGCCGCCACCGTGAGCACCAGACCCACAAGGCCGCCCAGCTCTACGGTGACAAGGCGATCCTTCACATCACCCTCCAGCGTGAACATCATGATGTTGCTCAGGAAGATCAGCCAGCTGTACTCCATGCCGGTCAGGTGGATGACGGCGTTTGCGATCAGGATCCAGACCAGCAGCATCAGGCGGAAGTAAAGCAGAAAACGCTTGGTTACGGCCTCGTTCATAAGGGTTGTCCTCTCTTTCTCGTCTGCATTGACAAGTGCTTCTTTTCAAATATGCGGATACTTCGGCAAGCAATACTTGCACTAAACAGGACAAGTATACAATACTTTCCAGAAAAAGACAATAGTTTGGCAACTAAAAGTTGCATTCTATGTAAACGGAGTATGGCAGGGTGGCTGGGGATGCAAGCAGAGAACGAACCCTCTCAGAGGGAGCTGGCAAAACCGTCAGGCTTTGACTGAGGGAGTCCGTTCCAAACCTCTCCCGTGAAAAAGTAAATCGGGAAAATCCGCAGATTTTCCCGATTTACAAATTATAAATAATTTTTCCGCTGATGATGCGCAAAGCAACGCGGCGCGCATTCAAATCGTTTTACACCGCACCAAAAATGGTTGCACTGTACGGCGCAAGGGGGGCATTGCCGGTAAAAATGCGGCTTTGGCCGCGCCACAGGCTGGAAGAAGTTCCATCGCTCAGCAGCTTCCACTGCCCGGCGGGCAGGGAGACGGTGCAGGCGGTCTCGGTGGGGTTATAAAAGACGCACAAAGCGCTCCATGCCGCGCCGTCTCCCCAGACGGCGGGCAGCGTCCAGCCCACCAGCGGCTGCTCCAGCGCAAAGAACTGCAAAGCCTCCGGGGCGTGACGGTCGGTGCTGCCCAAGCGGGGAAACGCCGCCCGCAGCGCCAGAAGCCCCCGGTAGTAGTCCACAAGGGCGTGGTACTGCTCGGCGCGGTTCCAGTCCAGCCGGTTCAGGGCGGGGGAGGAGCGGTAGCTGTTGCCCACGCCCTTTTTGGTGCGGGCAAACTCCTCGCCCGCCTGCATGAAGGGCAGGCCGAAGCTGGTCAGGTAGATGCCCGCCGCCAGCCGGTTCTGCGCCAGCGCCACGGTGTCCCGGGCAGTGAACTCCGGCTTTTCGTAGCGGACGCAGAGCAGCTTGTCCCACAGGGTAAAGTTGTCGTGGGCGGAAACATAGCTCACGATCTGGCTGGGCGCGTGGGGCGGCAGACGGTCGCTGCGGCACCATGCCGCCACCGCCGCGCCGATATCCCAGAAGCTGCCGGGCTTGCCCTCCACATAGCCCGGCTCCCGGGCATCGAAGCAGCCGCCCTTGATGGCGTCCCGGGTGTCATCGCAGAAGATGCCCACCCGCTCGTTGAGCATGGCAAGGTTGGCTTTGTTGGCTTCGTACCGGTGCAGCTGGCTGGCACCGCCCTGCCACGGTTCGCCGTACAGCAGGATGTCCCGCCCGCCGGGCAGGCTGTCCAGCGCAGCGCGCACCGCGTTGATGCTCTCGGCATCGTACAGGCCCATCAGGTCGAACCGGAAACCGTCAATGTGGTACTCCTTCGCCCAGTAGAGGATGGAGTCGATGAGGTATCGCCGCGCCATGGGGCGCTCGCTGGCAAACTCGTTGCCGCAGCCGCTGCCATTGGAAAAGCTGCCGTCCGGGTTCTGCCGGAAAAAGTAGTAAGGCACGGTGTCGTTCAGGGGGTTCTCGATGCGGTAGGTGTGGTTATACACCACGTCCATCACTACCCCGATGCCCGCCGCATGGAGAGCGGCGATCATCTCCCGGCATTCCCGGATGCGCACCTCGCCCCGGGTGGGGTCGGTGGAGTAGCTGCCCTCCGGCACGTTGAAGTTGGTGGGGTCGTAGCCCCAGTTATACTGCCGCAGCAGGGGCTTTGCTTCGTCCACGCTGCCAAAATCAAAAATAGGCATCAGCTGGACGTATTTTACCCCCAGCCGCTTGAGGTAGTTCAGGCAGGTGGGGTGGATGCCATCGCCGTGCAGGGTAGTGCCCTGCTGGGTAAAGGCCATATATTTGCCCCGCCACGCCGGGCGCACCCCGCTGGCGGTATCCTGCGAGAAGTCCCGCACGCTCACCTCCCACACGGCGCGCTGCGCCGGGGGGATATTGGGGCGCACATCCCGCTCCCACCCGGAAGGCGCGGTGCGGGCAAGATCTGCGATCATGCTGCGGACGCCGTTCACCCCCGCCGCCCGGGCGTAGGGGTCGCCGGTCTCGCGGGTGATGCCGTTTACGGTGACGGCAAAGGTGTAGTAGCGGCCGTGCTGCTCTCCGGGCAGCCAGATGCTCCACACCCCCTGCGCCCCGCGCACAAGGGGCTTTGTGCCCAGCACGGCACCGCCGTCTCCCTTATGGTATAAGGTCACGGTCACCGTCTCGGCGGTGGGTGCCCACAGCCGCAGACAGGTGCCGCCGGGGGTGTAGTCCGGCCCAAGGGGGCCGGTATAATAATTTTCGCGGTGGAAGGGTTCGTTTTCAAACAGTGTTTTCCACTGGGCAGGCGTTTTTGCGGCCATGGTCAGCTTCATTCCTTCTTGTAAAAATCTTTACCCTCAGTGTATCGGACAACAGGCTTTTTTTCAAGAGGAAATCAACTTTTACCATGGAAATCAATCTTCCTAAGAACGGCTTTGCGCTATGTCGGAAACCTTGCCGCCACCTCTGAAGCCGTCCCCTTGGACAGACTCTCCCCGGCCGGGGAGAGATGTCGCGTTAGCGACAGAGTGGGGAACGGGTGGCATCGCCGTAGGCGATGACGGAAGGGGTACTTCCCCGCCGCGCGGCTGTTTCCGCAGGAAACCAGCGCGGCAGCTGCCGTTCCCGGTTACGTCCCCTCCCCATGAAAATGGGGTTCAGAAACGCCCGCAGGCGTTTCTGAACCCCGAAATTTAAAATAATTTTTCCGCTGAACATGCCCAGAGCAACGCGGAGGGCATTTAAAATCGTCTCACTCCAGATACATCCGCCGCAGCCGCATCAGGCGGGCGGGGGTCAGGCCGTATTCAGCCTCCAGATAGCTCTCGGCGCTGCCGTAGTCCTGCCGGATGGTGCGCAGCACAAAGGACGCAGCCTCCGGGTCTACCCCGGCGGCGGTCTGCCAGCGCATCCGCTGCGCCGGGTCGGCGGCGATCTCCGCCGCATGGTCAGCCATGGCCTTTTCGATCTCGGCGGCGCGGCAGAGGTTGGTGCGGGCATAATCCGCGCAGATGGTCTCGTCCGAGGCACCCAGCGCCAGCAGGATCAGCATGGCGGCTACGCCGGTGCGGTCCTTGCCTGAGGTGCAGTGGAACAGGATGGGCGTCTCGCCGGCTTCCAGCGCCCGGAACAGCTCCTTGAACGCCTTGTTGCCGGTGAGCATCTGCCGGTACATCAGCTGGGAGAGGTTCGTCCCGGCGGGGACGCTCTGCACCAGCCGCTGGATGTCGTTGGGCGAAAAATCGATCTCCTGCCCGGTGGCATCCCGCAGGCCGCAGATCTGCACCAGCCGTGCGCCGTCCGGTACATAATCCGGCAGCTTTGCGGCTTCTGCGCCGCTGCGCAGGTCAAGGATGAGCCGCAGTCCCAGCCCGTCCAGCCGGGCGCGGTCAGCTTCGGTGGTCAGCAGCCCGGTAGGGAAACCCCGGTAGATCTGTCCCCACTTTACGGTCTTGCCCTCGTCGGCATGGTAGCCGCCCAGCTCCCGGAAGTTGTTGCCGCCCGCAAAGGGCAGCTGAGTGCCCGGGGCGGGATGCTCCGGGGCAGTCTTTGCAGCGGCGCTGGAAAGCACCGGCGCGGTGTAGAAGGGCTTTGCAGGGCGTCCCCGGCGGGGCGGCAGGCTGGCGGTGCTGCCCAGAACCTCTAACAGGTAGCTGCGCAGCAGGTCGATGTAGGCAGAGCTGGTGTCCCGCCGCTGCACCAGCGAGACGCACAGCGGGGGCATATCCTCCAGCAGCACGTCCCGCACCCGGTCCAGCTCCCGGCGCGCGCCGGGCTCGTAGCGGGTCAGGCAGGTGCACAGCTGCTCCTGCACCAGATAGTAGGCCTGATAAAAGCTGGGGCCGATCTCGGCGTTGGGCGCAAAGCCCGCCCGGGCACAGGCCGCCCACAGCGGGCTGAACAGATCCTGCCGCAGGCTGGGCAGCAGCACCCGCTGCCCGCGCAGCTCTGCCAGCGGGATGCGCTCCTTTTCCCAGAAGGGATGTCCCCGGGGCACCAGCAGGCAGGCGGGGTCTGCCCGCAGGGTGGTGCGCGCCAGCACCGGCGCTGCGCAGCCTAGGTCGATGACCAGACCCGCGTCCAGCTCGCCCTGCTCTACCCCATCGGCCACGGCGTCGTTGTCCAGCAGACGGAACCGCATCTCCACATGGGGGTACTGCTGCCGGAACTTGTCCAGCTGGGTCTCCAGCCCGGGCAGATAGTCCGGCACCAGCGCCACGCTGATGCCGATGCGCACCGGCTGGGCAGACTGGATCTCTGCCCGCAGCGCGGCCTGCATCTGCTGAAACTGCTCCACCACCGGGGCGGCGTGGCGCTGTAAACTCATGCCCCGGTCGGTGAGCGCCAGCTTGTGGTGGGCGCTGATGAACAGCGGCCCGCACATTTCGGCTTCCAGCGCAGAGATGCTCTGGCGCAGCGCCTGCCGCGACAGGAACAGCCGCTGTGCGGCGCGGGTGTAATTCATTTCTTCGCACAGGGTCAAAAAGTAGTGCAGCTGGCGGATATCCATGGTCTCCTCCCGGGAAAGTTTGTTCTTGAAAAAGAATACCGCTTTTTCGGCAGAATGTAAAGAGAAGGGCAGCAAAAAGCCGCTGCACGGCGGCAGCCGTGCAGCGGCTCAGAAGCTTGGAAGATCAGATCAGGCTCAGAGCCTCTTCGTCAGCCACCAGAATGAAGTCCGGGTGCATCTGCAGAATGCTTGCGGGCACCTCGGGGGTGACGGGGCCGAAGAAAGCCTTCTTGACGATCTCGGCCTTGCCTGCGCCGTTGACCACCATCAGCACCTTGCGTGCCTGCATGATGGTGCGGATGCCCATGGTGTAAGCCTGCTTGGGCACCAGATCCACGTTGCCGTCAAAGAAGCGCTTGTTGGCTTCGATGGTCTCCTGGGTCAGATCCACGCAGTGGGTGCCCAGATCAAAGGCATCGTGGGGCTCGTTGAAGCCGATGTGACCGTCATGGCCGATGCCCAGCAGCTGCAGATCCACGCCGCCCACGCTGCGGATGACCTCGTCATAGCGCTTGCACTCGGCCTCGGCATCCATGTTGGTGCCGTCCGGCAGGTTGATGTGGGCGGGGTCGATGTTCACATGGTCGAACAGGTTGCGGTGCATAAAGCTCCAGTAGCTTTCCGGGTGCTCCTTGGGCAGGCCGCGGTACTCGTCCAGATTGACGGAGGTGACCTCAGAAAAATCCAGATCTCCCTCGTTGTAGCGCTCCACCAGCTTCTCGTAGGTGCCAACGGGGGTGCCGCCGGTAGCCAGACCCAGCACACAGTCGGGCTTCATGATGACCTGCGCAGAAATGATGTTTGCTGCCTTGCGGGACATATCAGCGTAGTCCTTTGTACGAATGATCTTCACGATAAACGACCTCTCATTCTTCATTTACTCTTTGTGGGCGGCGCACAGCGGCACACGCCCGCATCTAGTCCAAGTTTATCACATTTGCCGACGGAAAGCCATAAAACGGCACAATTTTTCCGGTTTTCCGTTTCTTTTGGAAAAAGTGCCTTAAAAACCGGTTGAAGTATCGTTTTTTTGCACAAAAGGCGCGCGCAGGGGGTCAGTCCGCAAAGCCGGCCTTCTGCAGGGCGGTGAGCAGCAGCGGGATGAGCACCAGCTGTGCCACGATGCCCGGTACGGCGGTGAACAGTGCCCCGGACAAAAATGCGCTGAAGGGGAAGCTGCCGCCGGTCAGCCCCGCCAGTACAAAGCGCACGATGCCCCATACGATGCGCCCGGACACCATGGCGGTCAGCAGCACGGCGTACAGCGCGGGCAGGGTGTGCTTTGCTTTGCGCCACAGCAGCCCGGACACCAGCCCGTAGGTGGCCAGTTCAAAGGCCATGGAGATGGCAACCGGGAACATGGGGGGCATGCCGAACAGCACCGAGCGCAGCAGCGGGGCGGCAAAACCCACAGCCAGCCCCCACGGGCCGCCCAGCACAAAGCCGCACAGCAGCACCGGGAAGTGCATCGGGCAGAGCATATTGCCCACCTTAGGCACCTGACCGGTGAGCAGGGGCAGCACAAAGGCCAGCGCTAAAAACAGGGCGGCCAGCACCAGCTGCCGCACGGAGAGAGTGTTTTTGGTTTTCATAAGGGTTCCTCCTTTTTCAGCCGCAAAATAAAAAGGGGTCTGCCCCGGCATTCCATGCCAAAGGCAGACCCCTTCGTGGCGTCTGTTTCAAAAAAATTATTGCTTGCAAGGGAAGCGGCAGGCTGCTGCCCGCCCGTGCCCGGCTTCCTGCCGGAACGATGGTCAAAAGTATAACAAACCATTTTGCCCCTGTCAAGCGGGGCGGGATGTCTGCAAAATAGACAAAAATCGGTCTCTTCGCAAAAAAATTTCCCCGGGGCTGTACATTTTGCTGGAAGAAGCTTGACCTTTTTGCATAGAACGGATAATATAAAATCGAAAAAAAGCGCGCTGCGGCAGTCTTGACGCCGGGGCGCTGACGAGAGGCTTTTTTGAGCGCATGAATTCTGAGGTTCATACGGGAGGACCATCATGACAAATGCTGAAAAACTTACCCTGAAAAAGCACGCCTGCCACATCCGCATGGGCGTGATCGAAGGGACCCACAGTGCAGGCTGTGGTCATCCGGGCGGCAGTCTGAGCATCGCAGACGTGCTGTCTTATCTGTACTTTAAGGAACTGAACATCGACCCTGCTCAGCCCAAGATGGCGAGCCGCGACCGTCTGGTGCTGTCCAAGGGTCATGCCGCCCCGGCGCTGTACGCAGCGCTGGCAGAGCGGGGCTTCTTCCCGGTGGAGGAGCTCAAGACCCTGCGCAAGATCGGCAGCCGCCTGCAGGGCCACCCCAACATGAACAGCGTGCCCGGCGTGGATATGTCCACCGGCAGTCTGGGTCAGGGCATCTCTGCCGCCTGCGGTATGGCGCTGGGCGCAAAGCACGCCGGCTCTGCCGTGAATGTTTACGCCATTCTGGGCGACGGCGAGGTGGAAGAGGGCGAATGCTGGGAAGCCTTTATGTTTGCCGCCCACTACGGCCTTTCTAACCTGTGCGTGATGCTGGACCGCAACCATCTGCAGATCGACGGCACCACCGAGACTGTCATGAACAGCGCCCCGCTGGAAGATAAGCTCCGCGCCTTCAACTTCAACGTGGTTACCATCAACGGCCACGATTTTGACCAGATCGAGAGCGCCGTGCAGGCCTTCCACGCCGAGACCGAAAAGCCCACCTGCATCATTCTGGATACGGTCAAGGGCACCGGCGTTTCCTATATGACCAATTCCGTTGCATGGCACGGCAAGGGCCCCAACGATGAAGAGTATCAGGTGGCCATGAACGAGCTGAACGCCGCCTATGCCGCGCTGGAACAGGAGGAGAACTGAGATGGCAGACGTGAAAAAGATCGCGACCCGCGACAGCTACGGCAACACCCTGAAGGAGCTGGCCGCGGAAGGCCACGATGATCTGGTGGTGCTGGACGCCGATCTGGCCGCCGCTACCAAGACCGGTATGTTCCAGAAGGCATACCCGGATCGTCACTTTGACTGCGGCATTGCCGAGGGCAACATGGTAGGCGTGGCCGCAGGTCTGGCCGCTATGGGCTATGTTCCCTTTGTTTCCAGCTTTGCCATGTTCGCAGCCGGCCGCGCCTTCGAGCAGGTGCGCAACTCTGTGGGCTACCCCCACCTGAACGTGAAGATCGGCGCCACCCACGGCGGCATCTCCGTGGGCGAGGACGGCGCTTCCCACCAGTGCTGCGAGGACTTTGCCCTGATGCGCAGCATCCCCGGCATGACCGTCATCTGCCCTGCCGATGATATCGAAGCACGCGCCGCTGTGCGCGCCGCCTACGCTATGGAAGGCCCCGTCTACCTGCGCTTCGGCCGTCTGGCTGTGCCGGTGTTCCACGATGAAGCCAACTACCACTTTGAGCTGGGCAAGGGCGAGCAGCTGACCGAGGGCAACGATATTGCCATCATCGCCACCGGCCTGATGGTCAACGAAGCCCGCATGGCTGCTGAGCAGCTGGCTGCCGAGGGCATCCACGCCCGGGTCATCAACATCCACACCATCAAGCCCCTGGACGAGGAGATCGTCATCAAGGCGGCAAAGGAGTGCGGCAAGGTCATCACCGCCGAGGAGCACAACGTCATCGGCGGTCTGGGCGAGGCCGTCTGCGCTGTCCTGAGCGAGAAGCAGCCCACCCCCGTGCGCCGCGTGGGCGTGCAGGACGTGTTCGGCTGCTCCGGCCCCGCATGGGATCTGCTGAAGAAGTTCGGTCTGGACGCTGCTACCATCTGCAAGACCGCCCACGAGATGCTGGGCAAGTAAGCGCTCTTTATAACAATACGATTTCGACTTTTAAGGCCGCCGCACAGTGCTTTGTGCGGCGGCCTTTTTTGAACGGTGTATCGCGGGGGTAAGAAAAAACGCTCACGATGCACAGAATGCAGACAATGCAAGGAAAAACACGGCTTTCCCGCCGGTGTGCAAAAAGTGTGCAAAAGTGTGCAGAGCCCCAGAAAATGGAAAATCCCACGAGGAATCTTACGATTCTTCGTGGGATTTTGGTGCGCTCGAGGGAACTCGAATCCCTGGCCCTCTGATTAAAAGAGCCCACCGGGCAGAACACTCTGATTTTAGAAGTTTCGAGTTTACGTTATTTTTATGCAAAGCATCGTGATTTTTCACGTTGTAATTTCTGCACCCTTTGCCGTATTTTGCAAGTCAGAGTGCCCATTGCATCCCTTGAAACCGTGCAAAAACAGTGCAGAAACCGTGCACTTACTCTGGGACAAATAAAAAATGATGATTTTTGATCCATGACTTGGTGGCGGTTTGAGTGACCATAAAGGTGAATCTGATATACAGAAAGAAGAATGCCCACTCGTCTGAGGAGTTCTCAGGGGAGTGGGCAGTTCTGCGCAGGCGGTTAATATAATTTCGATTATGATAATTCAAATTATATTAAGACGTTCCATGGGCTGTAACAGCTTCACCGCTTGGTTTTCAAAAACCATCTGTTGATAGCGGTATTACTTCTTCACAAATTGGTATACGCCATATTCTGGTGATGTCACCAATCCATGCTTGATAAGATTCTTGATGATAGAGGATGCACGCGATTTCTGAACGCCGTATAGCTGTGCGACATTTATGCTGCGGAACTGATATTGATACCGATATCTCTTAAAAAGTTCAAGCGTCCGCTCTTTTGTACTTGCAGTCAGTCTCGTGCTATTCAGCCTTTCGCAAAGTTCACGCACTTCTGCATCCGTACTCATTCCGTGGAGCACTGTAGAAGTTTCCGCACTTTCCGCAGAGGTTTCCGCACTTTCCGCACTTTCCGCACCACTTGCCACACTTTCCATACTGATCTGTGCCGGAGTCGCTACACTTCTATTCGGCAGTGTGACGATAAAGAAATCCGAATCCGAGTAAAAGGTCGGCTTCTGGGCTACTTCCACATAAGAGTTCAGGATGCGGTCAATGCCGCTGCCACGGCGCTCCATAAAGCCGAGCCGTGAGAACACATCCGAGATTACCTGATTGCGCCGCATAGACGGAATGTGCCGGATATCCATGTCCTGCACCCTGCGGCCATTCATCATACCGCCCGGTGAAGTGATTTCCAGTCGGTCATCGAACACTTCCACATGAATCTCCGAACCAAGAATCTGATAATTCCGATGGATCAGCGCATTGACCAGCACCTCACGAACGGCCTTATACGGATAGTCACTGCGTTCTTCACGGGTCATACCACGGATACTCCACGGGTTTTTGCTGTTGTTGCGAACAAAATCTTCCGCATTTTGCAGCAGCGTAATCAGACTTGCACCTTGAAATTCCTTGTCGTCCAGAGCATCTTCTTCAATGCTGCCCTTATAATTGCCTTTCCAGCGAGTGCAGAAAATACGGGATTGTTTCAGAACGCCCTGATCGCAGAGTAACAGGCCGCCATTCGTAATCTGTCCATCATCTGTTATCAATCCTGCGGAGGGCAAGTCTTTTTCGAGGTCAAAATCCTCTTTTTTCAAATTCTTAAATGTAGCTGCCAGCAGTGTAAAACTGACATCACCCACTCGATAAGAGCTGGGCAGGGCATCAAAGGTCTGGTTCATGCCCTGCAAAATCAATTCGTTCAGTTCCCGTGAAGTGGCTTCTTCGGACTGGTCGCCATGCCGCACATAGGCCGTATGGGAACCGTCAAAGGCATAATAATATGGATACGCCGGGCCGTCCTGTACTTCCAGATCAACGCAGGACTTGCCCTCTATTTCGACCTCCCGCACCCGATAGCGTGGCGTAGGGTCAATGCGGACTTTGATAAGTTCCGTCAATCTGCTTACCACAGCCTGCGGATTTTCCAATCCTACGACCTCGCGCGGCTCATTCTTTACACCAAAAATCAGGTGTCCGCCCTCGGTATTGGCAAATGCCGACACGGATTTCAGCCAGCTGCGCGGCTTTTTCTCTTCAAGACGTTCCTTGTAATCCACATGAGAGGCTTCAATGTAATGGTCGAGGGGGAAAGGCATGGTATCACCTGCAATTCAGTTCAATATCGTTCAAGCGTATTATACCGTATTTTATCAGTATATTCCACTACTTTATGCAGTCACATGGGTGGCATTCTCTTTCACGGAATTGATCGTTTCCATCAGTTCACTGCCTGTTTTGCCATCAAACAGGCGGGTAAACAGAATGGGCTGGTCAAAGGGTGGTTTCATCAGAACCGCTTTGCTTTCTACATAACCGTTCTGCTCGATGTAATGAATGACCTTCTGCACGAATGCGATCTGCTTTGCATTCAGCGATTCGTCGTT